>DASREB010000225.1:0-30650 GCA_035652275.1 Burkholderiales bacterium
GCGCGCCGGATCGCCGACGATCGGGTTGGCGGCCTGGATCGGCAGGTCGTTCCTTACGCAGTAGGACTTGTAGTTGTGGCTGATCGGGCCGAGGTCCTGCGCGCATTTGGCGCAGCCGTAGTGCTTGCTGTCGTAGACGGCAAGGCCTTCGCCCGCGAGAAGGAGCGGCTTGCCGTCGAGCTTGCGGATGTTTTTCTTATCGGTCTGCCCCTGCACGCGCCGCGCGCGCAGCTCGTGGCGCCGGCGCTTGGTCGCGCCTTCTTCGCCGGGCACCACGCCGTAGATCTCGAGCGCCGCCTTCTCGCTCACATCGCCGTTCGCGACGTCGGCTTCCACCTTTGCCGGATCGCGCTCGAGCGGATCGCCGTAGCCGCCCGCCGCGGACCAGAGCACGGCGTAGACGTCCGCCGGGTTCTGCACGAAGTCCTGCTGGCGAAGCTGCAGCGTCTCTTCGCGTCCCTTCAGCTCGGCGATGTCTCGCGGCAGGTCGGAGCGCTTCATGCGCTCGAGCACATCGCTCTCGCGCGTAAAGCGGTAGCGGTTCACCGCGCCCGGATAGCCGCCCATCATGCCGGTGGAGGTCGGCACCGCGTTGCCGGAGGAAAGCGTGTCGTGCGTGATCTGGTCGGTGCCGTGCGGGATGAAGCACGACTCGGCCGAGAGGCCGCCGCGGAACTTGCCGGCACCGCCGGAATCGGCGATTTCCTTCCGATATAAAAACAGCACCGGAAAGCTTTGCTCGGTGTGCTCGACGTTCGGCAGCTTGCAGATCGGCGTCCTCGCCTGGCCGCCGGTGGAGATGCCGTCGGCATGCGAGAAGGCGCCGATCGCGCCGCCGATCGGATCGACCAGCAGATAGCCGTAACGCTCGCCCCACTGATCGATGCCGCGGAAGATGGTCGCCGGCCATTGGCTGGTGCCGCCGATGCACATCACGTCGCGCCGCAGCTCTGGCGAGGGGTAAATCATTTTCGACAAGACGTTGTACGCCGGGTAGAGCGAGATCTCCATGCATTGCACCGGTGCCGTGGAGACCGACGCGGGGAAGTCGGCGCAGTTCAGCGTCCCGGGCGTCGGATTGAATTCAACGTGGCGCAGCGCGCCGCCCACTGCGTAGTACTGCTCCCAGCACATGAGCTCGTTCAGCGCCACCATGATCGCGCCGCGCCAGCCGGAGTAGGTGGCGTTGATGCCGCCCGCCTGCGGATCGGTGCCTTCGTTCTCGAACACGAGCCGGTTGCCCTGCTTCTTCAGGGTCAGCATCACTCGATGCACCTGGCGATCGCCGGGACGGCAGCACTCGACATAGGTGCGCTCGCGCCAGATGCCGTCGGGCAGCAGCTCCAGTTTTTTCAGGAACGCGCGCTCGCCGTCGTCGATGATCTTCTTCATCACGCCCTTCACCGTGTCGGCGCCGTAGCGGCCGATCAGCGCGAGCACGCGGTCCTTCGCCGTCATGTTGCCGGCAAGCTGGGCGCGAAAATCCAGTGCCACCGCGCTCGGCTTCCTCGATGAGCGCAGATAGATCTCTTCGATGTCGCGGCGGATCTCGTTCTTCTCGACGATCTTCACCGGCGGAATCAGGATGCCCTCGTCGAACGCGTCGCGCGCCGACGGGCAGAAGCTGCCGGGCGTGATGCCGCCGATGTCGTACTGGTGCAGGCAGTTCGTCACCCAGCAGAAGAGCTCGCCCTTCCAGAACACCGGGCAGAGCAGCATCACATCCATCTGGTGCGCCGCGCCGACCCAGGGGTCGTTGGCGAGGAACATGTCGCCGTCCTGGATGCCCGGGTTATCGGCGCGGTTCTCGAGCGTCCACTTCACCTGCGTGTCGGTGACGCCGGACATGTACTGCATGTAGGGCCCGAAATAGACGAACTCCGCATCCTCGGTGAGGATCGACGGGTTCAAGTCGAGCGCGTACATCGCCACCGGCGAGCCCGAGAGGCGCTGGATCGTCGCGCCGTGCTCCTCGTTCACGTTCCAGAGCGCATGGCGCACGACCTCGAAAGTCACCGGATCGATGTTCTTCTTCACCTGCCGGTGCAGCCGCAGCTTCTCGGAGATGCGCAGCTTCTTCGGCGGCACGTAGCCCGTGCGCTTGCCGTCGAAGACGACGCCGGCGAGCTCGGAGAGTTTTTTGAGCGGTGCGTTCATGGGCGGAAAAGGGTGCCGGTCACCATTTATTTCTTGTCTTCCGGCTTCTTCGGTTCCAGCGTGAATTCGCCCGGCGTGAATTCGAGCGGGCCGCTGTTTTCCGCCGGCGGCGGCTCGGGTTTCTTCTGCGCCACGGGCGCGGGTTTCGGACCCGCGGGCGCGGCGCGCGGCGCGGCCGGCGTCGCCGCCGGCTTCGGCGTCGGCTTCGGCGCGGGCGCCGGCTTATCGGCCTGCGGCGGCAGCGAGCTCGCCGGTGTCGATGGCAGATCGCCGAGCGCCTTCTCGCTTTCCTTCCAGGCGCGCGCGCACTCGGGGCAAAGCAGCGTTTTCTTGCCGCCCGACATGCGCGGCACGCGATGCTTCGCGCAAAGCGGCTGCTCGCAGTTGGCGCATTTGCCGACGGCGGGCTCGCCGCAGGCCTTCTTCTTCAGCAATCCGGTTTCGACGGTGCAGGTGTCAGTCATGCGAAAGTGAGTTCAAAGTTTCCCAGTTCATCGACGCGCAGCCGCGTGCGCGGCTGCACGACCACGGTGGTGTCGGCGGTCTCGACGATCGCCGGACCGGCGATCTTGTTGCCCGCGACGAGGAGCTCGCCGTCATAGACCGGGGTATTACGGCGTTTGGCGAGATCCGGCCAGTAAATCTGCCGCTGCTTGCGCACCGCCGCTCGCGGGATGCGCGCCGAGCTCTTGCGGGCCTTCAGCAGCTTCGGCTGCGGCGTGAGCGCCTTGGCACGCAGGCGGCAGACGACGACCTCGAGCTGCGCGCCGGCGAGCGCCGAGCCGCGGCCGTAGAGCTGCTCGTAGCGCTTCACAAACAGCGTGCGCAGTGCCGCCTCGTAGTCGTTGGGCAGGCGCGCCCACGGCAGGGTGATCTCCACCTCGTTGATCTGCCCCTTGTGGCGCAGGTCGAGCGAGAACTCGTAGCGCTGGCGTTCGGCGCCGATGCCTTCCTGCGCCATCAGCGCCTTTGCCTTCTTCTCCAGCGTCCCGAGCGCATCGTTGATGCGCTTCGCCACTACCGGCGTCGTCATGATCTCCGTGTGCTCGAAGATGTGCAGCACGTCGGCCGCCGCGGCGCCGAACGCGCACCAGGTCGACGCGGCCCTGCGCTGCGGGATGATCACCTTGCGCACGCCGAGCTCGCGCGCGAACACGCCCGCATGTGCCGGCCCGGCGCCGCCAAAGGCGAAGAGCACGAAGTCGCGCGGGTCGAAGCCTTTTTCCACCGTCACCTTGCGGATGATGTCCGCCATCTGCAGCTCGACGATGCGGCACACGCCGGCCGCGCACTCGATCGCATTCATGCCGATCTGGGCGCCGAGCGCTGCGATCGCCTCGGTGGCCGCTTTCTTGTCGAGCGTCATGCGGCCGCCCGCGAAATTGTCGGGATCGAGGTAGCCGAGCACGAGCTGCGCGTCGGTCACCGTCGGCACCGTGCCGCCGCGCGCATAGCACACCGGGCCCGGAAAGGCGCCCGCGCTGTCCGGTCCGACGGTCATGGTGCGCTTTTCGGCCTGCACCCGAACCAGGCTGCCACCGCCGGCGCCGATCGCCTGCAGATCGACCTTCGGCAGGAAATACTCGTACTGGTCGGTGTTGCTGATGAACGAGTAGGCGGGCTTGCCCTCGTAGATGATCGAGACATCGAACGACGTACCGCCCATGTCGGTGGTAATGACGTTCCTCGCGCCCATCGCGCTGCCCAGGAACATCGACGCGGTGACTCCAGACACCGGGCCCGAGTCGAGCGTCAGCAGCGGCGCCTCGCCGGCGCGCGCCACGGGCACCGTGCCGCCGCCGCACTGCGTGATCTGCAGCCCGTGCTCGTAGCCGAGCTCGCGCAGGCTGCTGTCCAGGCGGCCGAGGTAGCCGCCCATTACCGGCCCGAGATAAGCGTTGAGCGCAGTGGCGGTGACCCGCTCGTACTCGCCCCACTTCGGCGCGATATCGAAGGATGTGGTGACGAAGAGCTCCGGCGCGCTCGCCTGCACCATGGCTTTTACGCGGTTCTCGTGCGCGGGATTGCGGAACGACCAGAGGAAGCAGATGGCGATCGCTTCGACGCCCTGCGCGATGAGATCGCGGATCGCCGCCTCGGCCTCGCGTTCGTTCAGCGCCACCACGATCTCGCCGAAGCAGTCGACCCGCTCCGAGACACCGCGGATCAAGCGTTTGGGGACGATCGGCGTCGGCTTTGAGGTTTCCGGGAAATGCACCACCTTGCGGATATCGCGCCCGCCATAGCCACGCGAGCCGCGCATGATGTGGATCGCGTCCTCGTGGCCCTTGGTGGTGATGAGGCCGACCTTGGCGCCGCGCTTCTGGATGATGGTATTGGTGCCGACGGTCGTGCCGTGCGAAAGGAACGAGATGTCGCGGCAGAACCTGTCGAGCGACAGGCCGAGCGCGTCGGCGCCCGCACCGAGCGCGTCCATCATGCCGCGCGCGAAATCCGGCGGCGTCGAGGGCACCTTGGTGGTGAGGAGCTTGCCGGCGCGATCGACGATCGCGCAATCGGTGAAGGTGCCGCCGATATCGATACCGACGAGGTAGCTCATGCGAGTCGCGAATCGTAGCGCATTTGTTTTCCGATATAGTCGCCCGACATGCGCGCGCTCTTCGCCGCGCTCTTGCTCGTCGCGACCACGGCGCTCGCGCAAGGCGATTATCCGAACCGGCCGCTGCGCCTGGTGGTCACCGTGCCGCCCGGCGGTGCGGCGGACTTCATCGCGCGGCTCGTCGGCAGCAAGCTTTCCGAGGCGCTCGCCCAGCCGGTGGTGGTGGAAAACAAGGCGGGCGCGAGCGGCACCATCGCCGCGGATGCGGTGGCCAAGGCGGCGCCCGATGGCTACACGCTGCTGCAGAACTCGATCACCACGCATGGCATCGGACCGCATCTCTTCAGCCAGCTGCCGTACGACCCGGTAAAGGACTTCGCCCCGGTGTCGGGCCTCGCGCTCCTGCCGCTCATCATGGCGGTGAACGCCGAGCTGCCGGTGCGCGATGTGAACCAGCTGATCGCCTACGCCAAGACCCATTCGGTGAATTTCGCTTCTTCCGGCAACGGCGGCGCGCCCCATATGGCGGCCGAGCTCTTCAAGAGCGTCACGGGCGCGCCGCTCGTCCATGTGCCGTACAAGGGCAGCGGCCCGGCGGTGGCCGATCTTGTCGGCGGCCGCGTGCAGATCATGTTCGACGCCGCGCCGTCGCTGATCGCGCATGTGCGCAGCGGCAAGCTGCGCGTACTGGCGGCGGCAAGCAGCGAGCGCAATCGGCTGCTCCCCGATGTGCCGACGTTCGCCGAGGTTGGCTTACCGGGGGTAAATGTGTCGCTGTGGTACGGGCTGCTCGCGCCGGCCGGCACGCCGCGGCCGATGATTGAAACGCTGAACCGCGCGATCGGCCAGATTCTCGAGGCACCCGACGTGGGCGAGCGCCTGCATGCGCAGGGCGCCCAGCCGATGCCCGGACCGCCGCAAGCGTTCGCCGCCTTCATGCAGGCAGAGATGGCGAAATGGGCGCCTGTCGTGAAGCAGGCGAACGTCAAAGCGGACTAGGCGCCCCGCGGCGCTTCAAACCACCGTCGGATTGGTCGCCGCATCAGCGCTCAGGATCGCGCCGGTAAGGAGACGCGCGCGCTGCGAGGCGGCGAACACCACGAGGTCGGCGATCTCGGCCGGCTCCGGCATGCGCTTCATCGGCATGCGCGCCACGATGCGCTTCAGCGCCTCCGCTTCGTTGATGCCCTCGCGCTTCGCGTCCGCCGCTAAGCTCTGCGCTACGCGCTCGGTTTTCGTCGGTCCGGGATTGATGCCGATCACGCGCACGCCCTTCTCGGCGTAGGCATTGGCGAGGCCCGCGGTGGCGAGCATCAGCGCCGCGTTGGCTGCACCGCCGCCAAGATGCGTCGGCGTCGCGAACTTGCCGCCGCTGCCGATCAGGTTGACGATCGCCCCGCGCCCGCGCGCGGCCATGCGCTTGATCAGCGGATCGATGACGTTGATGTAGCTGAAATACTTGGCGTCCATGGCTGTGCGCCAGGCGTCGGGCGTCAGCTCTTCGGCGGCGACGCGGCGGGCGGCGCCCGCCGAGTTCACCAGCACATCGACCGGGCCGACGCGCCGTTCAACCGCGTCCACCATGTCGGCGGCGGCGCGCGGCTGGCAGAGATCCGCAGCGAAGGTCTCCACGCTGCCGAGCTGGGCGCGCGCCTTCGTCAGGTTCTCGTGCGAGCGCGAGGCAATGGCGACCCGCGCGCCTTCGGCGAGGAATGCCTGCGCGCAGGCGAGGCCGAGGCCCTTGCTGCCGCCGGTGATGAGAACGATTGCGCCGTGAAGTCCAAGATCCATGCCTGCCGCTCCAGAAAATGGGGTCAGATCAACATTACGCGTTTTGCGGTAAATTCGCCGCATCCCCTGAGGAGGAGGACCCCATGAAGCCCGCAATTCGTCTCGCGCTTGCAGGCGCGCTGCTGTTCGCATCCGGGATCGCCACGGCGCAGGACCGCGTTATCCGCATCGGCGTCGCCATGCCGATCTCCGGCCCCGGCTCGTACTTCGGCGTGATGGACAAGGAAGGCATGGAGCTCGCCCTCGAGCAATTGAAGGGCGGCGTCAACGGCTACAAGCTCCAGGTGCAGTACGAGGACTCGGCCTGCAGCCCGCTGCAGGCTACGAACGCCGTCAAGCGCCTGCTCGACCAATTCAAGCCGCACATCGTCATCGGCGAGGAATGCTCGGATGCGTCGCTCGCGATCGCGCCGATCCTGAACGAAGCCAAGGTGGTGCAGCTGAACGTCGGCTCGGTCACCATGAAGCTCACCGAGTCGGGCTACAAGTACACCTTCCGCATCTTCCCGAACGCCGAGCAGCAAAGCCTGCCGCTCGCCAAAGTCGCGGAAAAAGCGCTGGGCGCGAAAACCGCCGTCACGCTGCACGAGAAGACCAATGCCGGCAACGACAACGCCGAGGGCTTCAAGAAGCCCTTCGAGCAGATGGGCGGCAAGGTGCTCGCCGATATCGACTTCGGCCGCGACGTCAACGACTTCACCGCGATTGCGACGCGCATCGCCTCGCTCGGCAAGGTGGACGTGCTGCCGACCTTCGCGCTCGAGGGCCAGCAGGTGCGCCTCGCGCAGGCGCTGGCGCAGGCGGGCATCGTGAAGGGCGGCGGCGGCAACGCGGTGCAGATCGGCTCGATCTGGCTGCCGTATGGCTTCGACCAGAAAGCGGGCAAGGCCTCGGAGGGCTACGTGCGCATCGTGCAGTTCGACCCCACCGAGCAGCGCAAGATGGTGCAGGACTTCATCAAGGCGTTCCGCGCCAAGTACGGCGAGGACAAGGTGCCGACGCACATCAATGCGCACGCCTACGACGCGATCCTGCTCGTCGCCGAGGCGGTGCGCCGCGGGGCAAAGGACTCGGAGTCGATCCGCGATGCGTTCACCAAGTTCAATCGCGTCGAGGTGACGACCGGCTTCATCACCTTCGACGCCAAGGGCCAGACCTCCGATTTGTCGGTGGTGCACTTCGTACAGACGCAGCCTGATCTTTCCTGGAAGAGCTTGAACTGGCAGTAAGCCGAGCTATCGGTCGCCCCCGCGAAAGCGGGGGTCCTGCTTCTTTATAACAACCTGGGTTCCCGCTCGCGCCGGAACGACGAAGTGCCTCCAAAGGTGACACCGTGACGGCGATGCTCATCGTTCAGCAGTCGCTGAACGGCGTATATCTGGGCTGCCTGTACGTGATGGTGGCGCTCGGCCTCACGCTGATTTATGGCGTGCTGAACCAGATCAACTTCGCGCACGCCGACTTCGTCACGGTCGGTGCCTTCACCGCCTTTTTCACCGCCACGCGCTTCGCGACCAAGGTGCTCGGCGTGCCCGACACCGCGGCGTACCTGGTCTCGATCATCGCCGCCTTCGGCATGGGCGCGCTGCTCGGCCTCGCGATCAACGCCGCGGTGTTCGCGCCGCTGCGCGACCGGGGCGACGAGCTGCGTCCGCTCATCGCGACGATCGGCGTCTCGGTGCTCCTCGAGAATGCGCAGCTCGCGCTTTTCGGCCCGGTGCCGTATCAGTTCGATACGCCGTTCGCGCGTGAGACGTTCCGCATCGGCCGCATCTTCTTCAGCGCGCAGAGCGTGCTGGTGGTCGTGGTGTCCGCGCTCGCCATCGGCGCGTTGTACGCTTTTCTGCGCTTCACCTACCTCGGCAAGGCTCTGCGCGCCGTGGCGCAGGACCGGGAGACGGCCGGCCTGATGGGCATCAATCCCGGGCTGCTCATCGGACTGACCATCGTCATCTCGTCGGCGCTCGCCGGCATGGCGGGCGCGCTGCTCGGGCCGGTGCTGGTGCTCTCGCCGTTTGCGGGCGCCTCGGTCATCGTCAAGGCGTTCGCCATCGTCATCATCGGCGGGTTCGGCAACCTGCAGGGCACGATCACCGCCGGGCTGCTCGTCGGCATCATCGAGGCATTCACCGTCCAGTATCTGGGCTCCGGGCTGATCGACCTCGTCGTGTTCGTGCTGCTGCTCGCGATGCTCGTCGTGCGACCGACCGGCCTCGTTGCCGAGCGCAAGGAGGAGAACGTCTGAGGGCGCTCTATCTTGCGGGCGCCGTCGTGCTCGTCGCCGCCGCGCCGTGGCTCATCACGACGCCGTACTGGCGCGGCATCCTGGTGCTTTGCGCGATGAACGTGCTGCTCGCGCTGTCGCTCAACCTGGTGATGGGTTACACCGGCCAGCTGAATCTCGGCCAGTCCGCGTTCTATGCCATCGGCGCTTACGTCAGCACCATCCTGATCAAGGCATACCACTGGAACTTCTGGCTCGCCGCGCCGGCGGCGATCATCGCTGCCGGCTTCCTCGGGCTGGCGCTCGCCGCCTTTGCGGTGCGTCTGCGCGGCCACTATCTCGCCATCGCATCGCTCGGATTCGCCGTCATCACCTACCAGGTGCTGGTGAATTGGGAAAGCGTCACCGAAGGCGTCCGCGGCATCTACGGCATCCTGCCGCCGGTGGGGAACACGCTCGGTCTCTTCTACCTGATAGCGGGCATCGCCCTGCTGGTTTACCTCGCGATGGACAATCTGGTGCGCTCGCCGGTGGGCGATACGCTGCGCGCGATTCGCGAGGACGAGATCTCGGCCGCGGCGCTCGGCGTGAACGGCGCGCTGTGGAAAGCATTCGCGTTTGGCGTCGGCGCGGCGATCGCGGGCCTGGCGGGGTGCTTCTACCCGGGCTTTGTCGGCACGCTGGTGCCCGATGCCTTCAACATCGTCGAGTCATTCACCATGCTGGCGATGGTGATCGTCGGCGGCATGGGCACGATGCCCGGGCCGGTGATCGGCGCGATCGTGCTCACCTTCCTGCCGGAGCTCTTGCGCGGCTTCGGCGAGCTGCGCCTGATGATCTACGGCGTCGCGCTGACGCTCGTCGTGCTGTTTCTTCCCGGGGGCATCGCCTCGTGCTTCAAGCGCGCGCGCTGAGCAAGAGCTTTGGCGGCGTGCGCGCGGTGCACGAGGTGACGCTCGCCGTGCCGGAGAAAATGATCTATGCGCTCATCGGGCCGAACGGCGCAGGCAAATCGACCCTGCTGAATCTTCTCTCGGGCATCTACCAGCCCGACGCCGGCGAGCTCACTTTCCGCGGCGAGAACCTCATCGGCCTGCCGGCGTACCGCCGTGCGCGCCTGGGCATCGCGCGTACCTTCCAGAAGATCCGGCTCTTCAAGCAGCTGAGCCTGCTCGAGAACGTGCGCGCGGGCTTTCACATCCACCAGGACGCGCCGCTCTGGCGTTACCTGGTGCGCGGCGGCAGCGATCGCTATGACGCCGAGGCGCGCGAGCTGCTGCAGTTCGTCGGACTGGGCGAGCGGATGCGCGAGCGCGCGGGCGCGCTCGCGTACGGGCAACAGCGCATGCTCGAGATCGCGCGCGCGCTCGCGACCCGGCCGCGGCTTTTCATGCTGGACGAGCCGGCCGCCGGGCTGAATGCGGCGGAGGTGGATTTCCTCTTGCAGCGCCTGGTCGACGTCAGCCGCCGCGGCATTACGTTACTCGTGGTCGAGCACAACATGGACCTCGTGATGAACGTCGCCCAGCGCGTGTTCGTCATGGATCACGGCGTGCCGCTCTACGAGGGCACGCCGCGCGAGGTGCAGGCAAATCGCGCGGTGGTCGCCGCGTACCTCGGGGGCGAGTTTGCTGCTTGAGGTCGAGCGCGTCGAGCTCGCCTACGGCGAGGTGCCGGCGTGCCGGGATCTGTCGCTCGAGGTGGGCGAGGGCGAGATCGTCGCGCTGATCGGCGCGAACGGCGCCGGCAAGAGCACCACGCTGCGCGGCGTCGCCGGCGCCATGCGGCCGCGCCGCGGCCGTATCCTGTTCCAGGGAAAGGACGTGACACGCATGCCCGCGCATGAGCGTGCGCGTGCCGGCATCGCGCTGGTGCCGGAAGGGCGGCGTGTATTTCCGGCGCTCACGGTGCGCGAGAACCTGGAGATGGGCGGCTTCAAGCTGCGCCGAGAGCCGGCGCGGCTGCGCGCCCAGATGGAGCGCATGTACGGCATGTTTCCGCGCCTGCGCGAGCGATCCGCGCAGCCGGCCGGCACGCTTTCCGGCGGCGAGCAGCAGATGCTCGCGCTGGGCCGCGCGCTCATGTCCGAGCCGCAGCTCCTCTGCATGGACGAGCCCTCGCTTGGCCTTGCGCCGCTGGTGGTGCAGGACATCTTTCGCAGCATCCGCACCGCGAACGCCGCCGGCACCAGCATCCTGCTCGTCGAGCAGAATGCGCGCTACGCGCTCGAGACGGCGAGCCGCGGCTACGTCTTGCAGACCGGGCGCATCATCGCCGCGGCGAGCTGCGCCGAGCTCAAGCAGGATCCGCGCGTGAAGGAAGCTTATCTGGGGAGACGCTAGTCATGGCCGACAAGTTTTCACTGCAGGGCAAGTGCGCCATCGTCACCGGTGCGGCGGGCGGCATCGGCAGCGCGATCGTCGCCGCATTTCGCGAGGCCGGCGCGAAGGTTGCCGGCGTCGATCTCGACGAGCGCAGGATCAAGGCCGATCTCGCGCTCGCCGCTGACGTCGCATCGGAGAGCGAAACGCGCCAGGCGGTCGAGCGCGCGGTGCAGGCGTTCGGAGCGCTGCACGTCCTCGTGAACACCGCGGCGACGCGCGATCCGAGCGCGACGGTCACCGATCTCGATCTCGCCGCCTGGAACCGCGTCTTCGCGGTGAACGTCGGCGGCGCCTATCTCATGAGCCGCTGGGCGATCCCGCACATGGTGCGCTCAGGCGGCGGCTCGATCATCCACATCGCCTCGCAGCTTGGCACGGTGGGCACGCCGGGACGGGTGGTCTACTGCGCCACCAAGGGCGCGCTGATCACCATGGCGAAGGCGATGGCGGTCGATCATGCCGCGCAGAAGATCCGCGTGAACACGCTCTCGCCGGGTGCGGTGGAGACCGAGCGCATGCTGCGCTTCGGCTCGATGGAGAAGGCGCGCGAGGCGCTCGGGCCAAAGCATCTGCTCAACCGGCTCGGGCAGCCGGAGGAGATCGCGGCGGCGGCGCTGTTCCTCGCCTCCGACGCCGCGAGCTTCATGACCGGCGCGAACCTGCTCGTGGACGGTGGATACAACGCGATCTGAGGTGCTAGCCTCGCCGCGCTAACAACAGCAGAAAGGAACCGCCATGACGCTGCTGCGCCGAGTGCTCGTTTCCGTGCTCATCGTTTCCATCGGATTGCCGGTACACGCCGGCATGCTGCCGACGCAAAGCGCGCTCTCAGCCGGCGGGCGCGAGCGACTGGCGAGCCTGCTCGAGCGGCGCGACGTCCGCTCGCAGCTCGAGGCCTACGGCGTGAATCCAGCCGACATCAGCGCGCGCGTCGCGGCGCTCACCGACGACGAAGCGGCGCAGCTCGCGAGCCGCATCGAGGAGCTGCCGGCGGGCGCCGACGGCGGCGCGACGGTGCTCGCCGCGCTGCTCCTCGTCTTCGTCATCCTGCTCGTCACCGACATTCTTGGCTACACCAACGTCTTTCCGTTCACCAAGGCTCTGCGCTAGGGAATCGGTGCCTGACACCGATTTCAGATCGGTGTCGCGAGGAGCGATGGCACGGTGCCGGTGTCCGCGATCACCTGCAGCGACTTCAGGCGCGCGGTACCGCCGCGCAGCAGCGCCACCGCGCGGTAGCGCCCGACGCTGAAGAGACGCGAGTTTCCTTCGAGATCGGTCTGGAACAGGCTGTAGCTCGCCTCGAAGGTCGCGGCGCCGTCCTTGTCCTCGAGCACGCGCAGCGGCCCGATCACGTGCCGGTCGTAGTGCGGGTTGTACTCGTTCACGTGCCGGTAGGACTCGATGCGATCGCGCAGCATGTTCTTGTTGTCGCACCACATGAGCACGTTCGGTAATCCCTGCTCGACGTTCTCGCGCGTCACCACGCGGTAGTCGCATTGCTCCTCGAAGAGCTCGACCCAGTCCTCCAGCCGATCCTCGTCGAGCGCCATGCCGTATTCCGCCATCAGGTCGCTGAGGGCTAGACGTTCCATTCTTCTTCCTCGTCCTCTTCGTCGTCCTCGTCCTGCTCCTGGTCCTCTTTCGGTTCCTGATCGTCGTCGTCGTCTTCTTCGCCCGGATCGTACGCACGCTTCACCGGATGCCTCCCGGTGCCTCGACCCCCATCAGCTCGGCCCAGTAGGACCAGAAGCCGCGAATCGGCGACTCGGTGACGCGATGGGCGAGGTCGCGCAGCGGGCCGCGGCCGCCCATCTCGATCACCGCATGCGCCTGCGGCGCGCTGCGCGTCGCCTTCTGTATGACTTCGATCGCCTCGCCATCTTCCATGCTGACGAAGCCCGCCGGGCCGACCAGGTTCGCCGAGAGCAGGCGATGGCGCAGCATCTCCTCGTCGTCGTCGACGAACGCGTAGAGCGTCTGGAACACCTCGTGCTCATCCGCGCTCTTCGGCCGGATTTGCCGCGTGCCGATGGTGTTGTTGATCTGGATCAGCAGGCAGTTCGGGAAGAACACCGGCGCGGCGAGGTTCATGCCGTCCGGAAATTCGTTCCTGAACTGCAGCAGCTTCGTGTCGCGCAGCCGCATGCGATCGAGGCGCGCCGCGGTATCGGCATAGGCCTTGAGCGCTTCCTCCTGTGAATCGCTCGCCGCATAGGCGTGGTTCATGTTGTGGCGGTGGCGCTCGTCCATCTTCACGCCGCCTTTCTGCGTCGCGCGGTCGACGCCATAGGTGACGAAGAACTCGTGCAGCAGGCTCGCGTGGTAAGTGTCGCGCAGGTTCTCGGCGTAGAGCTTCCAGTTGCCGTGGATGCGCTGGCGCGAGTAGCCGAGGATCTTCACCGGCCGCGGGAAGAAACGCTTCACCATGCCGACGCCGAACTCGCCGAGATATTGCTGCAGCGGCTCGGTGCGGTCGGAGAATGTGCCGAAGACCACGCCGTTGAGGGTTGCGAGCTTCAATTTCCTCGGCGAGACGGCGCGCATGTCGAAGTCCGCCGGCATCCCGCCTTCGCCTTTCAGGCCCTGGCGGAACGGCAGGCCGGTCAGCTCGCCGGCGTTCGAGTAGCACCAGCGGTGGTAAAGGCAAACCAGGCGCTCGGCGTTGCCGCCGAGCTCGCGCACGATCATCGCGCCGCGGTGCGAGCAGCGGTTGACGAACGCGTGCAGCTCGCCGCTCTTATCCCGGGAAACGATTACCGGCGTGTCGCCGACCCATGTGGTGCGGTAGTCATGCGCTTTGGGCAGCTCCGCTTCCAGGCAGAGATAGTTCCACGTCGGTCCGCGGAAGATGCGCTCCATCTCGAGCTGGTAGATCTCCGGGTCGTGGTGCAGGCGAAACGGCACCCGCGAGTAGTCATTGCGCGGCCAATCAACGTTCATCGTGCGCTCCGAGCCAGGAAACGAAATCGGCAGCCGACGAGGCGACGTCGTAGCGGGGCTGCCAGCCAAGGTCCTCGACCAGCCGGCGGTTTGAAAAGCGCGTGCGCATCACTGTCGCGAGCGAGCGCACGTTGCACTCGTCGGCGCGGCGCGCGACGCGCCAGTGGAACTTTGGAAAGTGCTTTGCCAGGTGCTCGCACCATTGCGGCAACGCCCAGGCGACGCCGGTGCCCAGATGATACAAGCGGTGCCGCGGCGAGGGCGCGTCGGCGAGCGCGATGAGCGCGCGTGCCACATCGGGCGCGTAGATGTAGTCCGTCGGCCCAAGCTCTGGAAATACCGCTTCGCGCCCGGCATACGCGAGTCGCGCGATCTGTGTCGGCGCCGAGAGCACCTGGCGCGCATCGGTCGCGTGCTCCCAGCGGCCATAGGCCATCGCCAGCCGGCCAATGCGCACGTCGAGCTGCCAGAGCGCGGCAAGGCGCATGCAGGCGCGCTCGGCGGCGTACTTGGTGATGCCGTACAGCGTCTCGGGCAGCGGCCGGTCGCGCTCCTCGTCGAGCGGCTCGGGCGCGCCGATGCCGGCTGCGCCGTAGAGTGCGCCGGTGCTTGCATGGACGACGCGGCGCACGCCATGGCGCCGCGCCGCTTCGAGCACGTTCAGCGTCCCGATGAGATTCACCTCGGCGATGCACCGCGGCTCGCGCGAATCGCGCTCGGCATCGGCGGTGATCGCCGCCAGGTGGATCACCGTGTGCGGCCGGTGCCTGGCGAAGAACCGCTCGACGCCGCCGGCATCGGCGACATCGCCGAGCTCGGACGGTACGCCGAGGCGCGGCGCCGCGACGTCGAAAACCAGCACCGCGTCACCCCGCGCGACGAGCTGCTCGACCACGTTCAGGCCGACGAAGCCGGCGCCGCCGGTGACGACGATCACTTCAGGATGCCGCCTGACATCGAGCGCGGATCGCGTCGCACGGCGCGCCCTTGGTCGACGCGCATGAAGAACTCGAGCAGCGCCTGGTTGAACGCGTCGGGCTCCTCGATATTGATCGTATGCCCGGCCCACGGCAGGACCAGCAGCCCGGCCGTCGCGATGTGGCGCTTCATCAGCAACCCCGGCTCGAGGCACGGATCGTCCTCGTCGCCAGTGACGATGAGCGTCGGCACCGCAATCTTTTTCATCGCGTCGGTAAGCTCATAGAGCGACGGCCGCTTCATCTGCACGCCGCGCATGGTGAGCGCCTGTCCCTTCGCCGAGTGCTCGGCGAGCTGGCGCGCGAATTCCGCCCAGCCGCGCGGGTCCTTGTTCTGGAATTGGACGCGCGTCGGGCCAAGCGCGTACTTCCTCGCCGCTTCGGTCCAGTTCGCCTCGAACGAGGCGGCGGCCGCTTCGCATTCGGCGCGGAACTTGTCGCGCTTATCGGGCTCGGCGCCGTAGCCGCAACCCGCGACGACGAGCGAGCGCGTGCGCTGCGGATACGCGATGCCGACGTGCAGCGTGGCGAAGCCGCCCATCGACAGGCCGACGACATGCGCGCGCTCGACCTTGAGATGGTCGAGCACCGCGATCACGTCGTCGCGCGCGTGCTCCTGCGAATAGCGACTGCCGTCCTCGGGCACCTCCGAGGGCGGGAAGCCGCGGCCGTTATAGGCGATGCAGCGGAAGTAACGCGAGAAAAAGCGCAGCTGCGGCTCCCAGCTGCGATAGTCGCCGGCGAACTCGTGGACGAAAATGACGGGCGTGCCGCTGCCCGCTTCCTCGAAATAGAGACGGGTGCCGTCGCGCGCGGCTGCAAAAGGCATGGCTTTCCTCCTCGGACGAACACTTATCATAGCGAGCATGGAAAACCTGAAAAGCGAAACCATCGAAAATCTGCTCGCGGCGCAGGGCGTGCCGCTCGCGCCCGGGCGCGCCGAGCGGCTGGCGGGCGGCGTGAACGCGCTGAATGTCGCCGATCCGCTGCGCGATGAGCTACCGTTCGACGTTGACGCGACGACTTACGTAGTCGCGCAGGAGCGCACGCGGTGAGCGAGCCGGCGACACTCTCGCTCGTCCAGGCGCGCCAGCAGCTTGAGCGCCGCGAGCTCTCGGCCGCAGAGCTGCTGCAATCCTGCCGCCAGCGAATCGAGCGCTGGCAGCCGCGGATCAACGCCTTCGTCTCCACCGAGCTGCGTTACCCGGGCGCGGCCGCGGGCGCGCTCGGCGGCATCCCGCTCGCGCACAAGGACATGTTCTATCGGGCCGGTCGCGTGTCCAACTGCGGCTCGAAGATCCGCAAAGGCTGGGTCGCCTCACAGACCGCCGCGGTGCTCGAGCGCCTCGACGCCGTTGGCGCGGCGGACATCGGTACGCTGAACATGGCCGAGTTCGCCTACGGCCCGACTGGCCATAACGAGCACTGGGGCGACTGCTGCAACCCCTGGCAGCCGGACTACATCACGGGCGGCTCCTCCAGCGGCTCGGGCGCGGCCGTCGCCGCGCGCCTCGTGTTCGGCGCGCTCGGCTCCGATACCGGAGGCTCGGTGCGCGCGCCGGCGGCGGCGTGCGGCGTGACGGGGCTCAAAACGACCTGGGGACGCGTATCGCGCTTCGGCGCGATGCCGCTCTCGCATTCGCTCGATACGATCGGGCCGCTCGCGCGCAGCGCCGAAGACTGTGCGCTTATCTTCGCGGCAATCGCCGGGCACGATGAGCGCGATCCGATCACGTCGCGCGCACCGGCTGATGTTGCTCTCGGCGGCCGTGCGCCCAGGGTAGCGGTGTCCAGTGCCTGGATTGAGCGCAACGCGCACCCGGAGGTCGCGACCGCGGTGCTCGCCGCCGCGCGTTTTTTCAACGCGCGCGAAGTCGAGGCGCCGCAATTCGAGGTGCTCTCGGCGCATTGCCTGACGGTGATGCAGGCGGAAGCGTCGGCCCAGCACGCGCCGTGGATGCGCAGCCGCTCGCAGGATTACGCGTCCGCCGTGCGCGTGCGTCTCGAGGCCGGCTACGCGATCCCCGCCGCGCAGTACCTCGAGGCGCTGCGCCTGCGGACGCTTTGGCTCGAGCGCTTTACCAGCGCTACGCTCGCCCAGGCCGACGTTTATCTATGTCCGGCGGTGCCGGTGCCGATTCCGACGCGCGAGGAGACCGGACTGCGCGGCGGACCGGCGATGCCGCAGCGGCAGGCGCAGGTCACGCGCCTCACGCGCTGGGTGAACTATCTTGGCGTGCCGGCGCTCGTTTTACCGTGCGGCTTCGATTCGCGCGGCCTGCCGATCGGCCTGCAGCTCGTGGGACGGCCGTTCGCCGAGGGCACGCTGCTCGCGGCGGGGCATCGCTACCAGCAGGAGACCGACTGGCACCGGCGCATGCCACCGGAAAAATAGGGACAGTCCCTATTTTCGGAAAATAGGGACAGTCCCTGTTTCCGCCGTGGCGTAAGAGAAGCTGGCGCGGCGGGTATAAGCAGAGATGTGGCGAGCGTGAGCAGAGCGATCGCTGCTTCATCTCGGGCCAGCTTGCTTACATCGGAGTCAGGATTAGCTAATTGGTACTCATTGAAGCGGCGCGCGCGCTTGAGTAATTTGGAAACGTTGTCGAGGGAGATAAAAAGTGAGAGCTGCCGGGCGGGCTTCGCTCGCCGGCGTAGGAACGGCTAAGGCAATCGCGGGAGGCAAAATGGGACGCAAGGCCAAATTTTCCGGCGTGGCGACGAGCGTTTGGCTGGCCGCGGCTTCGGCATTTCTGGCGCCGGCCGCGCAGGGCGCTCCGATCTATGAGTACACGATTAATGCGCCGGGGCCGTTCCAGGTCTTCAACTCGCCGACCGCGGTCGGAAAAACGGCGACCGCTACCACTCCCGACGGTACGTTCAGTTCCGCGACCACCGCTGCCGCGGGGCCCGGGTATCTGCAGGGCTCGTCGCATGCGACGCTCGATCTGCCGAACGGCGCGCTCGGCACCGCTTCGGGCTTTTCGCAGGAGAGCTCGGACTTCAATCTCGACAACATCATCATCAGCGGACCCGCGGGCGAGATCGTGCATTACACGATCAACGTTAACGTGTCGGGCTCGATCGGCGCGAACATCTCCGGCAGCGGGCCGTTCTTCGCCGCTGCCAGCGCGGGGCTTCGCTTCAGCACTAACTCTTCGCTGGGAGGCGAAGGCGGCGTGGACCTCGGGCATATCACCGCGTCCAACGGCCTGATCACCGAAAAGACCGGCATCTTTTCGAACTTCGCCGGCGCTGCCTCCGGCACCACGCCGGTGTGGTCCGCGCGCGGGGGCGAAACTATTAGCGTGGGGCTCATCCTGGATACGGTGGCGTCCACCACCGAGAGCTTCGGCAGCGGCCCCGGCGCCATGGACGCCTTCGCCGATTTCTCGCATACGGCGCTTTTCGCGCCGAACGTGTTCAACTTCTACGATCCGGTTACCAACGCTCCGGTGACCGGCTGGACCGCCAATTCCACGGACGGCTGTATCGTCGATAACGCCTTCACCTGCGCGCCGCCGACGCAAGCGGTGCCCGAGCCGACGACGCTCGCGCTCCTTAGCGCAGGCCTCGGCTTCCTCGGCTTTTCGCGCCGGCGAAGCCGCTCTATCGGCTAGGAAGAAAAATAGGGACAGTCCCTATTTTCGGCCGGCGCGGGCCTGCTCGATGATGCGTGCGTTCTCGGCGCGCAGGCCGCTGTCGCTGCCGGCCCAGGAATTGGAGCGCTGCGCTGTGCTCTCGGCCTGCGCGAAATCGCCCTGCTGCAGTCGCACGCGCGCGAGCTCCTGCCACAGGCGCGGATTGCGCGGCTCGATGCGCAGCGCGCGCTCGAGCGTTGCCGCCGCCTCGGCGAGGCGCCCGGACGCGGCATCGCTGCGCGCGCTGTCCATGAGCCCGGCGACCGCGACGCTCTCTCGCGACGTTGAGGAAGACGCGGGCGGAGGGACGGGCGCCGGTTGCTCGACCGGCGGTGCGCCGATTACCGGTGGAGGCGCCGACTCGACTGGCGCCGGCTGCCGGGTGGCGCACGCGGCGAGCGCGAGGGTAGCGAGCGCTGCGAGCCGTCTCATCGGCCGAACAGGCGATCGAGCCAGCTCTTCGCCTTCTGCACGGTGTGATCGACGGCATCGATCACGGCGCCGGCCGGGCTTGCGCACGGTGAAAGCTCGCGCGGCGCGGTGCCTTGCATGAACGGCAGCTCGACGGCGCCGGCGCACTGGCTGTCGCCGCGCAGGCTGGTCTGCGGGTCGATCCACACCTGCTCGATGGCGTCGGGCTTGGGCAGCGCGAGCGGCTGCGCCGCGAGCGCCGACATCATCTCGCCCCACACCGGGACTGCCGCCGCGGCGCCGGTGAGCCGCGCGGCGCGGTTGTCGTCGTAGCCGATCCAGACGATACCGAGATGGTCGCCGGTGAAGCCGGCGAACCAGGCGTCGCGCTGCTCGTCGGTAGTGCCGGTCTTGCCGGCGGCGCCGATCTCCGCCGGCAGGAAGCTGCGCAGGCCCTGCGCGGTGCCTTCGCGCACCACGCCCTGCAGCGCCGCGGTGATGAGATAGATCGGCTCGGGCGGGAAGGCCTGCTCCACTTTCAGCGCGTAGCGCAGGAGCGGCTTTCCTTCGGGCGTCGTCACTTCGCGGATCGCGCGAAGCGGCGAGCGGAAGCCGCCCGCGGCGATCGTCTGATACATCTGCGCCACTTCGAGCGGCGAGAGCTCGGCCGCGCCGAGGAGGGTGGAGGCGAGCGGCCGCAGCTCGCGCTCGACGCCGAGGCGCTGCACCGTGGCGATCACGCGCTCGATGCCGAGCTCGGTGCCAAGGCGCGCCGTCGCCGCGTTATAGGACTGCGCGAGCGCCGTGCGCAGCGGCACCATGCCGTGGAACTTCTTGTCGTAGTTCGCCGGCTGCCAGTCGGGCGCGCCGCGGCTCTTCCAGGTGAACGGGCCGTCGTCGATCGGCGTGACGAGCGTGTAGCGCGCCGGGTCGGAAAGCGCAGTGAGGTAGATCGCCGGCTTCAGCAGCGAGCCGATCGGCCGTGCGGCATCGAGCGCGCGGTTGTAGCCGCGGAAGCGCGCGTCGCGGCCGCCGACCAGCGCCTGCACCTCGCCGTTCTGCGGATCGGTGACGACGATCGCGCCTTCGAGCCCCGGCTCGCCGAAGCGCTTGGTCTTGTCGAACTCGGCGAGCCGCTTCTGCAATGCGCGTTCGGCAGCGCCCTGCACCCGCGGATCGAGCGTGGTGAAGATACGCAGGCCCTCCGAGCGCAGATCGTTTTCGTCGTAGTCGCGCCGCAGCTGGCGGTGCACGAGCTGTACGAAAGCCGGGTAGGGCGAGGTGCCGCTCGCCGCGCGCGTGGCGATGCCGAGCGGTGCCGCGCGCGCCTGTGCGTACTGCTCGAGGGTGAGCGAGCCCTGTTCCTTGGTCTCGCGCAGCACGAGATTGCGCCGCTCGAGCGCGCGCGCCGCGTGGCGGCGCGGATCGTACACCGCGGGGCCTTTCACCAGGGCGACCAGCACCGCGGCCTCGGCGGGCGTCAGGTACTGGACGTCCTTCGCAAAATAGAACTGTGCGGCGAGGCCGACGCCGTGGATCGCGCGGTCGCGGTCCTGGCCGAGATAGATCTCGTTGAGATAGGTCTCGAGGATCTCCTCCTTGCCGTAATGCAGCTCGAGCAGCATTGCCATCAGGAGCTCGGTGAATTTGCGCGTGAGCGTGCGCTCGGGCGTGAGGAAGAAATTTTTCACCAGCTGCTGCGTGATGGTGCTGCCGCCCTGCACCCGCTGCGAGCCGAGCGAGAGCACCGCGCGCGCGAGCGCGCGCGGGTCGAAGCCATGGTGCGTGTAGTAGTTGTGGTCCTCGGTGGCGACGAGCTCCTTCACCAGGATCGGCGGCACGTCGCGCAGGCGCACCAGCACGCGGTCTTCGTTGCCCGCCGGGTAGATGCCGCCGATCGGCACCGGCTCGAGGCGCGCAAGCGGCAGCTCACGGCCCTCGGCATCGGTGAGCGCGGACACGGTGCCGCTGTCGAAGCTCACGCGCACGCGCCGCGCCGGCTGCGGCCCGTCGGCGAAGAGGAACGGCCGCACCGAGATCTCGAGCGCGTTGTCCGCACGTACGTACCAGCCCGGCGCGTCGCGCGGCCCGTAGGGGTAGCCAAGCGCGCCGAGCTCGTCCTCGACGTCGCCGCTCGCGATGTGCAGCCCGACGTGCAGCTCGAGCGGCCGCGCAAAGATGCGCGCCGGCAGCGCGAAGCGCCGTCCCTCGAACTCCGACTTGACGCGCATATCGAGGTAGAGCGTGAACGCGCTCACGGCCAGCAGGCCGACGAGGCACGCGTAGCCGAGATAGCGCAGGACGCGGCGGCGAACCATCAGGATCAGAGGATCAGCTCAACAATGGACGAGCGCCCGATGATACCTGCCCGCGAAACAGCCGCGCGGCACGGCCGCACGTCGCCGACAATCGGCCGGGCGCTGCCATGTCGCTTGAGAAACCCGGTCGTCCCTTTCCGACGCTCGCTCGCATCGCGCAAGACTTCGGTGTGCACTACGCCGCGAGCGCCGTGGTGGCGTTTCTTTTCGCCACCACCGGTCCGGTGGCGATCATCCTGTCGGTCGGCGCGCGCGGCGGCCTCGCCGAATCCGACATCGCCTCGTGGATCTTCAGTGCGTTTGTCATCAATACGCTCATCTCGGCCGCCTTCAGCCTGCTCTACCGGCAGCCGCTCGTGTTCTTGTGGAGCATTCCGGGTGCGGTGTTGCTTGGACCCGCGCTTGGGCACGTGAGTTTCCCGGAAGCGATCGGCGCGTTCATCGCCACCGGCGTCCTGATGCTGCTGCTCGGCGTGTCGGGCTGGGTGCGCCGCGCGATGGCAGCGGTGCCGATGCCGATCGTGATGGCGATGGTGGCGGGCGTCTTTCTGCGCTTTGGCATCGACCTGGTGCTCGCGTTCCGCGACGCGCTGTGGATCGCTGCGCCGATGACCGTCGCGTTCTTCGCGCTGACCGCGGCGCCGCGCGCGCTGCGCGGCATGCCGCCGCTCATCGCGGCGCTATTGGTCGGCGCAATCGCCATTTGGGCGCTCGGCAGCTTCAGGCCGCCGGCCGGCGCGCTTTTCGCGCTCGCCTCGCCGAACTTCTATGTGCCGCAATTCTCGTGGCGCGCGATGATCGAGCTCGTGGTGCCGCTCGCCATCACCGTGCTGGTGGTGCAGAACGGGCAGGGCATCGCGGTGCTGACTGCGAGCGGGCACGCGGCGCCGATCAACGCCATCACCACGGCGTGCGGCGCCGGCGCCATCGTGAGCGGCCTCTTCGGCGCGGTGCCGACCTGCCTGACCGGTCCGGTGAACGCGATTCTCGCCGCGGGCGGCGAGCGCGAGCGTCAATACAGCGCCGCGCTATTTTTCTGCCTGTTTGCCGCCGCCTTCGGCCTGATGGCGCCCTTTTTCACCCGGCTGCTGCTCGCCACGCCGCCTGCGTTCATCGCGACGCTTGCGGGCCTCGCGATGCTGCGCATCCTGCAAAGCGCATTCACCGCTTCCTTTGCTGGCCGCCACAGCCTGGGCGCGCTCGTCTGCTTTCTCGTGACGGTCGCCGACGTGCCGATCTTCAACATCGGCGCGCCGTTCTGGGGTCTCGTCCTTGGCCTCGCCGCATCGTTGCTGCTGGAGCGCGCATGAGCGCCTTTCGCTACTACTGGGAAGACTTTCCGGTCGGCCGCGTCTTTGAGTACGGCTCGCGCACCCTCACCGAGCCGGAGATCATCGCCTTCGCACGCGACTGGGATCCGCAGCGCTATCACGTCGATCCCGAGGCGGCGAAGGAGACGCCCTACGGCGGCTTGATCGCCTCGGGCTGGCACACGGGCTGCGTGATGATGCGCTTCATGTGCGATGCGTACCTCAACCAGTCGTCCTGCATCGGCTCGCAGGGCATCGACGAGTGGCGCTTCGCGCTCCCCGTGCGCCCCGGCGACACGCTGCGCTACCGGGGCACGGTGCTCGAGTCGCGCGTCTCCGCGAGCAAGCCCGACCGCGGCATCGTCAAGTTCCGCTGGGAGCTCCTCAACCAGCGCGGCGAGGTCGTCGTCTCGGTCGTCGGCACGCAGTTCTACCTGCGCCGACCGTGAGCCACGGCCTTCGCATCCGCGACTTCGCGCTGTTTCTCGCCGGCCGCTTCTGCAACGTGCTTGCCGCTCAGATGCAATGGGTGGCGGTTGGCTGGTACTTGTATGACCTGACGCGCGACCCGATGACGCTCGGCTGGGCCGGGCTCGCCGCGTTCGTGCCGATCGCGCTCCTCACGCTGCCGGCCGGCGATCTCGCCGATCGCGCCGACCGGCGCATCGTGCTTTTCGCCGCCCACATGATTCAGGCGCTGGCGGCCGCGCTGCTGCTGGGCCTGGTCGCGATGCACACGACGCTCACCTGGCCGTTCTACGGCGCGCTGGTCCTCTCCGGCACCACGCGCGCGCTCGCCGGGCCGGCGTCGAAGTCGCTCGTGCCGCTGCTCGTGCCGCGCGAGCAGTTCGCGCAGTCGGTGGCGTGGGCCACCTCCGCGCAGCAGGTCGCGATCATCACCGGCCCGGCGCTCGGTGGCCTTATCTATCTGCTCGGTGCGCCGATCACCTTCGCCGCCTGCCTGGTGGTGGCGCTCGCCGCCGCGCTCGCCATGCTCGCGATTCGCACTCGTGTCGTGGCGTCCAGGGAGGCGGGCGGCACCGCGTTCTCGCGTGCCATGGCCGGCCTGCGCTACCTGATGGCGCAACCGATCGTCCTCGGCGCCATCTCGCTCGACCTCTTTGCCGTGCTGCTCGGCGGCGTCAATGCGCTCCTCCCGGTATTCGCGCGCGACATCCTGCATGTCGGGCCCGCGGGGCTTGGCGTTCTGCGCAGCACCTTTGCCGTCGGCGCCATCACCACCAGCCTGGTTCTCGCGCAACTGCCGGAGAGCCGCCAGCCGCATGCCGGTCGCGCGCTCTTCGGCGGCGTCGGGCTTTTCGGCGTCGGCGCGATCATCTTCGCCCTCGGCGGGCACTACGTCGTCGCCATGGTGGCGCTCTTCATCATGGGAGCGTCCGACGCGATGAGCGTCTTCGTGCGCGCGACGGTCGTGCAGCTCGCAACCCCTGAGGACATGCGCGGCCGCGTCAGCGCAATCCACGTGCTCTTCGTCGGCTGCACCAACGAGCTCGGCGAGTTCCGTGCCGGCCTGCTTGCCTCACTCTTCGGCGCCGTACCCGCGGCACTGGCGGGCGGCATCGGCACGCTCGTGATCGTGGCGCTATGGTCGCAACTCTTCCCGGGCCTGAGGCGCGTCGACCGCCTGAGCGAAGTGACGCCCTGATTACGACCCGGGATCGGAATTGCCTACACCGAGGTAGGTCGCCGCGACCTGCGCATTGGCGCGCAGCGCCTGCGGCGTGCCCTCGAACACCACCGTGCCGTGGTCAATGACGTAGACGCGGTCCGCGAGCGCGAGCGCCATCTCGGCGTTCTGCTCGACCAGGAGCATGCTGACGCGCTCGGCGCGCAGCTCCCGGATCGTGCTCATCACGTCGTTCACCACGAGCGGCGCGAGGCCCTGCGATGGCTCATCGAGCAGCAGCAACTCGGGCCCCGTCAGGAGGGCACGCGCGATGGCGAGCATCTGCTGCTCGCCGCCCGAGAGATCGCGGCCCTTGCTCTCGAGGCGCTCCTTCAGCCGCGGAAAACGCTCGAGCACCGCGGCGAGCGGCCAGCGTGACGAGGACCGCTCGGCGATCGCGAGGTTCTCGCGCGCGCTAAGGTACGAAAAAATACCGCGTGTCTCCGGCACGAGCGCGATGCCCAGTCGCGCGACGCGATGCGGCGCAAGGCCCGCGATGTCGCGCCCCTTGTAGCGGATCTCGCCGGTGCGCGGCGGCGTCAGGCCGCTGATCGAGCGAAGCGTGGTGGTCTTGCCGGCACCGTTGCGTCCGAGGAGCGCGACCACCTCGCCCTCGGCGACGCCGAGCGTGAGGCCGTGCAGCACATGCGCGAGCCCGTAGTACGTCTGGATCGCGCGCAGCTCGAGCATCAGGCGGCCATGCCGCCGAGGTAGGCGCGGCGCACGTCCGGGTTGCGCTGGATCTCGGCCGGCGTGCCCTCGGCAATCAAGCTGCCGAAATGCATCACCGTGATGCGATCCGAGACGCTCATGATGATGTCCATCTTGTGCTCGATCAGCACGATCGTGTAGCGGCCTTTCAGCGCTCGCACGAGCGCCACCATGCGGCGCGTCTCCTCCGGCGAGAGGCCGGCCGCCGGCTCGTCGAGCAGCAACACTCGGGGCGCCGCGGCAAGCGCGATGGCGAGCTCGAGCTGGCGCTGCTCGCCGTGCGAGATCTCGCGCGCCACCTGATGCTCTTTGGCAATCAAACCCACATCCGTCAATGCCTGGCGCGCGCGAGCCGTCACCTCGGCGTAGCCCTCGGTGCGCTTCCAGAGGAGCCCGCGCCAGCTCGGAGCGCAGGCGAAGGCGGCGACCCAGACGTTATCGAGCAGTGTGAAGGCGGGAAAAACATTGGTGCGCTGGAACGACCGGGCGAGACCCAGATGCGCGATGCGATGCGCGCGCGTGCCGGTGACGTCGCGGCCGTCGAACAGGATGCGACCGGCGCTGGGCGGAAATTGACCGGTCAGCAGGTTGAACAGCGTGGTCTTGCCGGCGCCGTTCGGCCCGATGATGGAGTGCAGCGTGCCCGCTTCAACGCGCAGGTTCACGCCGTTCACGGCGGTGAGCGCGCCGAACGACTTCGTCAGCTCGCGCGTTTCGAGAAGCGCCATATGCGAGACCAGGCTTCGACCACACCGCCGCGGAAGAAAAGCACCACGATGACGAACGCCACGCCGAGCAGGAGCGGCCAGCGTGCCCACACCACGCTCATCGACTCGGAGAGCCAGATGAACGCCACCGAGCCGATGATCGGGCCATACAGCGAGCCGCTGCCGCCGATCAGCGTCGCGAAGACCACGTTGCCGGAAAACACGAAGCCGATCGCTTCGAGCGGCACGATACCGAAGAGCATCGCGTAGAGCACGCCGGCGAAGCCGGCGAAGGCGCCGCCGATCACGAAGGCGAGGAGCTTGAAACGCGGCACGTTGTAGCCCACCGCTTCAGCGCGCACTTCGTTTTCGCGGATCGCCTGCAGGATCTTGCCGAGCGGCGAGTCGACGATGCGCTTCATTGCCCAGAGGGCGAGCAGGAAAAGCGCCGACACCAGCACGTAGTACGCGAGCGGCTGGCGAAAATCGACGCCGAGGATCGCCGGCCGCGGAATGCCCGGCATGCCGTCCTCGCCGCCCGTGACGCTCGTCCACTGATAGGCGATGAAGTAGAAGAGCTGGTTCAGCGCGAACGTCAGCATGATGAAGTAGAGGCCCGAGCGCTGCACGCAGAGGTAGCCCACGACCAACGCAGAGACGGCGCCGATGCCGACGCCGACAGCGAGTGCGGTCACGATGCCGATACCGTAGTACTTGAGGAGATAACCCGCGACGTAGGCGGCCGAACCGAAGAACGTCGCCTGGCCGAAGGAGAGGAGCCCCGTGTAGCCGAGCAGCAGGTTCAGGCCGAGGCCGAAGATGGCGAAGATCCAGATCTCGGTGGCTATGGCCGGACGCACCACCAGCGGTAGCAGGAGCACGGCCGCGAGCACCAGCAACGCCGGGAGCTTCATCGGATGCCGAACAGGCCCTGCGGCCGCACGAGCAGCACGGCGGCCATCACCGCGAAAATGACGGCGGTCGATGCTTCGGTCCAATACGCCGCCACCACGGCTTGCGCGATGCCGATCAAGAGCCCGGCGGCGATCGCGCCGAGCAGGTTGCCCAGGCCGCCGAGCGCGACCACCACGAAGGCGATGCCCAGCATGTCGACGCCCATGCCGGGCGAGAGTCCGCGGATCGGCGCGGTGAGCGCGCCGGCGATGCCGGCGAGATAGGCGCCGAGCGCGAACGCCACCGTAAAGAGGCGATGGATGTCGATGCCAAGGAGCGACACCATCTCCCTGTTCTCGATGCCGGCGCGCATGATCGCGCCGTAACGCGTGCGCTCGAGGAAGAGCCAGGTGAGCACCACCAAGAGCGCGGCGACGACCATGACGAACAGCCGGTACTTCGGATAGAAGGTGAAGCCGAGATCGACGCCGCCGCGCAGCATCGCGGGCGGCAGGTGGCTGATGCCGACCGGGCCCCAGATGACGATGATCAGCTCATTCAGAATCAGCGCGAGGCCGAAGGTGAAGAGCAATTGGTAGTCATGCCCAGCCGCATACAAACGGCGAATGCCGGCGTACTCGATGGCGATGCCAAGTACGGCAACACCGAGCGGAGCGATGAGCAGCCCGAGCCAGAAGTTGCCGATCGCACCGACCACCGTGACGAGTAGATAGGCGCCCACCGCGAACAGCGCGCCGTGGGCGAAGTTCGGGATGTTGAGCACGCCGGTGATGAGCGCCAAGCCGAGGCCCATCAGCGCATACAACATCCCGGTGGCGATCCCGTTGAGGATCTGGCCGAGAAGGAGGCTCAAACGCTAGCCGAGAAAAATAGGGACTGTCCCTATTTAAATCAGAAGCCGCCGATGTCCTTGCAGGCGGCGTACTCCTTCGGCAGCGGCGTGTCGCCGGTGGCGATCACATCGGCGAGATCGAGGTCTTCCTTCATCGCTTTCTTCGGTTTGCAGCGCAGGAAGAAATAGGGCCGCAGCGTCTGGTGCGTCGCCGGATCGACGCGCATGCGGCCGAGGAGGTCGTTCACCTCGATGCCCTCCAGCGCTTTGATCACGTCCTGCACGTTGTCGGACTTCGCCTTATCGAAGCCGGCGAGCATCAGGCGCGTCATCGAGTAGGCCGCGGAGGGCGCGTAGCCGGGCGGGGTGCCGAATTTCGCGCGGTAGTTCTTGACGAACTCCTTCGCGACCGGCGTATCGGCGGTGTAGTAGAAGTTCGTGCCGACCCAGAGGTTGTCGCGGATCTCGGGCGCAAGCTGGATCAGTTCCTCGACGCCGGAAGACCAGCACATGATGAGCGGCAGCTTCGGCGTCAGGCCGAAATTGAAAATCTCGCGGGCGCCCGCCACCGCGTCGCCGCCGAAGTTGATCATGGCGACGACGTCCGGCCGGTTGGCAGCCGCCTTCTGCACATAGTTGGAGAACTCGCGCTCACCGAGCGGATGGCGGTCGGCGCCGACGAATTCGAGCCCGTGCGTTTTGCCGACCTCCTTGACGTACTTCTCCACCGACCAGCCGAAAGCGTAATCCGCCACCAGCAGATGCCAGCGCTTCGCCTTGGGATTCGCCTTCATGAAATTGTCGACCACCGTCTTCGCCGCGGTATAGGGGCTCGCCGCCCACTGGAACGAATAGCGATGGCAGCGGCTGCCCGAGATGTCCTCGGTGCCGCCGCTGAAGAAATGCAGCACTTTCTTGCGCTTCGCCACTTCCGAGACGGCGAGCGCGACGCCTGAGGACCACGGCCCGATCATGAAGCGGGCGCCTTCGCCGTCGATCGCTTCTTCCGCGCGCCGCGTGGAGGTGCCGGCCTGCGTGGCGCCGTCGCGCGTGATGTATTTGATCGGCTTGCCGAGCACCTTCATGCCGCGCTCCTCGAGCGCCATGCGCATGCCGCGATCATTCAGCGGGCCGACGTCGGCAAAGGCGCCGGTCTGGTCCCACAGGCCGAGAATCACCACCTCGTTCGACTGCGCGCGCACGAGCGCCGGAAAGCCGAGCGTGGCGGCGCCGGCCGCAGCCGCCTTAAGGACGTCTCTGCGCTTCAACTGAGCCATCTCGTCCTCCCGAGAAAGCCGGCAGCGTAATGGCTAGCCCACGCGCTTGTCCATGCCGATCGGATGCGGCGAGCGGAAGCCCACCGCCCAGCGGTTCCAGAGGTTGATCATGCCGATCGCGGCGGTCAGGTTGACGATCTCGGCCTCCGAGAAGTGCTGGCGCAGGCGGCCGAAGTCCGCGTCCGGCGCGCCGGTCTGCGCGAGGAGCGTCAGCGCCTCGGTCCACGCGAGCAGCGCGCGCTCGCGCTCGGCGTAGAGCGGCGACTCGCGCCACGCCGAAAGCAGGTGCAGCCGCTGCGGGTCCTCGCCGTCGGCGAGCGCCTCCTTCACGTGCATGTCGATGCAAAACGCGCAGCCATTGATCTGCGAGGCGCGCAGCTTCAGCAAATGCAGCAGGCGTGGCTCGACCACGCCTTTCAGATATTTTTCCAGCGCCCGAACGGCATTGTAGGTTTCGGGCGCCGCCTTGCCGGGAATGAGACGCGGCGACATTCGATCTCCTTGCGGTGAATACGCAACTTCGAAAGCGTTAGGATCGCGCCTTTCGTGCCGCCGATCCTCCGCATTTCACAGCTCTTCATTCTGCGGAGTATTGCGGGCATCAGCCTCGTGAGCGCGGCGCTCGCGCAGCAGCAGGCCTTGCCGGAGCTCGGCGCCACGCCCGGCGAGCCGAAGAAGAACTACGCCATTCCGGCGGCGGAAATCGTCGGCTTCGAGTTCCTGCTGAACCGCGTCGACCACCAGATCTATGGCGGGGACTACGCGGTGAGCGGCTCGACCATCAAGCGCAACCTGCAGCATGGGTGGGTGGTCGATCGCGATCCCTACAAGATCAACCAGTTTGGCCACCCGTACCAGGGCTCGGTCTATTACGGTTTCGCGCGCTCGGCGGGCCTCAACTTCTGGGAGTCGCTCGGCTACACCTTCGCGGGGAGCGCGTTGTGGGAGATCGCCGGAGAAAGCACGCTACCCTCGCGGAACGACCAGATAGCGAGCGGCATCGCCGGCAGCTTTCTCGGCGAGTCGCTCTTTCGCATGGCGAACCTGGTGCTCGAGAAGGGCGACGGTGGCCGCTGGCGCGAGCTCTCCGCGGCGGCGATTTCTCCTGCGACCGGCTTCAACCGCACCGCGTTCGGTGAGCGCTTCAAGGAGGTCCTGAACAGCAGGGACCCGGCCTATTACGCACGAGTCCAGGTCGGCGCAAGCGGCACCACGCAGGTGCGCCAGGGCGAGTCGACCGACGTCAGGCGCAACGAGCTGCTGGTCGATTACGCGATGGACTATGGCCTGCCGGGCAAGCCGGGCTATCGCTACGAGCGGCCGTGGGATTACTTCAGCTTCCAGCTGAGCGCGTCCAGCGCGAACGCGGTCGAGAACCTCTCGACCCGCGGCCTGCTGCTCGGCACGGATTACCAGGCAGGCGAGCGCTATCGCGGCATCTGGGGCCTGTACGGCAGCTACGACTACATCACGCCGCAGCTTTTCCGCGTCTCGAGCACCGCGCTGTCGCTCGGCACGACGGGCGAGCTGCGCGTCGCCGAGCGCCTCGCGGTGCAGGGAACGCTGCTCGGCGGCCTTGGCTATGCCGGCGTCGGCACCCTGCACGGCACCACCAACACCGACTATCACTACGGCGCGGCGCCGCAGGCGCTCGCCGCGTTGCGCGTGATCTTCGACGATCGCTGGTCGCTCGACGCCACCGCGCGCGAGTTCTTCGTGAGCAAGGTCGGCGGCGCCGGGACCGGCGGGCACGACAACATCATCCGCGCGGACCTCAGCTTCACCGTGCGCCTGCGGCGCGAGCA
>DASREB010000226.1:0-4219 GCA_035652275.1 Burkholderiales bacterium
GAAAGCGTCGCATCCCAGGTGATCTGCGCGTCGTAATGCGTGTGCAGGTCGACGATGCCCGGCATCAGGGCGAGGCCGCCGGCGTCGATGCTGCGCCGCGTTGGCTCGTCGGTTTCGCCGACGCTGACGATGCTGCCGTCGCGAACACCCACCGCCGCTGTGACAGATTTCGCACCGCTGCCGTCATAGAGGCGCGCGCCGCGCAAGAGCACGTCCAACATGCGCGGAGCCTACGCGATAATGCGAGCGCGCTTCAACAAGAAAACAAGGGAGGAACGGTCATTCGCTGGGCGCTCGTCTTCGTCGCGTTGCACATCGCCGCCGGCGCGCAGGCCGCGGAAGATCGCGGTCCGCGCGTTGACGCAGACGCCTATGTGGTGAAGCGCGACGGCCGCGTGCTGTGGTCGGCGGCCGCCAACCGCCGCCACGCGCCGGCGAGCCTCACCAAGATGATGACCGCGCTCCTCGTGCTCGAGCGCGGCCAGCTCGACAATCCCGTGGTCGTGACGCCCGCCGCGGCAAGCCAGGATGGCAGCCGCATCGGCCTGCGCGCCGGAGAGCTGCTGCGCGCGCGGGATCTTCTCGCCGCCACCATCATGCATTCCGCGAACGATGCCTGCCGCGCCCTCGCCGACGCCGGCGGCCCGGGCTTCGTGGCGCGCATGAACCAGCGTGCCTTTACGCTCGGGCTACGCAACACGCATTTCGTCGATCCCTGCGGCCACGATCGGCCCGGGCAGTACTCGACGGCGGCGGATCTCGCCCGCCTCGCCGAGCAGGTGCTGCAGCATGCCGAGTACCGCGCGCTCGCAACGATCGATCAGACCACCATCCGCACGCTCGATGGCCGCCGGCGCCTTTATCTGCGCAACACCAATGCCCTCATCGGCCACTATCCCGGCGCGATCGGCGTGAAGACCGGCACCACCGGCGCGGCCGGCAACTGCGTCATCGCCGCCGCCGAGCGCAACGGCTCGCGCGTGATCGTGGTGCTGCTGAACTCCCCGCAGCGCTGGAGCGTGACGCCGCGCCTCCTCGACACCGCCTTCAACGCACCGCTGTAGATCGGGGACAGGTACACATCCATGTACGTCCCTCGCATCGGCGCCACCCGGATCAAGGTGATCTTCAAGCAGTCGGTGGATCTCTCGACTGTGCAACTCTTCGCCGTCATGCTCGAAGTGTTCGGCGGCGTCTACCGGACGCAGAATCCGCGCTCGATCGGCGTCGTCCCCGCGGACGCGAGAAAGGCGTCCGGCTTGCGGCTGCAGCTCGCCGAGTGGGAGAGCGAGGGCGCCGTCGAAAGCTGGAGACCCGCCACCTAGCGCATGCGCTTCTCGCCGCGCGTCGCGGCTTCGGTGCGCGCGGCCGGCAGGTCGAGCTTGAAATCCGGCCGAAACTCCCTCATCGAATTCAACATCAGTATCGTGGCCACCACTGCCGGATTTTCGCTGTCGTAGCGGATGGCGCCGCGCACCCTGTTGCCGCGCAGCTGAATCGGCGTGGTGCCGTTGTAGACCAACGTGACGTTGCTGAATTCGCAGTCAAAAAACGATCTGCCGTCGAGGACGACGCGCTCGTTCGAGAATTTCCTGCCGACGATGCGTTCCGGCTCGTAGGGGTAGCGCCATCCGGGAAGACCGCCGAAGCGCGCACCGAGCGATCCCGCGGCGAGCACGCCAAGCGCAATCACAACCAACCCGAGCGGCGCGAGCGTCCATATCCGGTTGCCAAGCAGCGTGGCGAAACGCGTTCTGAGCGGCTTCGATCGCTTTAGCACGCTGTCGAATGCGCAGATCACTGCGGCCACGGCCAGGCAGGCTATGAATAGCCAGTCGAGCAGGCCCAGTTGCAGATACATGGTCGACCTCCCGAGTGCCATCCTACACACAATGGCGCTGGTTGCATTTGGAAGAAACTAGAGATATTCTTTCATTTGATGGCGCGCGCCCCACGTCCTGCTGCCAAGCCCGAGCCGGCGCCCGAACAGGTGCTCACCAAGGCGGTGCTGCGCGCCGCGCAGCTACTCGGGCTGTCAAGCGCGGTTCTCGCGCGTATCCTCGGCGTCAGCGAGGCGAGCGTCTCGCGTCTCACGAGCGGCGCGCGCACCGTGGACCCGCAAAGCAAGGAAGGCGAGCTCGCGCTGCTGCTGGTGCGCGTCTATCGCTCGCTCGACGCGCTGGTCGGAACCGATGCCGCGCAGCGCCACGCCTGGCTGCAAGGCGACAACCGGGCGCTGAACGGCCGCCCGATCGACCTCATCCAGCGCACCGACGGTCTCGTCAATGTCGTCGCCTACCTCGATGCGATGCGCGCGCCGGCGTGACGCGGCCGTGGAAGCAAACGTGGTTTGAGACCGGCGTGCGCACGCGAAGCGCGGCGTTGTGGCGCGGCGTCGAGGCGCAGCACATCGTCTCCACCATGCGACTTGCGGAAAATGCCGCGGAGCAGCGCGTGCTGGAAGAGCTGCTCGAACGCAGCAAGCCGGCGCTGCCGGCGGAAGCGCGCGGCCGCCACTATCTCGTCTTCACGCCCTTTCGATATCGCTCACCGGTCGCTTCGCGTTTCCGGCGCCCGCACGATCCGGGCGTTTGGTACGGCGCCGAGGAGCTCAAGACGGCCTGCGGCGAGGTGGCCTACTGGAAGTGGCGCTTTCTCATGGACAGCGAGCCGCTGCGCGCAACCGCGCTGCACACCGAGCACACGTTCTTCAAAGCGAATGTGCGCGGCCGGGCCGCCGATCTGACCCGGCCGCCATGGAATGCGGCCGCGCGCGCCTGGACGCACAAAGCCGATTTCACCGCATGCCAGGAGCTCGGCGAGGAGGCGCGCACGCGCGACCTGGCCTGGTTACGCTACGCCGCGGTGCGCGTACCGGGCGGCTTCTGTGGCGCCGTGCTGAAGCCGCAGGCGCTTTCGCTTACCGAGCCCTACCAGCAAGAGACCTGGGCGTGCAAGACGACCGCGGCCGGCGCGTGGCTGCAGCGCCCTGGGGGCGAGCGCCATGACTTCTCCGCGGCCGTATGGAAAGCGGGAGAGACTGCGCCGTGATGGACCCGGCGCTGCGCCGGGTTTTGCGCCAATGGCCGTTCGAGCGCATGCGGCTCGACGATGCGAAAGTCGACGCGCTGCTGGGCGTTATCATCATTACCTGCGAGCGCGAGGGAACGTACGGACCTCTCGCGGCCTTCCAGGTGCCGTTGCCGGGCGCCCGCCTCGCCGCGCAGAAGTTCGCCGACCGGTGCCACGGTCAGCTCGGCGTGCTCTACGTCAGCGTGGCGGACCCACGGGAGCGAACGCGCATCCTGAACGAAGTCCGGGCGCTGATACGAACTGGATAGAAAGCGCGACGGCTCGCGCGCAGCGGAGCTGGGCACGCCGCTTGCGCCAGGCGCGCGATGACAGCCAACGCATACGCACCGCCCCCGAGCACCAAGGTTGTGATCGCTGCCAGCCCGGTGGTTCGAAGCCGACTGGAGCGGGTGTTGGCCGGCCATCACCTGACCTTCGCGCAAACGACCGCCGATGTCATGTCGCTGCTTTCAAACGATCGATACGGCATGGTGATCATCAGCGTGCACCTTGACGAATCGCAAATGTTCGCGCTATTGGGCGACATTCGAGCTCGCTCGATGTACCGCAAGGTTCCCATCGTCTGCTTGCTGGCCGAGCGCGGCCGGCTCTCGGAGCTTGCGGTTGAAGGCCTGGACCACGCCGTCAAAGCGATGACGGCGAATTGCTTCCTCGACCTGCACCGTTTTCCGGATGACGACAGTGGCAATGCCAGGATCCGTCGCATCGTCGACTATCTAATCCTGATCGACGGCGACCTGCAAGCCATCTCCGAGGTGCATGAACTGGGGCGCGTGACGGAACGTCGAATTTCCCAGAGATAGAACGACCTGGTCCTGCAGTGGTGCCTGCCCTACTTCGCCGTGAGCTTCTTGTGCAGATGCCAGACGGCCGAGCGCAACCGCTGCGAGCTTTCGGTGAAATTCTCGCTGCCAGTCGCCGGATCGAGGATCATGTAGACGTCCGCACCAAGTTGCCGGTAGGACTTTTCAGTTTCCGTCTCATCCAGGGAGGAGGACAAGGCGGGCACCGCCCGAATCACGACCACGCCCAATTCGCTGGCATTCGAGCGAGCCCGGACATGACGTACGAAACGATCCGCGCGCACGTTGTCGAAGTGATAGCCGACGACAGCCACATGAGGGCG
>DASREB010000227.1:0-11843 GCA_035652275.1 Burkholderiales bacterium
CGGTCCGTTCGTCGCCGGCGCCTCGCTCGCCGCGTTCGAGGCGATCGGCTGCGTGCACATCCCGGTGGGCGTCGGCAACACCGAGCGCCTGCTCACGGCGATCGAGAAGCTCGCGCCCGAGGCGCTCGCCTGTACGCCGTCCTATGCGTTGCACATCGCGGAGGTCGCGGCCGCCAAGGGCGCGTCGCTTTCAGCGGTGAAGCGCATCATCGTCGGCGGCGAGCCCGGCGGCGGCGAAGCGGGCTTCCGTCGCAAGCTCGAGAGTGCCTGGGGCGCCAAGGTCTACGAGATCATGGGCATCGGCGACATCGCTGCCTCGCTCTGGGGCGAGTGCCCGGAGCAGACGGGCATGCATTTCTCCGCGGACGGATTGATCCACGTCGAGCTCATCGATGCGGACACGGGCAAAGCGCTCGAACTGCGCGATGGCGCCACCGGCGAGCTCGTCTATACCCATCTCGCGCGCGAAGCGGCGCCGCTTCTGCGCTTTCGCAGCCGCGACCATGCGCGCGTGTGGACCTCGCCCTGCGCCTGCGGGCGAACATCGCTGCGCGTACGCTGTATCGGCCGCACCGACGACATGCTGATCGTGCGCGGCGTCAACGTCTTTCCGTCGGCGGTGCGCGAGGTGGTCGCGCGCTTCCAGCCGCGGGTGACGGGCGCCATCCTCATCCGGCCGCGACGCCGGGGCGTGAAGCAGGATCCGCCCTTGCCGGTGCTGGTCGAGGGCGAAGCCACGCTCGGCGAGACGATCGCACGCGAAATCCGCGCGGCGCTCCTCTTCACGCCGGAGGTGCGCATGGTGGCGCCGCAATCGCTGCCGCGCTCCGATTACAAGGTCAAGCTTCTCGACTATTCGGAGGCGACCTAGAAATGGGGTCAGATCCACATTTCGGGATCCTCCGATAAGCTAGGCCAATTGTCCTGAAATGTTGATCTGACCCCATTTTTCGGAGGAGGCATGAGGTTCCTCGTCGCCGCACTACTGCTCTTCACGTCGCTCGCACAGGCGCAGTCATTTCCAACTAAGCCGATCCGCATGGTGGTGCCGTACACCGGCGGCGGGCCGGCCGATCTCCTGGTGCGTGCGCTCGGCCAGAAGCTGACCGATGCCTGGGGCCAGCAGGTGATCGTCGAGAACAAGCCCGGCGCGAACGAGATCATCGCCGCGCAGGACGTGGCGAAGTCGCCGCCGGATGGCTACAACTGGCTGCTCGCCTCCGACGCAGTCTATTCGTTGAATCCATTCCTCTACAGCAAGCTGCCGTACGACCCAATGAAGGACTTTGCGCCGGTGGCGCGCATCGTCACCGCGAACCTGATGCTGGTCGTGCGGCCCGATTTCCCGGCGGCCAATGTGCGCGAGCTCATCGACTACGCGAAGAAGAATCCGGGCAAGCTGAACTACGGCACCGTCGGCGCGGGCGGCGTGAACCATCTGGCGATGGCGTGGTTCAACACGCTGAACGGCCTGGAGATGCAGCCAGTGCATTACAAGGGGCTGGTGAATGGCCTGCAGGACATCATGACGAGCCGGCTCGACCTGATGTTCGCCGTGATCGGCGGCGCTGCGCCGCATCTCAAGGCGGGAAAGATGAAGGGGCTGGCCGTCTCGGGCAGCCACCGTCATCCGCTGATTCCCGACGTCCCGACATTCGCGGAGGCGGGGCTGCGCGACTTCGATGCGTCGTTTTACTTCGCACTCGCGGCGCCCGCTGGCACGCCGCGCGATGTCGTGGCAAAGCTCGCGGCCGAGTCGGCCAAGATCGTACAGACGGCGGAATTCCGCGAGCGGCTCACCACGCTCGGTTTCGAGCCGGTCGCCGAGACGCCAGAGCAGTTCGCCGCCTTCCTGAAGCGCGATCGCGAGCTCGCGCAGAAGAAGGTGCAGGCCTCCGGCGCGAAGCTCGACTGAGCCGCCGGTGCGCGCGCTTCGCTGCGCCGGCATTGTGCTTGTTCTCGGAGCGCTCGATCGGCATGCGCGCGCGGCGCGTCTAGGTGCCCTCACTGGAGTCAGCGGAGCGCATTCGGCGCGGCGTCGGGCTCTATCGCGAGCACTGCGCGCAGTGCCATGGCGCACCCGGCGTGGCGCCGGAGCCCTTCGCCCTCGGCATGCTGCCCGTGCCGGAGAACCTGGCACTCATCTCGCGCCAGCGCAGCGCGGCCGAGCTTTTCTGGACAGTGCGCAACGGCCTCAAGATGACCGGCATGCCGGCGTGGCAATACCGTCTCACGGAGGACGAGATGTGGGACGTGGTGGCGTTCGTCAAGCAAATGCCGCAGTTCTCGCCAGCCGATTACCAGGCGCTCAAGTCCGCGCCGACGGTAGAGACGGCCGAAGAAGCGGCATCGCTGGATCCCGAGCGCGGCAAGCGGGCCCTGCAGCAGTACGCCTGCGTCACCTGCCATGAGATTCCGCGCGTCGTCGGTTCCAACGCGCCAGTCGGGCCGTCGCTCGCGCATATCGCGAAGCGCTCGTTCATCGCTGGCGTGCTGCCCAACAACGCGGACAACATGATGCGCTGGCTGCGCGCACCGCAGGAAGTGAAGCCCGGCACGGCGATGCCGGACCTGCACATGCGTGTTCGCGATGCGAAAGACATCGCGGCCTACCTCGCGACGCTGAATTAGAATCGCCCGCTCCATGCGGCCCCCGTTCCGCGCTGATCAAGTCGGCAGCCTGCTGCGGCCGGAGCGCTTGAAGCAAGCTCGCGAGAAGTATCTCGGGCCGCAGACACCCACCAGCGCGCTCGGACCACACGAGAATGCCGGCTTGCGTGAAGTCGAAGACCACTGCATCCGCGAAGTCGTCGCCATGCAGGAGCGCCTCGGCCTGCAGGCCGTCACCGACGGCGAGTTCCGCCGCCGCAGCTGGTGGCTCGAGCTGATCCTTGGCTGGGAAGGCTTCGCCGCCGATCGCACCGGCTCCGCGAAGCTCAAGTGGCGCGATGCCTCGGGCCCGACGCAGGGCTTCTCGGACCTGAAGGTCGTCGGGCCGATCCGCTGGCGGCCGAGCGCCGTGGTGCGCGCTTTCGAATTCCTGAAGGCGAATACGCGCCGCGTGCCGAAGGTGACGATTCCGGCGCCCAACTGCGTGCACTACTACACCGGCGGCAAGCTTGGCTACTACGCGAACGATCGCGAGCGCTTCTGGGCCGATCTGGTTGCCGCGTACCGCCAGGAGCTCGGAGCGCTGGTCGATGCCGGCGCGCGTTACATCCAGCTCGACGACACGAGCATCGCCTTCATCTGCGATCCGCAGCATCGCGAATACGTCCGCTCCTGGGGCGAGGATCCGATGCGGCTACTCGAGACGTACGCGCAGCGCATCAACCAGACCATTGCGGGGCTAGCGCCGGAGGTCACGATCACCCTGCACCAGTGCCGCGGCAATCGCGAGGGTAACTGGGCGGCGGAGGGCGGCTATGAGCCGGTGGCGGAGGTGCTCTTCAACCGTATCAACGTGGCGGGCTACTTCCTCGAGTACGACACGGCACGCGCCGGCGGCTTCGAGCCGCTGCGCTTGTTGCCGAAGGGAAAACGCGCGGTGCTGGGCCTCGTCTCGACGAAAAGCGCGCGCCTGGAGACGGCCGACGAGCTGATGCGGCGTCTCGATGAGGCGGCGCAAGTCGCACCGCTCGAGAGCCTCGCGCTCAGCCCGCAGTGTGGCTTCGCGAGCTCGATCAAAGGTAATCCGCTCGGCGAAGCAGAGCAGCAGGCGAAGCTCGCGCGCATCGTCGAAGTGGCGGGCAAGGTATGGCGCCAATGATTATTGTCGTCACCCCGGATTAAGGAGTGCGCATGCCAAGCGCGGAACGCAAGCTCGACATTTTTCCCCACATCTTCCCGCTCGAGTATTTCGAGCGGATGAAGAAAATCGCCGAAGGTAATGCCGGCCTTGCGGCGGCGCTCAAGCGCTGGATGCACATCCCGGTGCTGTGGGACCTCGAGCGGCGCGTGAAGATGATGAAGCGCTGGCCGGGCTACCAGCAGGTGCTGACGCTCTCGATGCCGGCGATCGAGTTTCTCGGCACGCCGCAAGAGACGCCCGAGCTCGCGCGGCTCGCAAACGACGGCATGGCCGAGATCGTCGGCCGCTACCCGGAGCTCTTTCCCTGTTTCGTGGCATCGCTGCCGATGAACAATGTCCAGGCCTCGCTCGATGAGATCGACCGGGCGATCGGCAAGCTCGGCGCCAAGGGCGTGCAGATCTTCACCAATGTGAACGGACGGCCGCTCGATGAGCCCGAGTTCTTTCCCATCTTCGAGCGCATGAGCCGCAAGTACGACCTGCCGATCTGGGTGCACCCGTCGCGCACGGCGAAATGGGCCGATTATCCGAGCGAGCAGAAATCGAAGTACGAGATGTGGTGGCTCTTCGGCTGGCCGTATGAAACGAGCGTCTTCATGGGACGCCTGGTGTTCTCGGGCATGTTCGACAAGCTGCCGAAGCTGAAGATCATTACGCACCACCTCGGTGCGATGGTGCCGTTTCTCGCCAATCGCGTGGGCTACGGCATGGATCAGTTCGGGACGCGTACCGCCGATGAAGATTACGAAGGGCTGCGCAAGCGAATGAAGAAGCGCCCGGTGGACTATTTCAGGATGTTCTACAACGACACGTCCATCAACGGCTGGGCGAGCGGCATTCGCTGCGGCATCGATTTCTTCGGTACCGAGCGCGTGCTGTTCGGCACCGATTGTCCCTTCGATCCGGAGGGGGGTCCGCTTTTTATCCGCGAGACGATGAAGGCGCTCGACAAGCTGTCGCTGAAAGCGAACGACCGGCGCAAGATTTATTTCGGCAATGCCGTGAACCTGCTCGGGCTCGAGTTGCCAAAGCAGACTGTGAGGCGTAAGAAATAGTTTGGCGAAGGAGAGTTAGGGATGGTCGATATCGCCGCAGATTTCAGCGGCTCGATGCCGGAGTATTACGACACGATTCTCGGTCCGGCGCAGCTCGAAGCGATCGCCACGGATCTGGTGCGCCGGCTGCCGGTGCGTCCCAAGGGCGATGTGCTGGAGCTCGCCTGCGGCACCGGCATCGTCACGCAGCGGCTGCGCGAGCGCATCGATTCGACGTTCCGGCTCGTTGCCACCGATCTCAGCGAGCCGATGCTGGCGTACGCCCGCAACAAGGTGAAGGGCAAGATCGACTGGCGCCTTGCCGACGCGGCGGCGCTGCCGTTCAAGGACGAGACGTTCGGCGCGGTGGTGTGCAGCCTCGGCGTCATGTTCGTGCCCGAGAAGCGGAAATTCTTCAGCGAGACGCGGCGCGTGCTGCTCGAAGGCGGCACGCTCCTCTTCACCACCTGGGATCGGCTCGAGCTCAACCCGCACGCCATGGCGGCGGCCGGGCTGATGGAAGAGATGTTTCCCGGGGATCCGGAGATGGAGTTCACGAAGATTCCGTACGGCTTCAACGACGAAGCGGCTATCCGCCGCTACCTGGATGACGCGCGTTTCGGCGACGTGCGTATCGACAAGGTCAAGATCGAAGCGAAGGCGCCGAGCGCGCGGGCTTTCGCCACCGGGCAGGTGCGCGGCACGCCGCGCGGGGCGCTTTTCGAGAAGCGCGGCGTCAAGCTCGACGAGGTGGTCGAGAAGCTCGCCGAAGCCCTGACCCGGGTCGGCGGCTCGGAGCCCTTCAAGTGCGAGGCGCATACCCTGGTGGTGCAAGCCAAAGCCATTTGAAATGCCCAAGTAAATGGGGTCCGTCCCCATTTATGGCGCTGATGATCGCGGGGTGCAGCACCGCGACCGTAGAGCACCAGCTGCGCGAGCTCAACAGCAAGTCGCTGCCGAACGGCAACCTGCAACAGCAATACGCCGTCGGCCGCAACGGCCGCTGCAAGGTTTATTTCGAGGTCGAGCCGCGTGCGCGGCGCATCGTGCGCTGGTCTTCCGAGGGCAGCGACCGCGACTGCGTGCTCACGCGCAATCCGTAGCGGCCACGCCGACGTAGCGCTCGAGTAGCTGCTCGTCGGCCGCGAGCGCGCGCGAGATGCCGCGGTGCGCGATGCGGCCGCGCTCGATGACCAGGGCCTGCTCGGTAAGCGAGAGCGCGATCTCGGCGTGCTGCTCGACCAGGATGAGCGCGACGCCGGCAAGGTTGGCGAGCGCCTGCGCCAGCTCTTCGACGATGATCGGCGCGAGGCCTTCGAGCGGCTCATCGAGGAGCAGCAGCCGGGGGTTGGTCATCAGTGCGCGCGCGATGGCGAGCATCTGCTGCTCGCCGCCGGAGAGCTGGTTGCCCTTGTGCGCACGCCGCTCGGCGAGGCGCGGGAACAGCGCATAGGCGCGCTCGAGCGTCCAGTCGCCGGGCCGTGCGGCGACGGTGAGGTTCTCCTGCACCGTGAGAGATGGAAAAATCTCGCGCTCCTGCGCGACCCAGCCAATGCCGAAGCGCGCCCGGCGGTGCGGTGCCAGCCACGAGATGTCATTGCCCTGCCAGAGCACCGTGCCGCGGTGCAGCCGTGTATAGCCCATGAGGGTGAGCAGCAACGTGCTCTTGCCGACGCCGTTACGACCAAGCACCGCGAGCGTGCCGCCGTCGGCAAGCGCGAGCGAAATGCCGTCCAGCACGACGGCGTCGCCGTAGCCCGCGCGCACATCACGCAGCTCGAGCATGTTTCCCAAGGTAAACCTCGCGCACGCGCGCATCGCGCGCCACCTCGCCCGGCGTGCCTTCGGCGAGGATGCGCCCGCTCACCATCACGACGATGCGCTCGGCGAAGCGGAACACCACATTCATATCGTGCTCGATGAAGAGCACCGTCAGGTCCTGCGACAGGCCGGCGATCACGGCGAAGAGCTCCGCGCTCTCGTCTTTCGGCACGCCGGCCGCGGGCTCATCGAGCAGCAGCACGCGCGGCCGCGTCGCGAGGGCGAGGGCGATCTCGAGGAGCCGCTGCTGGCCGTAGGCGAGCTCGCGCGTCGGGCGGTGCTCCGCCGCCGCGAGCCGCAGGCGGCTGAGAATCTCGTGAGCCTCCTCGGTCGCGGCGCCGAAGGCCGGCAGGCCCCGCCACCAGTTGTGCGCGTGCCCCTCGCGCTCGAGCACCGCCATGGCGACCGATTCAAGCGGCGTCAGTGCCGCAAACAGCGTGTTGATCTGAAAGGTGCGGGCGAGACCGGCGCGCACACGGGTCTCCGGTCTGAGCGCGGTGATGTCGTGCCCGGCGAGAAAAATCTCGCCGCTATCGGGCACGAGCAGGCCGGTGAGCAGGTTGATGAGCGTGGTCTTGCCGGCGCCGTTCGGGCCGATCAACGCGTAGCGCACGCCCGCCGGCAACTCAAGCGCGATGTCCTGCGCCACGACGAGCGAGCCGAAACGCTTATTCAGGCCTTTTGTAGAGAGCACGCAGACCGCCAAGGATGCCGTTGGGAAGAAAGAGGACCACCGCGACGAGCAGCAGTCCCACCCAGAAGTACCAGTACTGCGGGTTCATGCTGGCGAACTGATCGCGCGCCACCATGTAGATGATCGCGCCGACGATGCCGCCGTAGAGGCGGCCGGCGCCGCCGAGGATCAGGATGACCAGCACGTCGGCCGAGCGGCCGAAGGAGAGCACCTCGAGCGACACGGTGGAAGTGGTCTGCGTCAGCAGGGCGCCTGCGGCGCCCGCCATGGTGGCGGCGATGGTGTACACCTTGCGTAGATGCGCGAGGCTCGGGGCGCCGATCGCCGGCATGCGGGTCGCATTCTCGCGGATGCCGCGCAGCGCGAGGCCGAACGGCGAATGGATGACCCGCCGGGCGACCAGGAACAGTAAGAAGAGGACGACCAGCGAATAGGCGTACGCGGTGCGACCGTAGAGATCGAACTTGAACCCGAGGAGCGGCCACATCTTCACGCCCTGCAGGCCGTCGGCGCCGCCCGTGAGCCAGCTTGCGCTGTTGGCCGCCTCAGCGAGCAGGAGCCCGAGGCCGAGCGTCAGCATGATGAGCGCGAGATGGCGGAAGCGCACGATGACGTGGCTCGTCAGGTAGCCGAGGACGCCGGCAGCGATCGCCGCAACCACCAGGCCGGTGAGCGGCTCGCCGAAGTAATGCTTGGAAAGAAGCCCGGCGGCGTAGGCGCCGAAGCCGAAGTAGGCGGCATGGCCGAGCGATACGATCCCGGCGTAGCCGAGGAGGAGATCGAGCGAGAGCGCGAAGAGCGCCGTGATGGCAACCTGGCTCGCAAGCGCGAGGTAGCTCGGCAGGACGATGAACGGCAGGAGGGTAGCTGCCCAGAAGGCAATCTCGAGCGGCCGCACGCGCGCCTGCCGCTGGAAGTACTCGCTAGCGCTTGCCAAAGAGGCCCACCGGCCGCCACATGAGCAGGCCGACCATCACGAGGTAAATGACGAAGGCGCCAAGCCAGGGGAAGTAGTACTTGCCCGCCATGTCGCTCACGCCGAGAACCAGCGCCGCGGCAAGCGAGCCGCCGATCGAGCCGAGGCCGCCGACGGCGACGACGATCAGCACGTAGACGAGGTACGTCAGCGCGAACGCGTGATCGAGCCCGACGATCTCGATCGCGGCGGCGCCACCAAGACCGGCGAGGCCGCCGCCGAGCGCGAAGGTGATCATGAACGCGCGGTCGACGTCGATGCCGAGGCCGCGCGCCATGCGCTGGTTGTCGACCGCGGCGCGTACCTGCGCGCCAAAGCGCGTGTACTCGAGCGCCGCGACCAGCACAGCGGCCACGCCGAGGCCGAGCGCGATGAGGAACAGGCGATAGGCGGCGAAGCTCATGCCGAAGAGCTCGACCGAGCCGCGCAAATACGAGGGCATCGGGGCGGATTGCACCACGGTGCCGTAGAACCAGGCGTAGACGGCGATCGAGATGAACACGATGCCGATCGTGAAAAGGCACTGGTCGAGATCGCTCGCGCGATACAGGCGCCGGTAGAGCGTGCGCTCGAGGACCACGGCGATGCCGGCAGCGGCAAGAAACGCCATCGGCAGCGTCGCGACAAACGGCCAGCCGTAGCGGTTGGTGAGCGTCACGGTGACGTAGCCGCCGACCATCGCGAAGCTGCAGTGCGCGAGATTGACGAAATTCATCATCCCGAGCGTCACCGACAGGCCTACCGAGAGCAGGAACAGCAGCATCCCGTAGGCGAAGCCGTCGAAGAGCACGCCGGCAAGAGACGCCAACATAATGAGCTGGTCAGCCGCCGCCAGCGGCCCGCTTCATTGCTTTTGCTGCTTGCGCCGCTCTCCGGCGGGATCCTTCACTGCGGCAATCTTGTCGAACGGCACGTTGACGTACTCGTTGCCGACCTTCTGCACGCGGCGGATGTACACGTCCTGCACCACGTCGCGCGTGTCGGCGTCGATCGACATCGGTCCGCGCGGGCTTTGCCACTTCAGCCCTTTCGCCGCCGCGATCATCGCCTCGCCGTCGGCGTTGCCCTTGGTCTTCTTCAGCGTCTCGTAGATCGCCTGCATGCCGTCGTAGCCACCGACCGAGAAGAAGTCGGGATTGCGGCCGTGCATCGCGTTGTACTCTTTGACGAACGCCTTGTTCTGCGGATTGTCGAGCGTGTAGTCGTAGTGCCAGGCGGTAATGATGTCGAGCCCGGCGTCGCCCATGCTCTTCAGCGCTGCTTCGGCAGTGGTCTCGCCCGAGCCGAGGATCTTGGTCTTTTGCTTGTCGATGCCGCGCTCGGCGAACGCCTTGCCCAGCGCCGCCGGCTGCGCGCCGCCGGGAATGAAGATGTAGATCGATTCGGGCGCCAGGTCCTTCGCGCGCTGCACGAAGGCGGAGAAGTCCGGGTTCGCCACCGGGAAGCGCACCGAGCCGATCACTGTGCCGCCCGCCGCTTTGAAGGCGCTGGTGAACGCCGCCTCGGCGTCGTGCCCCGGCCCGTAATCGGTCACCATGGTGTAGTTCTGCTTGATGCCGCCCTTGGTGGCCGCCCAGGTACCGAACGTTTCCATCACCTGCGGCAGCGTCACCGAGGTGCGGATCATGTAGGGCGACTTGGTGATGATGATGGAGGTGGCGGCGTTCATCACCACCATGAATTTTTTCGCCTCCGCCGAAACGTCACCCGCCGCGAGCGCGTTCGGCGTGAGCAGAAAGCCGGCCAGCAGGTCGACCTTGTCGCGCACCACGAGCTCCTGCGCATGGCGCTTCGCCACGTCGGGATTCGGCCCGCCGACATCGCGGCGGATGATCTCGATCTTCTTGCCCGCCACGCTATCGCCGTGCATCTTGATATAGGTCTTGGCGCCGTTGTCCAGCTGGGCGCCGGCGTCGGCGAACTGGCCCGAGAGCACATTGATCATGCCGATCTTGATGGTGCCCTGTGCCTGAGCGGCGAGCGGCGCGGCGAGCGCGGCGGCCGCGATGAATCGAAGCATGGTTCCTCCTCCTAAGGAAGCCGTACCATACCAAAAGAAATGAAACGCAGCACCGACCGCATCCTGACCACCCATGTGGGAAGCCTCCCTCTCCTGAATGGCAACTCGGTCGAGGCGGTCGTACGCCGGCAGCGCGACATCGGCCTCGATCTCGTGAATGAGGGCGAATACACCAAGGGCGGCGACTGGCTGTCGTACGTCGAGATGCGCTTTGCTGGCTTCGAGCCGCGGCCGCCCGAGCCGGGGGCGGTGCCGCTCATCGCGCAAGGTCGCGACCGCGAGGCGTTTGCCGATTTCTATCGGTATGCAAGCGAGAAGGGCACCCTCTTCTATACGCCCGGTGAGCAGATCAAGCGCGTGCGGCCGATCTCGGTGTGCACCGGTCCGATCACCTACCAAGGACAGGGCGCGCTTGCGCGCGAGATCGAGGAGCTTAAGGCGCACGTCCCGCTTGAGGACGCGTTCCTCACCTCGACCGCGCCGGCGAGCCTGGAGGTGTATCGGCGCAACGAGTACTACCGGAGCGAAGAGGAGTTCGTCTTTGCGATCGCCGAAGCGATGCGCGTCGAGTACGAGGCCATCGTCGCGGCGGGCGTGGTGCTGCAGATCGACGACGCCTGGCTGGTGGCGCTCTGGGACCGCATCGGCATCGCGATGGGCCTCCAAGCCTTCCGCAAGCGAAGCGCCATGCGCATCGAAGCGCTGAACCACGCGCTGCGCAACGTGCCGGAGGAGCGCGTGCGCTATCACTTGTGCTGGGGCAGCTGGCACGGGCCGCACGCCTACGATATCGAACTCAACCAAGTCGTCGACCTGATGCTGCGCGTGAAGGCGCAGGCCTATCTGATCGAGGGCGCCAACGCGCGCCACGAGCACGAATACGCGGTGTGGGACGAGGTGAAGCTCCCGGCAGGCAAGATATTGATTCCCGGCGTTGTGACGCACTCCACCGACGTCGTCGAGCATCCGCAGGTTGTCGCGCAGCGCATTGCGCGCTACGCGCGCCGCGTCGGGCGCGAGAACCTGATTGCCGGTTGCGACTGCGGCTTCGGCGGACGCTCGCACCCGCAGATCGCATGGGCGAAGCTCAAGGCGCTGACCGACGGTGCGGCGCTCGCGAGCGAGCGGCTTTACAGGTGAAGCGCTGAAAAACAAAACCCCCACGAAAGCGGGGGTTCGGGGACACCGGATACGGCGTCTAGCCGCGCTTCAGGATGCGATCGAGGTGGTCAAGGTCATTTACGACCTGCCACTCTGACGCTCCGGCCTTCTGCACGCGGACACGCCACTCGTCGAGGCGCCCGAGATAGCGGCGCGGGTCGACGTTGTCGGTCGTCAGCTTCACGACGTTGACCGCGATGATGCGGATGTTCTTCAGGCTGATCGGGAAGTTGCGCACCGTGACCTTGTCGAGCTCCTCCTGCATATCGGAGAAGATGATGATGGTCTTGTTGCCCGCGCCGCCCTCGTTCAGGAACTCCGCGCCC
>DASREB010000228.1:0-8056 GCA_035652275.1 Burkholderiales bacterium
GACCGACGACCCGACCTCGCTCATCGGCCTGCCGCTGATCGAGCTTAGCGCCATGCTCGAGCGGGCCGGCCTGCCCGCAATATAGATTTTCGCGGTTTGATTCTCTACGCCATCCCCACGCCGCTTGGCGGGAGCGTCGAAGCTTCGCTTCCGGCCGGGGCGTTGGCGCAAATCCGCGAACTGAAGGACTTCGTGGTCGAGAACGCCAAATCGGCGCGCGCGTTTCTCGGCGCCGCCGGCGTGAATCCACGCGAAGTCCAAATAACGGAGCTGAACCAGCACACCGCGGCGGCGGATGTGCCGCGGCTGCTTGCCCCGCTGCGCCAAGGCCGGCGGCTCGGGCTCCTGTCGGAGGCGGGGTGCCCGGCGATCGCCGATCCGGGCGCGGCGCTCGTGGAAGCGGCGCACGCGGAAGGGTTTCGCGTCGTGCCGCTCGTCGGGCCTTCGGCCATCACGCTGGCGTTGATGGCGTCCGGCCTCGAGGGCCAGCGCTTCGCGTTCTGCGGCTACCTGCCGCGCGATGCGCTCGAGCGCGCGCGCCGCATCAAGGCGCTGGAACAGCGCTCGCGCCGCGAGCAGGAAACCGAGATCTTTATCGAGACGCCTTATCGCAACGACGCGCTGCTTGGCGCGCTCCTCGAAACCTGTGCGCCGGCGACGCGCCTTTGCGTGGCCGCCGATCTCACGCTCGCGACGGAGTCGATCCGCACCCAGGCGGTTGCCGACTGGCAGCGCTCGCGCCCGACCCTCGGCAAGCGGCCGGCCGTATTCCTGCTGCTCGCTAGAACGTAGGGGCGGCTTTGGCCGCGGCGAGCTGCTGGTCAGTGCGGCTCGCGGTAATCACCACGCGTTCCGGCTCGCTGTTCGCCAGGCGCGCCCGCTCGGCACCGCCCCGCATGTCCGCGTCCAACACCAGCAACGCAAGCCCGGTTACCGTCAGTGCCACTGCCAGCGCGATCAGATGGGTCTTCATGTGCTGCCTCCCTGGTTGGTAGGGCAGCAGCTTAGGCCGGCAGGCGCGCGCCCTCAGCGACGCCGGTCGCTGCCGGCGAGTGCGATATTCACCTCAGCGGAACGGCGTCGCGAAATAGTTGCGCAGCGCGAAATCGGCGAGCGAGCTCGCCACCGAGGCGCCGAAGCGCCGTGCCACTTTCTCGGCGAAGCCCTCCTTCTTGGTGTAGTCCACCATGTCCTCGGCCTTGATGACGTCGCGCGCCACCGAGTCGAGGCTGCCATAGCCGTCGGCAAGCCCGAGCTCGACGCTTTTCTCGCCGGTCCAGATCAGGCCGCTGAACATGTCGGGCGTTTCCTTCAGCCGCTTGCCGCGGCCTTCGCGCACCGCGCCGATGAACTGCTGGTGGATGTCCTTCATCAGGACGTTGATGTACTCCTTGTCCTTCTCGCGAAGCGGAGAGAACGGATCCAGCATGCCCTTGTTTTCCCCCGCCGTGATCAGCCGCCGCTCGACGCCGAGCTTGTCCATCAGGCCGGTAAAGCCGAAGCCGTTCATCAGCACGCCGATCGAGCCGACGATGCTCGCTTTGCCGACGTAGATTCGGTCGGCCGCGGCCGCGACGAAATATCCGCCGGAGGCGCAGATGTCCTCGACTACCGCATACAGCGGGACGTCCGGATACTTCTTGCGCAGCCGGCGCATCTCGTCGTAGATGGTCTGCGCCTGCACCGGGCTGCCGCCGGGGGAGTTGATGCGCAGGATCACGCCTTGCGTGCTCTTCTCCTTGAATGCGGCCTGCAGCCCGAGGATCACGTTCTCGGCGCTCGCGTCCGCGCCCGGCGCGATGATGCCGTTCAGCTCGACCACCGCGGTGTATTTCCTGCCGCCGGTGAAATCGCCGCGACTGCTCCAGTCGACCATGAGAAGCAGCACGGTGGTGATGTAGGCAAACGTCAGCAGCTTGAAGAAGATGCCCCAGCGCCGCCGACGCCGCTGCTCGACGATCGCATCGGAAGCGATCTTGGTGATCAGATCGCGTTCCCAGTTCGGATTGCTGTCAGTCATCTTCGAACCCCGTGAAGTAAACCATCCCATCGCGCTCTTCCACATTGAGTTTCAGGAGCCTTGCGCCATTGCACGGACCGCCGACGCAGCGGCCGGTGGCCGCGTCGTAGGTCGCGCCGTGAGTCGAACAAAGGAGATCGCGTCCGTCCGCATCGAAAAATACTCCTTCCTGCCAGTCGAGTTCCATCGCGACGTGCGCGCAGCGATTGAGGTACGCATGCACCGCACCTTTGTAACGAATAGCGAATGCGGGCGCCGGCTCGCCGAAATATTGCACCTCGAAGCGCACGCCGCGCCCGGAATCGACGAGCGCGCTCGACGCGCAGATCAGCCGTGCGTCGCCAGCCACTCGCGCAGCTCCGCCACGCTCGCCACGCAGCCGCGCGGCTCGCACGCGCGCAAGCCCTGCTCCGGATGCGCGCCATAGGTTACCGCGACCGCATCGACGCGCGCGGCGCGCGCCATTTGCATGTCGTGTGATGTGTCGCCGATCATGAGCGCATCGTGGGCCTCGAGCTCCAGCTCTTCGATCAGCTCGCGCAGCATCGCCGGATCGGGCTTGGGATGCGTCTCGTCAGCACAGCGCGACGCCCTGAAATAGGGGCGCAGCCCGGTAGCCTCGAGCGCGCGATCCAGCCCGCGCCGTGATTTGCCGGTGGCGATGCCGAGCACCCGGTCCTTGCTGAGCGCCGTGATCAGCTCGCGCATGCCGCCGAAGAGCCCCATCTCGTCCTCGCGCGCGCGAAAGTGCTCGCGATAGCGCGCGACGAATTCGGCGGTGCGCTCGGCCGCGAGGCCGGGGACCGCGGCACGCAGCGCGTCGTGCAGCCCGAGGCCGATCACGTGCCGCGCCTGCTCGGGCGTCGGCACGGCGAGCCCGAGGTCCCCGGCCGCAAGTCGGATGCACTGGGCAATGGTCGAGGCCGAATCGATAATTGTGCCGTCCCAGTCGAATACCAGCAGCCGGTACCTCACAGGCGTGCCGCGAGCGCCGCCATGTCGGCGGGCAACGGCGAGTCGAGCCTCAACCGCTCGCCGGTCAAGGGATGGGCAAAGGCCAAGCGCCCGGCGTGGAGCATCAGCCGCTTCACTCCCTGCTTCGCCAGCTCCCGGTTGAGCGCAAAGTCGCCGTACTTGTCATCGCCGAGCACCGGATGGCCGGCGTGCGCCAGATGCACCCGGATCTGGTGCGTCCTACCGGTAAGGAGCCGCACCTGGAGCAGGCTGTGCTCGCCGCCCTGCTTCAACACCTTCACTTTAGTAAGCGCGCTCATACCCCCCTCCCGCACACTGACGCGCCGCTCCCCGCTGGCGGTTACATACTTGTGCAAGGGAGCTGAAAGCTCGAACGACCCTTCGGCCGGCGTGCCTTTGACGATCGTCGTATAGATCTTCTCCACCTCCCCGTCCCGCAGTTGGCGATGCAGCTCGGTGAGCGCGCTGCGCTTTTTGCAGACGATGAGCAAGCCCGACGTGTCCCGGTCGAGCCGGTGGGCGAGCTCCAGCAGCTTTGCCTGCGGGCGGGCCGCCCGCAGCGATTCGATAACGCCATAACTGAGCCCGCTGCCGCCATGGACAGCGACCCCGGCCGGCTTGTCAATGACCAGCAGCGCTGCATCCTCATGGACCACTGGAAACTCGGCCGGCTTGGCGGTCTTTACCGCCGCCGAAACGCGCACCGGCGGCACGCGCACGCGGTCGCCGATCTGCAGCCGGTACTCGGGTCCGACGCGGCCGCTATTCACGCGCACTTCGCCGCTGCGGAGCACCCGATAGACATGGCTTTTCGGCACGCCGCGCAAAGTCCGCAGCAGGAAGTTATCGATCCGTTGCGCCGCCGCCTCCTCGCCGATTTCTACCGTCCTCGCCCGCGGCTTGTTTAAGTCATTCATTTTCCAGTATGATCTGCGGGTCGCTTCGAGTTGCGAGGCACAGGAGAGCCGGCAGTGCCGCTCCCTGCAACACGCCTCCCGCCCGGCCACAGCCAGGCCTGAAGCGCTGGTTAATTTCGCTCACCGGAAGTAGCGATACTACTAGTAGCGCGCGCAGGATCAGTTTCCAACCGACCTCATCGCCCTCTCGGGCGGCATTCCACTTAGGAGAGCGTAGAGCGCAAGTCTCCTGCGCGCGCAGGAGAACAACAAGTGAAGAGGATGTTATTCAACGCGACGCAGCAGGAAGAGCTGCGCGTCGCGATCGTCGACGGACAGAAGCTTGTCGACCTGGACATAGAGTCAGCATCGAGGGAACAGCGCAAGAGCAACATCTATAAAGGCATCATTACCCGCGTCGAGCCCAGTCTCGAGGCCGCCTTCGTCGACTATGGCGAGGAGCGGCACGGGTTCCTGCCTTTCAAAGAAGTTTCCCGCAGCTATTTCAAGGAAGGTATCGACGTCGGCCGCGCCCGCATCCAGGATGCGCTGCGCGAAGGCCAGGAGCTGATCGTCCAAGTCGAGAAGGACGAGCGCGGCACCAAGGGGGCGGCGCTCACCACCTTCATCAGCCTGGCCGGGCGCTACCTCGTCCTGATGCCGAACAACCCGCGCGGCGGCGGCGTTTCCCGCCGGGTGGAGGGCGAAGACAGAAACGAATTGCGCGATACCCTGGACCAGCTCCAGCTCCCTGATGGCATGAGCGTAATTGCCCGGACGGCGGCCATCGGGCGTACCCCGGAGGAGCTGAACTGGGACCTTAACTACCTGCTGCAGCTCTGGCGCGCAGTCGAGAGCGCCGCCACCGACCAGTCGAAAAAACCCTTTCTGATCTACTTGGAATCGAGCCTGGTGATCCGTGCCATCCGGGATTACTTCCAGCCCGACATCGGGGAAATCCTGATCGATACCGAGGAGATCTACGAGCAGGCCCGGGCTTTCATGCAGACGGTGATGCCGGGGAACGTCAACAAGGTAAAGCTCTACCGGGACGACGTCCCGCTCTTCTCGCGTTTCCAGATCGAGCACCAGATCGAAAGCGCCTACTCGCGCCAGGTCGCCCTGCCTTCGGGCGGCGCGATCGTCATCGACCACACCGAGGCGCTGGTCGCGATCGACGTCAACTCGGCGCGCGCCACGCGCGGGGGAGACATCGAGGAGACGGCGCTGCGCACCAACCTGGAAGCGGCCGACGAAGTGGCGCGGCAACTGCGCCTGCGAGACCTGGGTGGGCTGATCGTCATCGACTTCATCGACATGGAGTCGCAGCGCAACCAGCGGGAGGTGGAGAACCGCCTGCGCGATGCGCTCAAGTTCGATCGCGCCCGCGTGCAGATCGGCAAGATCTCGCGCTTCGGGCTGATGGAGCTTTCGCGCCAGCGGCTGCAGCCGTCGCTGGAAGAGACCGCGCACATCAACTGTCCGCGCTGCTCGGGCACCGGCTTCATCCGCGGCACCGAGTCGACCGCCCTGCACGTGCTGCGCATCATGCAGGAGGAGGCGATGAAGGAGAACACCGGCGCCGTGCACGCGCAGGTGCCCGTGGATGTTGCCTCGTTCCTGCTGAACGAGAAACGCGCCGAGATCCAGAAGCTCGAGGGCCGGCTGAAGGTGAACATCGTGATGGTGCCCAACCCGCACCTCGAGACGCCGCACTACAAGGTGCAGCGCTTGCGGCACGACGAGCTGAACGAGATGGAACACGTGCCCTCGAGCTACGAGATGGTCGAGCAGCCCGAAGAGCCGAAGGCGCCGGGCGCCGAAACCGCGGAAGCGAAGGTCGAGCGCCAGCAGCCCGTGGTGAAGAGCATCACGCCATCGCAACCGGCGCCGCTGCCGGCTGAGCCGCGGCGTGAGAAGGTCGCCGCACCGGCGCAGCTTGTCGAGCCGGTCGCGGCTGCCGCCAGTGCGGGCGTCGGCTTTCTTTCCCGCTTCTTGTCGATCTTCAAGGCCGGGCCAACGCCGGCACCCGTGCAAAGCGCGCCGCAAGCGCCCGCGTCAGCTATACAGGCGGCACAGCCGCAGCGCGAGCCGCGCCGTGACCAGCAGCGGCGCGACCAACAACGCCGCGATGGGGGCCGCCGCGACGAGCGTCGGGAGGGCCGCGGCGGCGGCGACCGCCAGCAGCACGGACGGCTCGAGCAACGTCGCAACGGCCAACAGCGTGGCGAGCAGCGCGGCGAGCGTGGTGAGCCGCGTGGCGAACAACGGCACGGAGGCCGCCAGGAACAGCGCCCGCAGCAGCAACAGCGTCCGCCGCAGCAGCAGCAACAGCGCCCGGCTCAACAACAGGAACAGCGTCCGGCTCAACAGCAGGAACAGCACGCCGAGCAGCAGCAGCCGCGTGCCGAGCGCGACGGCGATGAGCGACGGGGCGGCCGCCGCCACCGGCGCGACCGCGGCGAGCGCGCAGATCGGCCGCCACGCGGCGAGCCGCGCCGCGAGGCCGATCCGCAAGCGCAATCGATCGCCGAGCAGCAGCGGCGCATTCACGAGCTCGAATCGGCGCGCCTCGAAATGCGGCACGCGGAGCCTGCGCCCGAGATGCGGGCCGCCGAGCCGCCGCCTCGCGTTGAGGAGCCGCGCGTGCAAGAGCCGCGCGTTGAGGAAAGGCAGGTCGCAGAACCACGCATCGATGCGCAGCAGCTCCTCAGCAATTCGGGGCTCGTAATGGTGGAGACCGACCGCGCGAAGACGCGGGTGCAGACGCCGGAGGTTGAGGAATCGCAGCCGCAAATCGGCCGCCCGCGGCGCGAGCGGCAGCGGCCGAGCGCGCAGGACGAGGAGCTCGTTCAGGTCGAGACCAAGCGCTGATATCGTCGTTCCCGCGTAAGCCGGGAACGACGGTTCAGCTCTGGCCTTTCAATTCCGTGATGAGGTCGCGGCACGCGGCCTCCACCAGGTCGAGCACGCGCTCGAAGCCTTCCGGCCCGCCGTAATACGGATCCGGCACATCCTGCTCGGGCAAGAAGAGCCGGACCTTGTGCCGCTCCTTTTCAGGCGCCATGCGCTGGAGCGCGCGCAGGTGGCCGCGATCCATTGCCAGAATCAGGTCGAAGTCCTCGAAGTCGCGCTTCGTCACCTGCCGCGCGCGCAGGCCGCTGAGATCGTAGCCGCGGCCTTTGGCATGGTGCTGCGCGCGCTGATCGGGCGCCGAGCCCACATGCCAGTCGCCGATGCCGGCGGAGGCGATCTGCAGCTCGATCCCTTCCTGCGCCGCTAGATGCCGCAGCACCGCTTCCGCCGTCGGCGAGCGGCAGATGTTGCCCGTACAAACGAATAAAATCGCGCGCCTTTGTTTCATCGTTCAACCGAGATTATGCGTATCCGGATAGCACGACGGCGCGACGCGCCGGCCCTTACCGCGTTCAATAGCGCGATGGCGCTCGAGACCGAGGCGAAAGTGCTCTTTCCGGCAGTGATCGGCGCCGGTGTGCGCCGCTTGCTCGCGCGACCCGCTTCGGGGTTTTACCTCGTCGCGGAGGATCAGCGCCGGGTGATCGGCGCGCTCCTGATTACGAAGGAATGGAGCGACTGGCGTAACGGCGACTTCTGGTGGGTGCAGAGCGTGTACGTATTGCCGGAGCACCGCGGGCGCGGCGTCTATCGGCGCCTTTACCGCCATGTTCAGCGCCTCGCGGCGCGCCGGCGCTCGGTGGTCGGTTTTCGCCTCTACGTCGATCACGACAACACCCGCGCGCGGCGGGTCTATCGCTCGCTCGGCATGAAAGAGACGCGCTACGCCGTCTTCGAGCAGCTGAAGCCCGGGGTGCGCTTCTACCGGCCTAAAGATGGAGCCGGCTCTTCGCGGCGCGGCCGTCGGGCGCGAAAAGCACCATGAATTCGCTCCCCGACCAGTGGTAGGCCCAAACCTCGTAGCCGCTGTCGAAGCGCACGACCTTGGCCTCGCCAAGTGCAGCACGCGTCTCGTCCTTGGTATAGCCGGCAAGCGGATCGTCGTCCGGCGCGCTCGCCGCCATCGGCTCGAGCTCGACCAGCGTGTCATCGGGCCAGCTCGCGTCGCCCAGTGGCAGCGTGTACGCGCGATCGAGCAGCGCCTGGCAATCGCAATAACGCCGTTCCGCCTGCGGCGTCTCGCCCCGTA
>DASREB010000229.1:0-4153 GCA_035652275.1 Burkholderiales bacterium
GATACGCCCGTCGGCATCGCCCTCAAGGTCGACGAGCGCCGCCAAACCAGCATGCCCGGCATCTACGCCGCCGGCGACCTTGCCACGCCCTTCTTGCCCTCGGTCACCCAGGCATCATCGCAGGGCGCGATGGCGGGTATCTCCGCCCAGCAGTCGATGCTGGTTTAGATCTCCGATGACCGACGAGCGAGGACTAAACCTCGATCGTCAACGACCAGCAGTATTCAATGCTGATCGACCTGATCGACGACGCTCGCGCCCACGGCGCACGGGTCGTCGAGGTCGGACACCGGCCCGGCGACGCCACTCGTCGTCCTCACACCCTCGCGCCGACCGTCGTGCTCGGCGTCACCGACGCGGTGAAGATCGCGCACGAGGAGATCTTCGGCCCCATCCTGCCGATCTTCGGCTACGGCAATATCGATGACGCCATCGACTACGTGAACGCACGGCCCCGACCACTCGCGCTCTACTACTTCGGCAACGACGACGCACTCATCAGTGTCTGTTGACCACTGCGGGCATCATCTTCCGGGAGCGGAAGAGGCAAGGCAAGCCGCGGCTCGACGAGCGCGAGAACGGCAAGATTGAATTTCTTCGCCGCGCAGGCAGCGCACGACTATGAATAAGTGCTGCGCGACACTCGCTGGATCAATGGCTCGTAGTTCGGTTCAAGATCAGTCCGCGCTCAAAAGAAAAACGGCGGCCGATTGCCCGTGACTACAAGAAGCACAAATGGCTGCATTACGACACGGGCTATGACTGGCTTGTGATGGTGATCAGTGCCGCACACGACGCGACAAGCGCGCGTCGCTCCAGAAACGCCTCCACCGGGCTGCGCCCGAGCGCGCGCTAGGGCTCTTCGTTGCCCGTCGGAAGGACGAGCTCATGCGGCAGTTCCTCGCGCGTCGCGGGCGGTGGCTCGTTGCTGCGTGGCGGTGCGTCCTTGCGCGGCCGGCCGGGCCGGTAGATCGGCTTCCAGGGCGCGAGATCGGGGACCGGAGGCGGTGCCTCGAGAAAGCGGCAATCCGATTCGTTCGGCACGCTGACCATCGCGCCGATCTGCTTGCCATGCAGAAAGACCGTATAGCGCAGCATGTGCGCCGAGAGAACAATCGGCGTGGCGACGACCTCGTATTTGCCGACGCTGAAGCGTCGCCCGGCAATGGTGGGGATCGTCATTCGCCGCCTGCGCTGAGCGTCTTGCGCCGGCGCGCGGCGGCCTGGCTGCGGCGGCGCGCGACGAGCAGTTCGTTGCAGAGCGCCGCGATCTCGGTCTCGTGCAGGCGCTCCGCGTTGGCGAGCAGCGCGCGCAGCTCGAGCGTGGTGAGCTTGTCGAGCTGCTCGCGGGTCCACGTGGCGACCCGGCCTCGCGGCAGCACACGTTCGTTCGGCGGCTTGATCACCGGTCCTCCCTTGCAGAACGCAAAAAGCCCGGCGACACCGGGCTTTGCGCGGTTCGCGGCGCGCTCAGGCGAGCTTCAGATTCGCGGCGCGCGGACCCTTGGGGCTCTCGACGATGTCGAACACGACCTTGTCGTTTTCCTTGAGGCTTTTGAAGCCGCCCGCCTGGATCGCCGAGAAATGCACGAACACGTCCTTGCCGCCATCCTCCGGCGTGATGTAGCCGAAGCCTTTGGCGTCGTTGAACCACTTCACCGTACCTTTGCTCAATGCCACTCCTTGATGAACGCGAGAATGCCGCGCCGGTCGCACGCCAGCGCAAAAAATCAAGAAGAGAACGAACGGATGAGGAGGTACGTACCGCTACGACCTGATCGGCGAGCTCGCCGCTTGACATCCTATCGCATTGTTATACAGGTATTGGCGCGGGGCGTCCAGCGCATCACCGCATCGCGCCGCGCTGGCGGCAGGCGAGTCCTTTTTAAGTAAGCGCGCCAGCGCACAGACCATGGCCGGCGTGCAGCCTAAGGTACAAGCTGTGCCAAAGGATTTCCGGCAGCATTACGCTCGCTATACCGTCTTGCGGCCGCCCGGCAGCGGCGCGTTCCATGATTTCGTCCTCGCCGCGTACCTCGCGAAGCCGGTGGGAACGGCGCACTGCAACGGCTCGCGCCGCACTACCCGTTGGCAGCTGCGCGACCCCGATGCGGCCGTGGGCCGCTGGTACGGCGAAGGCGGCAATACGCAGAACGCGATGATGCGTTCGCTCAGGCCGCAGGCAAGAAGGGACCTTCCGTGGAGTGGGACCGCATCGAGGCGAACTGGCAGCACTTCAAGGTGATCGCGCGAGTGCGCTGGGAAAGGATCACCGCCGACGAGCTCGACTTGATCGGCGGACGGCGCGAGCAGCTGGTCGCGCAGATCGGGGAGGTCTACCGCATCTCGGCCACGACGGCGCAGATGCAAGTCGAATCGTGGCTCGGGCAGCAGCAGGAGCCGCCGCCCGAGCGCGCGCCGGCATAGCGGTGGACTGGGAGCTGATCGAGAGCAACTGGCGCGAGTTCCAGCGCAATGCCCAGAGCCGCTGGAGGAGCCTCAGCCGTGAGGACCTCGAAAGCATCGCGGGGCAGCGCGCGAAGCTCATCGCCAAGTTGCGCGAGCGCTACGGTTTCGACGAGCAGCAGGCCGAGCAGGAGCTCGCCGCGTGGCAGGGCGCTCTGCGCAAGGTCAATCCGTTCAGGGAGTGAAGGAACGGCTGTCGATGAAAAGGCTCGTGCCGGTTCCGCTCTTCTTCGCCGCCATGGCGTCTTTGAGGACGCTTGCGCCTCGGTAGTGGCGCTCGTCGAGCGCTTGACCAAAATGAGTGAACGCCTGCGCACCCGCCGTGTTACAGTGCCCGAGCAGTGATCTTCAAGCATTGAAGTCCCGTCCCTCCCTCGCCGCGCGAGCGGCGCCGAAGTGGCAGTCCTCTTCCTTGATCGTCGTGCCCGCACGCGGGGCCCGGTTTTGCCCCGCAGATATTGAGATATTGAAGGAAGCGAACAATGGCAACAGGTACCGTGAAGTGGTTCAACGACGCGAAGGGCTTCGGATTCATCACGCCGGACGACGGCGGCAGGGAGCTGTTCGCGCACCACACGAGCATCAAGATGGAAGGCCGCCGCTCGCTGCAGGAAGCGCAGAAGGTGAGCTACGAGGCAATCGACAGCGACAAGGGCCCGAAGGCGACCAACATCGTTGGCGTCTAGCCGGCCGCAAAACAAAAAGGCCCGGGCGACCGGGCCTTTTTCATTTGCCGTCCTCGCGCACGCCGATCCAGTACGTTTATAGTCAATTCAGCGACACGCGGTTCCGCTCGTCGAGTTCGCTCGTGTATTCTGATTCATGAACTCGACGCTGCTGGGACCGAGCGTGCGTGAGGTCGGCCGTCTGTCTTGTTTGTGAAGCGCGCGATGCCACGGATCCTCGTCATCGATGACAACCGGGATATGCGCGATCTTTTGCGCGTGGTCCTGGAGAGGGATGGTTATGCCGTCGACGTAGCGGCCGACGGCGAGGAGGGCCTGCAGATCCAGAGCGCACGCCCGGCCGACGTCGTGATTACCGACATCTTCATGCCGAATCGCGACGGCTTGGAAACCATTGGGCGGCTGCGCGCCGAGCATCCGCGCGTCAAGGTGCTCGTGATATCGGGCGGCGGCGACGTGGTGCGCGGCACGAGTTATCTTTCCACCGCGCGCGAGATCGGCGCGCATGCGGTGCTGCCCAAGCCTTTCGACCTGCCGGCGCTCCTCGCCACGGTGCGCGGACTAATCACGTAGCGGCGCCCCATCGGACGTAGCGCAAATCAGGAGACGATGCATTGACGATATCCACCGAGCCCATCGGCAGCATCCCTCGCCCTGCGGAACTGATCGAAGCCGTGGCGAGACGCGGCCCGGACGATGCGGAGGCCGATCGCCTTTACCGTCAGGCGGTCGAGGATACCGTGCGCAAGTTCGAGGCGACCGGCTCGCCGATCATTGCCGACGGCGAGCAGCGCAAGTACCACAACTTCTGGGATTACCCGGTGCAGGGGCTGGTCAACACCGCGCCGGATGGTTTCCCGATTCCGTTCACTGCGGGGCACACGCGGCGCATGCCGCGCCTGGTGCGCGGCCCGTTCAGCTATCGACGCTATGCCGACGAGTTCCTCGCCGAGGCGCTGCGGCATGCGAGCGTGCCGGTCAAGCAGGCAGTGATCTCGCCC
>DASREB010000230.1:0-2040 GCA_035652275.1 Burkholderiales bacterium
GCCCGAGCTCGCCGCGAGCATCGCGCAGGCGCTCGCCGCGCCGGTGTCGCCGGTCTACCGCATGCCGCGGCGCAACCGCTTCCTCGGGCGCTGGCTCTCGCACGGCGAAGGCTATCCCGACTGGAGCCCGCGGCTCTTCAATCGGCTGAACGCGCGCTGGAGCGACGATATGGTGCACGAGAAAGTCCTCTTCGCCGTCACCCCCGGCACGCTGGCCGGCGACCTGCTGCACGACTCCTCCGACGATCTCGCGGCGTATCTAGACCGGCAGAACCGCTACACCACGCTCGCCGCGCGCCAGGCGTACGAGAACGGCCGCCACTCCGGCGTGGTGCGCCTGCTCTTCTCGCCGGTCGTGCGCTTCTTCAAGTTCTACATCCTGCGGCTTGGCTTCCTCGACGGCGTGCCGGGCCTGCTGCACATCTCGATCGGCTGCATCAACAGCTACATGAAGTACGCGAAGCTCCTCGAGCTGCGCAAGGCGGAAAAATAGGGATCGTCCCTATTTTCCACGCATGAAAGTCCTCGTCACCGGCGCCGCCGGCTTCATCGGCATGCACTGCGCAAAGCGGCTGCTCGCGCGTGGCGACGAGGTGATCGGTGTCGACAATCTCTCGCCCTACTACTCGGTGGAGCTGAAGCGCGCGCGGCTGAAGCAACTGGAACACCGCGCGTTCCGCTTCCACGAGCTGGATATCGCGGACGCCGCGCGGCTGACGGCGCTCTTCGAGCGCGAGAAGCCGCAGGCGGTGCTGCACCTCGCGGCGCAGGCGGGCGTGCGCTATTCGCTCGTCAATCCGGCGTCCTATGTGCAGACCAACCTGGTGGGCTTCGCCAACGTGCTGGAAGCCTGCCGCGCGTTTCCGCCCCAGCATCTGGTGTTCGCTTCGAGCTCGAGCGTCTACGGCAAGAACACCAAGCTGCCCTGGTCGGAGACCGACAACGTCGACCATCCGATCAGCCTCTACGCCGCGACCAAGAAGGCGAACGAGCTCTCGGCGCATGCCTACAGCCACCTGTATGGGCTGAAGACCACGGGCCTGCGCTATTTCACCGTCTATGGGCCATGGGGACGGCCGGACATGTCGGCGATGCTCTTCGCGCAGGCGATCCTCGACGGCCAGCCGATCGAGGTGTTCAACCACGGCGACATGCAGCGCGACTTCACGTACATCGACGACATCGTGGAGGGCACGCTGCGCGTGCTCGACAAGCCCACGCCCTACGCGATCTACAACATCGGCAACCACACGCCGGTCGGGCTGCTCGATTACATCGCGACGCTCGAGCGCGCGCTGGGTGCCAAGGCGCGCCTGGAGATGCGGCCGATGCAGCCGGGGGACGTGAAAGCGACCTATGCGGACACGCGCGCGCTCGCCAAGGCGGTCGGCTTCGCGCCTGCCACGCCGCTCGAGTCAGGCCTGGCGCGCTTTGCCGAGTGGTTCCGCTCGTACTACCGACGATGAGCCATCGGGCGCCCGGTACTCGGGCACCCAAGCCTGAAGGCGCTCGCGCACGCTCGCGGGATCGGTGTCGCGGGGCTCGGCAAGCCAGCGGCTGAGCTCGTCGAGGAGCGTGCCGTTCTGCGGCGCGCGCACCTTGGCGATACGGAGCTTCGCGTGCGGCGTCGGCAGCGACTGCTCCGCATCGGCAAGCGGCTCCTCGAAGAGCTTCTCGCCCGGCCGTAGTCCGGTGTAGCGGATGCCGATCTCCTCTTCGCTGAAGCCCGAGAGGCGGATCATCTGGCGCGCGAGGTCGGCGATCTTCACCGGCTCGCCCATGTCGAGGACGTAGATCTCGCCGCCCTTGCCCATCAGCGCGGCCTGCAGCACGAGCTGCGCCGCCTCGGGAATCGACATGAAGTAGCGCTGGATTTCGGGATGCGTGACGGTCACCGGCCCGCCGCGCGCGATCTGCTCGCGAAAGCGCGGCACCACGCTGCCGGTCGAGCCGAGCACGTTGCCGAACCGCACCACCACGAACTGCGTGCGGCTCGCCGGCTGCAGCGCCTGGCAGACGAGCTCGGCGAGGCGCTTCGAG
>DASREB010000231.1:0-32345 GCA_035652275.1 Burkholderiales bacterium
TTGGAGGCGAGCTCGCGCAGGAACAGCCGATCGATCTTCAGCTTGTCGATCGGCAGCTCGCGCAGGTAAGCGAGGCTCGAATAGCCGGTGCCGAAGTCGTCGATGGCGAAGCGCACGCCGAGCGCGCCCGCCTTGCGCAGCGTGGCCGCGTTCTCGGCGAAATGCGACATCAGCACGCGCTCGGTCACTTCCAGCTCGATGCGGCTGCCCGGCACGCCATGCGCCTCGAGGGCGCCGGCGAGGCGCTCGACGAACGCGTCGCCTTGCGCGAGCTCGGGCGCCGAGACGTTGATCGCGAACCAGGGCGCACCCGGCAGCTCGCGGCTCCACGTCGCGGCCTGCGCCAGCGCGTGCTCGAGCGTCCACTCACCGACCGCGCGGATCAGTCCCGCGTCCTCGGCGAGCGGCACGAACTCTTCCGGGCCGATCAGGCCGCGGCTCGGATGGCGCCAGCGCACCAGCGCCTCCGCGCCCACCACGTCGCCGCGGCCTCGCACCACCGGCTGCCAATAGAGCACCAGCTCGCTTTTCGCCAGCGCGCCGCGCAGCTCGTTCGAAACCTGCAGCCGCTCGGCCGCTTGCGCGCCGAGCGCCGGCTCGTAGAAGCGGAAGATGCCGCGGCCGGCTTCTTTTGCGGCGTACATCGCCGCATCGGCGTGCTTCCAGAGCTCGATGAAGTCGCGCCCATCGGCGGGGTAGCAGGCGATGCCGATCGAGGCACTCACCGCGAGCGTGCGGCCCTCGACGGTGAACGGGCGGCCGAGGACCGCGACGAGCCGCGTGCCGAGGCTCGCAACTTCTTCCCGCGATTTGAGGCCCGGCCAGAGCAGGGCGAAATCGTCGCCGCCGAGGCGCGCCAGCATGTCCTCGCGCCGCGCCGCGTTCGACAGGCGCTCGGCCACCGCGCGCAGCAGCGCGTCGCCCGCGGCATGACCGAGCGTGCCGTTCACCAGCTTGAAGCGGTCCAGATCGATCGCGAGGAGCGCGAGCTCGCTGCGCGTGCGCGCTGCGGCGGCAATCGCCTCGGCGGTGCGCTCGGCGAGCAAAGCACGGTTGCCGAGGCCAGTGAGCGCATCGCGCGTCGCGAGCTGCTCGATGCGCGCCTCGGCGAGCTTGCGCGCGGTGACATCGGCCGCCATGCCGCGATAGCCGCACCAGCGCCCCGTGCTGTCGGTGAGCGGCAAACCGCTCAACGATTGCCAGATGACGCCGCCGGATTTCGTCATCACGCGGTGCACGAGGTCGCGGAACGGCCGGCCTTCGCCGCCATGGTTCTCGAACCAGTGGCGAATGGCGCGCTCTTCGCCCAGGGGAATGAATTCCCACGCCCGCCGGCCGAGGAGCTCGCGCCGCGAATAGCCGAGCAGCGCCTCAACCCGTTCGGACAAATACGTATAGCGCCAGTCGGCGTCGGCTTCCCAGACGTATTCGCTCGACACCGCGGCGACATCGCGAAAACGCTGGTCGGCCGCGCTCACTGCCGCTTCCGCGCGCTTGCGCGCATCGATGTCCGCCACGACCCCCGACATGTGGGTGGCGCGCCCATTGGCGTCGCGCATGGTGATGCGGCCTTTGGCGTGCAGCCATTTCCAGCCGCCCTCGCGCGTGCGCAGCCGCAACTCGACGTCGTACTCCTCGTCCACGCCCTTCAGTGCCCGCACCAGCGCCGAGCGCGCCTTCGGCAGGTCCTCGGCGTGCAGCAGCCGCTCGAGCTGCACGCCACGCGTGATCGGCGGCGAGCGCTCGTGCCCGAGGAAGCGCACCCAGCCGTCGCCGGCGTAGAGCTCATCCGTCGCGACCTCGTAATGCCATTCGGCGAGGTTGCCGCCGTCGAGCGCCATCTCGAGGCGCGCCTTCGCCTGCGACAGGCTCGCCTCGGCGCGGCGCTGCTCGGTGACGTCGCGGCCGACGCCCCGGTAACCGCGGAAGGCGCCGTCCGCGCCGTGGTGCGACTGCCCGGAGATGATGTGCACCTGACGTGCGCCGCGCTCATCCGTACGCGCGATCTCGAGATCGAAAAACGGCAGCTGCTTCTCCAGCCGCTCGCGATGCGCTTCCAGCGCGCCGGGGTCGACTTCGACGCCGGGAATTTCCCAGAAATGCTTACCGAAGGTCGGCGTATCGCGGAAAAAAGTCGCCACCGGGCCGCCGCCGGAGAGCCAGGTAATGCGGTGCGCGGCGTCGGTCTCCCAGAACCAGTCGGCGGAGAGCTCGGTGAGGCTCTTCAGCCGCTCCTCGTGCGCACGCGAGCGCGCCAGCTCGCGCTCGCGCCGGCGCGCGATGAGCAGCATCGCGAGATAGACGACCGCCGCCGCGATGGCGACGAGCAGCAGCGCGTCGGTGATCGGATTCAGAGAGCGCCGTCGCGCACCGGCGGCGCGACCTTGAGCACTTCCTCGATGGTAGTAAGGCCGGCGCCGACCTTCATCGCGCCGCTGATGCGCAGCGGCTTCATGCCGTCCTTGAACGCCTGCTCGCGCAGCCGTCCAAGGTCGAGCGTCGAGCCGACCATGCCCTTGAAGGCCGGCGTCAGCATCAGCGTTTCGTAAATGCCGACGCGGCCGACGAACCCGGTCATGCGGCACTCGAGGCAGCCGACCGGCTTGTAGAGCTTCGCGGGGTGCTTCGACTTCCAGGGCGCGACCAGCGCCTCCCAGGCCTGCTGGTCCTCGGTGCGCTGCAGCTCGAGCTTCTGCTTGCAGTGCGGACAGAGCGTGCGCACCAGGCGCTGCGCCATGACGCCGTTCAGCGTGGCATTGAGGAGATAGGGCGGCACGCCGAGCTCGAGCAGCCGCGCCACCGCGCTCGGCGCGTCATTGGTATGCAGCGTCGAGAGCACCAGATGGCCGGTGAGCGCCGCCTGCACCGCCATCTCGGCGGTCTCGAGGTCGCGGATCTCGCCCACCATGATGATGTCCGGATCCTGGCGCATCAGCGCGCGCACGCCCTCGGCGAAGCCGAGCTCGATCGCCGGCACCACCTGCATCTGGTTGAACGCCGGCTCGACCATCTCGATCGGATCCTCGATGGTGCAGACGTTGACTTCCGGCGTCGCCAGGGTTTTCAACGTCGAATAGAGCGTGGTGGTCTTGCCCGATCCGGTGGGGCCGGTGACCAGCACGATGCCGTTGGGCCGGTTGGTCATCTCCTGCCAGCGCTGGTGGTCCTCGTCGGAGAAGCCGAGCTCCTTGAAGTCGCGCACCAGCACTTCGGGATCGAAGATGCGCATCACCAGCTTCTCGCCGAAGGCGGTCGGCAGTGTCGAGAGGCGAAGCTCCACTTCTTCGCCGGCGAGCGTGCGTGTCTTGATGCGGCCGTCCTGCGGCCGGCGCTTCTCCACCACGTCCATGCGCGCCAGGATCTTGATACGGCTGGTCATCGCGACCAGCACCGCGGCCGGGATCTGATAGACCTGGTGCAGCACGCCGTCGATGCGAAAGCGCACGATGCCGCTCTCGCGCCGCGGCTCGACGTGGATGTCGCTCGCGCGCTGCTCGAAGGCGTACTGCCACAGCCAGTCGACGATGCGCACCACGTGCGCGTCGTTGGCGTCGAGTGTCTTATTTTCCTTGCCGAGCTCGACCAGCTGCTCGAAGTTCGAAAGCCCGCTCGCGCCGGTGGTGCTCTTGCCCGCACCCTTGATCGATTTCGCGAGGTTGTAGAACTCCACCTGGTAGCGTTCGATGTCGAGCGGATTCGCGATCACGCGCTTGATGTCGCGCTTGATGATGCGGGCGAGCTCGGCTTCCCATTCGCGCACGAACGGCTCGGCCGTCGCAATGGTCGCTTCCTTGGTGCTGACGCCGACCGGCAGGATGCGAAAGCGCGTCGCGTAGGCGGAGCTCATCACGTCCGTCACTGCCGTGAAGTCGATCTTCAGCGGATCGATGTGCAGGTATTCCATGCCGACGCGCTTCGCCAGCCACTCGGCCAGCGCTTCGAGTGAAAGCGGCTTGCCGTTCGCGGCGGCGTTGCGCCATTTCTGGTCGGCGATGATCACCAGCGGATGGAGCGAGCCGCGGTAGTAGCGCCGCTCCTTCTTCAGCTCTTCGGCCGCGGGCGCGGCCACCAGCTTGTCGGCGACAAGCCAGTCGAGGAGCTCGGCAAGCACGAGCCGCTGCTCGGCGCGCGTCTCGCCGCGCTGCTCTGCGTGCCGTTCTCCCATTTGCGTCTTAACTGCTTGTTGCATCGGCGAAAGACTATACCGCAAACTGCCGATGGCGAATCCCGGCGAGACCAGCGAAACGTGAGCAATTGCATGAGCGGCGTGCTGCATTCGATCAATGTGTCGAATGGCGGCGTGCCAAAGCGGCCGCGTGACGCGGCGCAGCTGCGCATCAGCGGCGTGTCCGGAGACCGCCAGCGCGATTTGCGCTATCACGGTGGGCCGACGCGCGCGGTCTCGCTCTATTCGCTGGAGCTGATCCAGGCGCTGCAGGCCGAAGGCCATCGCCTCGAGCCGGGCGCGATCGGCGAAAACCTCACGCTCGCTGGTGTCGCCTGGTCGAGTATGGTGCCCGGCGCGACGCTCGAGGTCGGCGCGGCGCTGCTCGAGCTCACCGCGTACGCAGCGCCCTGCACGAACCTGCTGCCGTATTTCCGCGAGGGCGAGTTCAAGCGGGTGTCGCAGAAAGTGCATCCCGGCTGGAGCCGGCTTTACGCGCGCGTGCTGCGCGAAGGCACCGTGAAGGTCGGCGACCCCGTGCGCCTGCAATAATGGCTGACATGGAACTGACTGCACTCGAACAACACCTGCTCGGCTCGATTCGCGCCGCGCGCGAGGTGCGCGAGCCGTTTCACCATCTCGAGCTCGCCAACGTGTTTCCGGCCGAGCTCTATGCGTCGCTGCTCGACGCGATGCCCTCGCGCAGCGACTATCGCCCGATGTCCGGGCGCGCCAAGTACACGCGCACCGACGATGGCGGAACGCGCACCAAAATCGATCTCTTCCCGGAGCTGCTGCGCCGCCTGCCGGCCGCAAAACGCAAGCTCTGGCGCCTGGTCGGCCGGGCGCTGCACTCGCAAACGGTGCTCGAGGCGTTCCGCACGCGGCTCGCGCCCGGGCTCGAGCGCCGCTTCGGCCCCGGCTATCGCGATATCGCCATGTTCCCGCTTGCCACGCTGCTGCGCGATGTGCCGGGCTACACCATCGGCATACATCCGGATACGCGCTGGAAAGGCATCACGGTGCAGTTCTACCTGCCGCGCGACCGCTCGATCACCCATATCGGCACCGTGTTTCACCGTCGAACCGGCAACGATTCCTACGAGCGCGTGCGGCAAGTGGAGTTCGCGCCCAACAGCGGATACGCCTTCGCGGTGGGCAGCGACTCCTATCACTCGGTGGACACCGTCGGCCCCGAAGTGCGCACACGCGATTCGATCATCCTCACTTACTACGTCGACCACACCTTGGTCGCGCGCCTGAGCAACCGCGGCAAGCGCCTCGCCAACTTCCTGCGCAGCGAATGGCGCGGCCTGACGCTACGCGCGTGAGCTTTCCGCTGGAAGGCGGCTGCGATTGCCGCGAGGTGCGCTACCGCATGGCGAGCGCGCCGCTTTTCGTGCACTGCTGCCACTGCCGCTGGTGCCAGCGCGAGACCGGCGCCTCGTTCGCGCTCAACGCGCTGATCGAATCGAGGCGCCTTACGCTCGTCAGCGGCAAGCCGGAGCTGGTCGACACGCCTTCGCAGAGCGGCATGGGACAGAAGATCGCGCGCTGCCCGAAATGCCGCATCGCGCTGTGGAGCCACTATGCGGGCGCCGGACCGATCCTGAGCTTCGTGCGCGTCGGCACGCTCGATCAGCCGGACCATCTGCCGCCCGACATCCATATTTTTACAGCCTCCAAGCAGCCGTGGGTCGTCATCCCGCCCGGCATGCCGGCCGTGCCCGAGTATTACGACCGCGAGAAATACTGGCCGCGCGAGAGCCTCGAGCGCAGGCGCGCGTTCCTGCCGCAACTCGAGGCCTATCAGGCCGAGCTCAAGCGCAGGCGCAGCTAGCGCGTGCGCCTGCCGGCGAGCCGCAAGGTCTGGGGCTGGGCCCTGTACTACTGGGGCAACCACGCCTTCACTACGTCGATCATCACGGTGTTCTTCCCGATTTTCTTCAAGGACTATTGGAGCGCCGGCGCCGACGTCACGCTGAGCACCTTTCGGCTCGGGCTCGCCAACTCGATCGCAAGCTTCGTCGTCGCGGTGTCGGCGCCGGTGCTCGGCGCCATCGCCGATCGCGGCGGCCATGCAAAGCGCTTCCTGATCGCAGCGGCGCTGTTCGGCGCCGCCGCGCTGCTTGCGCTCCACTGGGTGGGCAAAGGCGAGTGGCAATGGGCGGTGTTGTTCTATGTGCTGGCGTCGCTCGGATACTTCTGGGGCAATGTGTTCGGCGACTCGATGCTGGTGAGCGTCGCGGACCCCGGGAAACTCGATATCACTTCGGCGGTCGGCTACTTCGCCGGCTATTTCGGCGGCGGGCTGTTCCTCGCGCTCGGTGTGGCGATGACTCTCAAGCCGCAGTGGTTCGGCCTCGCCGACCCGGCGGCGGCCGTGCGGCTGCTGTTGATCCTGGCCGCGGCGTGGTGGGCGCTCTTCTCGCTGCCGCTGCTATTTTGGGTGCCCTCGCCGCGCCGCGCCGCCGAGCGCGTGCCTTTCAGCGTCGCCGCGCGCGAAGGTGTGCTGCAGTTCGTGGAGACGTTCCGGCACATCCGCGGATACAAGCCGGTGTTCGTGTTTCTCGCCGCGTATTGGGTGTACATCGACGGCGTCAACACGGTCATCCAGATGGCGGTCGACTATGGCAAGTCGATCGGCTTCGGCACCGCCGACCTGATTCTCGCAGTGCTGCTGGTGCAGTTCGTCGGCGTGCCGGCCGCGCTTGCCGCCGGCGTGCTCGGCGAGCGCATCGGGCCGCGGCGCACCATCTTCATCGGCCTCGCCGTGTACGTGTTCGTGTCGATCTACGCCACGTTCATGACCAGCCCGATCGAGTTCTATTTCGTCGCCGGCATGGTCGGACTCGTCCAGGGCGGTGTGCAGCTTCTCAGCCGCTCGTATTTCGCGCGCCTGGTGCCGCCCGAGCGCGCCGGCGAATTCTTCGGCTTCTACAACATGCTCGGCGAGTTTGCCGCGATCATCGGCCCGCTGCTCGTCGGCACGGTCAGCTATCTGACGGGCAGCCCGCGCCTTTCCATCCTGTCGGTGATCGTGCTTTTCGGCGCCGGCGCCTACCTGCTCACTAGGGTTCGCGTGAGCTCGCGCCCGTAGCGGCGCGCCCCACCGTCTCGCCGAGCAGGATCTCGACACGGCGGTTGAGGCTGCGCCCGCGCGGATCATTGTTGCCGGCGACCGGATAGGAGGGCCCGAGCCCGCGAGCGACGATGCGTTGCGGCTCGACGCCATCGCTCACCAGCGCATCGCGCACCGCCTGGGCGCGCTCCTCCGATAGGCGCTGGTTGAGCCGCGGCGGGCCGCGGTCGTCGGTGAAGCCTTCGATGACGATCTTTCTCTCCGGCTGCTCGCGCACGAAGCCCGCGAGCTTGGCGATCGCGCGCTTGCCTTCCGGCTTCAGCTTGGCCTCGCCGACGTCGAAAAGGAGATCGCTGCCGAGGGTCAGGATCCAGCCATGCTCGGTCTCATGCGCCTTCAGTGCGGCGACCTGCGCTTCCAGTCGGCGCAGGTCCGCGCTCAGCTTGTCATTCAGATCGCGCGCCTGCTCAAGCTCCTTCGCCCGCGATTCGGCGAGCTTGCGTGCCTCCTCGGATTCGCGCAGGCGCGCTTCGAGCGACGCCACGTCTGCTTCCGCGGCGGCGTAGGCCGCCTGCAGGCCCTCATCGCGCGGCGCCGGTGCGCTGCAAGCGGCAAGGAAAAGCGCCATGGCGATTGCGAGGCATCTCATCGTCGGTTGGCTGCAGGCAAATTTGGTACCGGGAGCGCAAGTTGCTAGGCCCCCAGTGTGAAGTGGCTCGCTGCCTTGGCGGTGCTCGTCCTTGGCACGGCGGCGCTCGTACCGGCGACCGCCATCCAGGTGCCCGCCGCGATGCGCGTGGGCAACGTGCGGCTGCCGGCGGCGAGCTGCGCCACGCGCGACACGCTCTGGATTCATCACTATGTCGCGGCGCTATACGTGCCGACGCAGCACTCGCCGGTTGATGCACTGCAGGACCCGCGGCAGCCAAAGGCCCTGCAGGTGCAAATCCTGAGCAAGACGTTTTTACCGAAGGACATGCCGAAGAAATACCGAGAGGCGCTCGAGAATGAGCTGGACCGCAACGCCGTCGGCGCCATCCGGGACGCCTGGCACGGCCTCGCGGTCGGCGATCGCGTGATCGTCGCCTACCTGCCGGGCCCGGGCGTGACGCTGCAGCTCAACGACCGCGTGGTGGCACGCACGCCGAAACACGAAGTCATCGATGCGCTCCTCAAGACCTGGGCCGAGGGGCAGCCGGTGCCCGAGCGCGTCAACCGCGTGGTCGAGCAGCACCCGTGCCAGCACTGAGAATCCTGCTGCTCGTGCTCGTGAGCTGCGCGGCGCACGGGCAGACGCGGAGCCTTCCCGACTTCAACACGCTGATGAAAGCGGCCGGTCCATCGGTCGTCAACGTCATCTCCACGCGCAAGACGCAGACCGCCGCCGCGGCGGCAGCGGGCGGCAGCGCGGCCGAAAGCGCGTCCGACCCGCTCAGCGAATTCCTGCGCCGCTACATGCCGGATTTGCCGGACCGGCCGCAGCCGCGCCAGGGCCTCGGCTCCGGTTTCATCATCAGCGACGACGGCTACATTCTCACCAACGCACATGTCGTGGCGGAGTTCGATGACGTCAACGTGCGCCTCGCCGACGCCAAGCGCGAATTCAAGGCCAAGGTGATCGGCGTCGACAAGCGCAGCGATGTCGCGCTATTGAAAGTCGAGGCGCAAGGCTTGCCGACGGCGAAGCTCGGCAATTCGAGCGGCCTCGAGCCAGGCGACTGGGTCGCCGCGATCGGCTCGCCGTTCGGCTTCGCCAACACCATCACCGCCGGCATCGTCAGCGCCAAAGGCCGCTCGCTCCCCGACGAGATGTACGTGCCCTTCATCCAGACCGACGTCGCCGTGAACCCGGGTAACTCCGGCGGTCCGCTCCTCAACCTGCAGGGTGAGGTGGTCGGCATCAACTCCATGATCTACAGCGGCACCGGCGGCTACATGGGCGTGTCCTTCGCCATCCCGATCGAAGTGGCGCTGGATGTCTCGCGGCAGTTGAAGAGCCAGGGCAAGGTGACTCGCGGGCGCATCGGCATCGGTATCCAGCCGATGAGCACCGAGCTCGCGCGCTCCTTCGGCCTCGACTCCCCCGCGGGGGCGATCATCGTCAGCCTGGAACGAGGCGGGCCCGCCGACAAGGCCGGCGCACGCATCGGCGATGTGGTGCTCGAATGGAACGGTGAAGCGATCGACGAGCCGAACGAGCTGCCACGGCGGGTGGCGGCGACGGCGCCCGGCAGCCTCGCGCACCTGGGGATCTGGCGCGAAGGCGAGCGCCGCACCGTCGAGCTGCGGGTCGGCGAAGTGCGCGCCGAGCCGAGCGCCGCGGCGCGCGAGGCGCCCGCCAAGCAGGACGACGCGCGCCTCGGCATGGCGGTACGCGAGCTCACTGCCAGCGAGCGCAGCGCGCTTGGCCTTGACTACGGCCTGCTGGTGGTCGACGTGGCGCAGCGCTCAGGACCGGGAAGCGCCATCCTTCCGGGCGATGTCATCGTCGGCGTGAATCAGCGGCACTTCGCCAACCGCCGCGAGTTCGAGCGGCTGCTTGCGGCGCACCCGAAGGGTGGCATGGTCGCCCTGCTGGTGCGCCGCGGCGACGCGTCGCTCTACGTACCGCTCGAGCTCGGCTAGCGCTACCTCGTCGACGCCCGCGGTGCGCGCCGGCGTCCGGCAGCAGCGCCAATCACCGCCGCTGCGAGCGACAGGATCAACGCACCGAACGTCGCCCACGCGGCGCGCGTCGCCTGCGGCTTCACCTCCTGCGCCTTCTGCTGCAGCTGCGGCATGTTCTGCTGGATGTCCTGCGCCTTCTGCTGCACTTCCCGGGCAACGCCCTGCGCTCCGCCCATCAGGCTGAACGCGCCGCCCGCGAGTGAGCTCACGCCGCTCGCCGCCAAATAGGCGACCAGCAGCAGCGAGACCACCCATACGAGAAAGCCGGCGAAGAACCCGGTGCTCGCATCGTGCGTCGCGCCGATGCGCGTCGAGACGAAGCCGCCGATGAAAAGCGCGAGCAGCAGCGACACGCCGGCCCAGATGCCGGCGCCCGCCCCGACCTTGGAGACTTCGGTCTGCGACGGGTCGAGCGCGCTGATGCCGACTGCAACGCCGAGCGCCGCGAGCAGGAGCAGCAGCCCTACCGCGACCAGCACGCCGCCGAAGATGCCGCCCCAGGAGACGCGCATGCCCTCGGCGCTGAAAAGGCCGGGATAAGCGATGCGGCGGCGCTCGGCCGTGCGGCGCTCGTGATAGGGATTGACCGCAGTTGCCATGAAGGACCTCCTGACGATGGATGCGGGTGCTGCGAGCAAGCGACAGTCCCATCGAGAGCAGGTTCGAGTTTTGCTGCTATCGCAGCGATGCGAGTGCTAATCACCGCCCTTTGCCTCGCGCTGGCCGCATGCGATGCGGGGCAGGGGCCGCTCCGCGAGGTGACGATCGAGAGTCCGGCGACGCTCGGCTTAAGCCTGCGCGAGATGCCGGCAGCCGTGCTGCGCTCGAGCGGCCTCGCCTACGGGCTTGCGGTGGTGCGCGTGGGGACGGTTGCCGAGCGCGCGGGGCTGCGCGTCGGCGACATCATCTACGCGGTGAACCAGCAGCGGCTGCACAGCATCGACGACTTCACGCGCCTTGTCGCGTCGCAGGCCGGCGGCAGCCTTTCGCTGCTCGTGCGCCGCGGCAGGAGCGACTTCTACGTGCCGATGGATCTCACGGGCGGCGGCATGCCCGGCTCTAAAGATACGCTTCTGCGCACTTGATCACTTCGGTGTTCGTTTCCTTGTCGAGGCAGTGACGCGCGTCCTCGAAGCGGCGCTGGGTAAATTTCCGCGACTTCGGCGCGCTCGCGACTGATGGCGCGGACTTCGGCGCCTCCACCACCGGCTTTGGCGTCTCGGTCGGCTTCGGCGCTTCGGCCGCGGGCTTTGGCGCTTCAGCAGCGGGCTTTGCCGTATCGGCAACCGGCTGCACCGTTGCCGGCGCCTGCGGGGTTGCCGCTACCGGCTGCGGCGCGGGCTTGGGCGCCGCAGGCTTAGGCGGCAGCGACGCGAGCTTTTTGGGCGCAGGTGCTGGTGTGCCGCTGTCGTCGAAGTAGAAGTACCAGGCACCGGCAGCGACAACAACGACGAGGGCTAGGGCGACGAGAATCTTGGTTCTGTCCATGGCTTGCCTCCGGCAGCCTATTTTTCCCTAGCCTAACCCGAAATCACTTTAGCTGCTGGAGGTAGGCGCGGATGCGCTGTGCATTAGTGCCGAGGTCGCTCCGGCCGACGCGCGATTTCGAGCGGATGTCGAGGCGGCTGCCCGTGTCCGCGGCACTCACGCGGATCGCGATATCGTCCTTGAAGCCAAACCACTTGGTCGTGTCGACTGCCTCGATGGTGCCGGCGGCGGCATCGCGCCCGACGACCTCCCAGCCCATCGCCTCCGCCGTCGCGAGCGCATGCGCGTAGGCCTCGCGCGGCGCGAGGGGCAGCGTACGCGGCAGGATGTCCGGATAGGCAGCATGCTGCCGGCGTGCGAATTCGGCGCCGGGATAGGCCCGTGTCGCGGTCATGTAGAGCGGCGGATTCTCGGTGTCGGTAGTGATGTCGTTGATCGGCGGCACCGCGCGTGCCCGCTGCAGGAAGGCGAGCGGCGGATATAGCGCGGCGAGCCCCAGCACGAGTGCGATGATCGCCAGCCCGGCGCCGCGGGCGCGCACCGACGGCACGAGGAGCGCGATGAGCGCGAGCACGCTGGCCGCGATCGCGGCGTAGGTGCTCCAGCGAAACACGCTGAGGCCGGTGCGATACGACCAGATGTCGAAGCGCACGAGCGGCCCGGAGAGCGCGAGCATGGCGAGCGCGCCGAGCGCGGCGAGCATCGCGAGCGGGCGTAACCACGACATGGCGCGCATGCTAGCCGAAGAGCGCGGCGAGGAGCAGATAAAGCAGCCAGCCGCTTAACGCGGCGAGCGCCAGCAATCCCGTGGTGAGGAGCGCGAGGAATAAGCGGCTGGCGCGGCGTGTTTCATGCGGCCGCTCGGCCCAGGCATCGAGCAGTCGCACGTTGCGCTGGTTCGCTTTCCAGCCGGCGTCGAAAATATCGCCGAAGAGCGGCACGATGCCGATGACTCCTTCCACGGCAACGTTGAACGCCATGCGCGCGAGCACCGCGCGGCCGACGCCGAGCCGGTTCGCCTCGGCGACGATGTAGCTCGACACCAGCACGCCGATCAGGTCGCCGATGAACGGGAATAGCCCGACGATGGCATCGAGCCCCACGGTGAAGGGCGTCCCCGGAATCGGAATCGAGCTGTCAAGCAGCCATGCGAGAAATTTAAGCCGCTCGCGCACCGCGCGCTGCTCGTCACTCTCCGGGGCGAGCAGTTCGCCTTCCAAGACTCGCTCGCCGCGCGCCATCGAAGTATTATTCTCGTTCCCCACTGCGACACCTTAAAGGAGCGCCTGCAATGACCATCAAGGTTGGCGACCGCCTGCCTGACGGCAAGCTGATGGAATCCACCGAATTCGACAGCGGCACGCAATGCGCGATGCCGCCGAAGGAAGTCCACGTGGCGGATGCGGTGAAAGGCAAGAAGATCGCGATCTTCGGCCTGCCGGGTGCGTACACGCCCACCTGCTCGGCAAAGCACGTGCCGAGCTATGTGCAGAACATGGACCAGCTGAAGAAGAAAGGCGTCAACGAAGTCTGGTGCCTCGCCACCAACGACGCCTTTGTGATGGCCCATTGGGGCCGCGACCAGAAGGCGCTCGGCAAGATCCGCTTCCTCGCCGACGGCTCGGCCGACTGGACCCGCAAACTCGGCCTCGAGCTGGACCTCAATGCGCGCGGCATGGGTACGCGCATGCAGCGCTTCTCGATGCTGGTCGACAACGGCGTCGTCAAGCAGCTGAACGTCGAAGCGCCCGGCAAGTTCGAGGTGTCGGACGCCGCCACCCTGCTGAAGCAGCTCGGGTGAAGCTGGCGTTCGCGCTCATCGGCGCGCTGCTCGCAGCGGGCGCGCCGAGCTCGCACGCGCAGGAAGGCCCGCGCTTGGACTGCTCGCAGGCGAAGAATCCCAAGGCCTGCGAGCAGCGCCGCGACAAGATGCGCGCCGAGCGCGCGCAGGCCGAGAAGGCCTGCGCCGGCCAGAGCGGCGCCGAGTACCGCGACTGCATGCTGAAGGAGATGTGCGCGCAGCAAAAGGATCCCAAGGCCTGCGAAGAGCGCGTCGCCAAGATGAAGGACACCGCGCGCAGTGCGCGCACCGCGTGCGAGGGCAAGCGCGGCGCCGATCACGACGAATGCATGATGAAAGAGATGTGCGCCCAGACGAAGGACGCCTCGCGCTGCGAGGCCGAAGGCCAGGCGCGCCTCGCGCGCCGCGCGCGTATCCGCGAAGCCTGCAAGGACAAGCGCGGCGAGGAGCTGAGAGCGTGCATCCGCGAGCAGCGCGCCGAGAAATAACTTGAGACGGTTTGCTGTCGCAGCGGCGCTCGCGCTCGTCGCCTGCGCCGCCCCGACGCCGCGCAATGACGCGCCGCCCGCCAAGCCGGCGGCGGTCGTCTCCATCGAGGGCGTGAGCGAGTACCGGCTGCCGAACGGCCTCAAGGTGCTCACCATCCCCGACCCGAGCGTCGACACGATCACCGTGCACATCGTGTACCTCGTCGGCTCGCGCCACGAGGATTACGGCGAGAAGGGCATGGCGCATCTGCTGGAGCACATGCTGTTCAAGGGTTCGGCGAATTTCCCGGACATCAAGGGCGAGCTCACGCGGCGCGGCGCGCGCTGGAACGGCACCACCTCGAACGACCGCACCACCTACTTCGAGACGCTGTCGGCGAGCGAGGACAACCTCGACTGGGCGCTCGCCATGGAGGCCGACCGCATGGTGCATTCGCGCGTCTCGCGCCAGGACCTGGACAGCGAGATGACGGTGGTGCGCAACGAGTTCGAGCTCGGCGAGAACAATCCCGGCACGGTGCTCTTCCAGCGCGTGCAGCAGCTCGCCTTCGTCTGGCACAACTACGGCAACCCGATCATCGGCGAGCGTGCCGACATCGAGAAGGTGCCGATCGAGAAGCTGCAGGCTTTCTATCGCACCTGGTACCAGCCCGACAACGCCGTGCTGCTGATCGCCGGCCACTTCGACGAGCCACGTGCGCTCGAGCGTGTGGCGCAGCGCTTCGGCGCCATCCCGAAGCCGGCGCGCACCCTGCCGACTTTCTATACCGACGAGCCGACGCAGGACGGCGAGCGCGATGTCACGCTCGAGCGCGTCGGCGACCAGCAGATCGTGGTGGCGCTCTACCGCGCGATGGCCGGCAGCCACCCCGACTACCCGGCGCTCGACGTGCTGGTGCAGATCCTCGGCGACACACCGACCGGACGGCTGCATCGGGCGCTGGTGCAGAAAGGCATCGCCTCCAGCACCTGGGGCGCGGAACGCCAGCTGCACGATCCAGGCTACATGTACTTCGGCGCGCAGCTCTCGCTCGACATGGACCTCGCGAAGGCCCGCCAGGCGCTGCTCGGCGTGCTGGAAGACGTCGGGCGCAACAAGATCACCGCAGACGAGGTCGAGCGCGCGCGCACGCGCCTGCTGAATGACATCGAGCGCGCGCAGCTCGACAGCGGGCAACTGCTGCGCGCGCTGTCGGAGAACGCGGCGATCGGCGACTGGCGGCTTTTTTATCTGTACCGCGACCAGCTGAAGAAGGTCACGGTGGCGGACGTGCAGCGCGTCGCCGATCACTATCTCAAGCGCGCCAACCGCGTGGTCGGCACCTTCGTGCCGAGCGAGCGACCCGAGCGCGCCGAGATCCCGCCGGTGCCGGACGTCGCGGCGGAGCTGAAGGACTACCAGGGCGGCGAGCGCGTGAGCCTCGGTGAAGCGTTCGACCCGTCGCCACAGAACATCGAATCGCGCCTCATACGGCGTACCGCGGCGAACGGCATCAAGCTCGCGCTGCTGCCGAAGCAGACGCGTGGCAGCCGCGTGGTGGCGCATCTCGCGCTGCATTGGGGGGACGAAAAGTCGCTGATGAACCGCGAAGTGGCGTGCGACTTCGCCGGCGAGATGCTCCTGCGCGGCACGAAGAAGCACACGCGCGCCGAGCTCAAGGAAGCCTTCGACAAGCTGAACGCGCGCGTCTCGGTGGGCGCGGAAGGGGCAAGCGTCGAAGTGCGCAGCGAGAACCTGCTGCCGGCGCTCGCGCTCGTCGCCGAAGCGCTGCGCGAGCCGTCCTTCCCCGCCTCCGAGTTCGAGGAGCTGAAGCGCGCCGCGCTCACCGGCACGCAGGCGCAGCTCTCCGACCCGGGGGCCAACGCCGAGGTGCGGCTCTCGCGCCACCTCGAGCGCTACCCGGTCGGCCACCGCAACTACACGCCGACCATCCAGGAGCGCATCTCCTGGATCCGCAAGACCACGCTCAAGGACGCCGAGAGCTGCTATCGCGAGCTGATCGGCGCCACGGGCGCCGACTTTTCCGCCGTCGGCGAATTCGAGCCCGAAGCGGTGGCGCGCGCGGTGGACGAGCTCTTCGGTCCGTGGCGCTCGCCCTACCCGTTTACGCGCGTGCCGTACCGCTACTTCGATAGCCCGGCGCTCGATGATCAGGTGATCACGCCCGACAAGGCAAATGCCGTGCTGCGCGGCGGCGAGAACGTCGCGATGCGCGACGACCATCCCGATTTCCCGGCGATGCTGCTCGCCAACTATCTGCTCGGCGGTACCTCGAGCTCGCGCCTTGCCGAGCGCGTGCGCGAGAAAGAAGGCCTCTCCTACAGCACCGGCTCGAGCTACGGCGCGAGCCCGCTCGATGAATCCGCCTGGTTCCGCCTCTCGGCGATCTTCGCGCCGCAAAACCGCAGCCGCGTCGAGACCGCGATCCGCGAGGAAATCGCGCGCGCGGTGAAGGGCGGCTTCACTGCCCAGGAGCTCGACGCCGGCAAGAAGGGGCTGCTCGAGCAGCGGCGTCTCGCGCGCACCCAGGACCGCGCGCTCGCCAGCCGCATCACCTCGTACTTGTTTCTCGGCCGCACCTTCGCCTGGGATGCCGACCTGGAGTCGAAAATCGCCGCGCTCACGCCGGCGCAGGTCAACGCCGCGCTCGCCAAGTACATCGATCCCGCGAAGCTCTCGCTCATCGCCGCCGGCGATTTCAAGAAATAATTCGGGGCCCTGGCCGCGAATTATTTGCGCTTCAGCAGGTCGCGGATTTCTTCGAGCAGCTGTTCCTGCCGCGACGGCGGTGCGCTCTTCGGCTCCTTCTCTTCCTGGCGCCGGAAATGGTTGATCGCCTTCACCAGCAGGAAGATGACCAGGGCAATCACCACGAAGTCGATCACGTTCTGAATGAACTTGCCGTAGGTCACCTGCGCGTCGCCGATCTCGACGACCAGGTCCTCGTAGTTGATGCCGCCGATCAGCGCACCGATCAGCGGCATGATGATGTCGGCGACCAGCGACGAGACGATCTTGCCGAACGCGGTGCCGATGATCACGCCCACCGCGAGATCCACCACGTTGCCCTTGATCGCGAATTCGCGAAATTCCTTGAGCCAGCTCATGGATAGCTCACCTCCAGAATGTCGAGCTTCTCTTCGCCCGCGGGCGTGCGCAGCACCACGCTGTCGCCCTCGCGCGCCTTGAGGAGCGCCTTGGCGATGGGCGAGACCCACGACACGTCGCCGCGCTTCGGATCGACCTCGTCGACGCCGACGATGCGCACGGTGCGCTCGCCGGCGGCGCCGGTGACGCGCACCTGCGCGCCGAAGAACACCTGGTCGGTGTCGCGCCCCGATGAATGCACGATCTGCGCGGCTTCCAGCCGCTTGATCAGGAAGCGCACGCGCCGGTCGATCTCGCGCAGGCGCTTCTTGCCGTAGAGATAGTCCGCGTTCTCGGAGCGATCGCCGAGCGACGCCGCCCAGGCGACGACCTTCACGACTTGAGGACGCTCGACTTCCAGCAGCTGCTTCTTCTCCGCCTGCAGGCGAGCGAAACCTTCCGGCGTGATGTAATTTTTTCCCGCGGGCGCCGGCGGCGCGGCACCTTCGATCTCGTCGTCCGCGTCGGCGTCTTCTCTGACGAAGGCCTTGGACATGCGCGGGCAATTTTAGCTTGAAGGGCCCGGCGCAAACCCGGACAATGCGGCAGCATAAGGGGGAAGAAGCATGGTCGTGGGGAAGGAGCAGCTCGATTTTCTGACCAAGCTGCGCATTCGCGAGCTGATCCTGATGGGCCTCATCACGATCACCGCGGTGCTCGCCAATCTGCCGCACGAGTATGTCGAAGACTCGCTCGGCATCTCGCACAATACGCTGATCGCGGTGCTCGGCATCGCGGTGATCATCGGCCTTTTTCTCTACCTCAAGTTCGGCCTGTTCGTCGCCGTGGTGCTGCTGATCGCCGGCGCCAACATGCCGGAGCAGATCGCCGAGGGCCTCAACATCTCGCGCGTGCCGATCATCCTCGCGCTGGTGGCGCTGATCGGCGTCGGCCTGATCAACTACGTGGTGAAGCTGCTGCCGACCGGCCTCGAGCCGCGGCCGCGCCAGAAAAGCGCCGAAGGCATCCGCGCTCTCTTCTATGCCATCGAGAAGAACAACGTGGTGTACGCGAAGAAGGTGCTCGGCATGAACTTCGACCCGAACATGCATCACGACAACGGCTATACGCCGCTCGCCTACGCCGCCATGAAAGGCAACCCCGCGATGATCGAGCTCCTGCTGCGCAACGACGCCAACCCGGCGATGACCACCAAGGAAGGCGATACCGCGGTGGAGCTGGCGCTGCGCATGGGGCACTCCGATGTGGCCGACCTGCTGAAGGCGGCGCGGCAGGAAGCCGAGCAGGAAGCCGACGAACAACCCGCCCTGGCGGGATAATTTCGACTCCGCGCCGGCCTCGCCGCCGCCGGCCCATACTGTACAATCATCCAGTAATGGACACCACTGTCGCCACCGCGCCCGCGCAGGAGATCTGCCGGGACACCCTGCTCGAGAAGTACGCCAAAGGCAACGAAGCCAGCATCGAGGAAGTGCGCCGCCGCGTGGCGCGCGCGCTGGCCCAGGTCGAGCCGGAGGACCGCCGCGCCCACTGGGAGCGCCGCTTCCTGCAGGCGCAGGTCGACGGCTTTATTCCTGCCGGCCGCATCAATTCCGCCGCCGGCGTGCAGCTCCAGGCGACGCTCATCAATTGCTTCGTGCAGCCGGTCGGCGACTCGATCTCCGAAGTGGTCGATGGCCGCCCGGGCATCTACACCGCGCTCTTGGAAGCGGCTGAGACCATGCGCCGCGGCGGCGGCGTCGGCTACGACTTCTCCGCCATCCGCCCGAAAGGCGCGGAGGTTAAGGGCACACGCTCGCGCGCGAGCGGCCCGGTGTCCTACATGCGCGTCTTCGACCGCTCGTGCGAGACCGTGGAATCGGCAGGCTCGCGTCGCGGCGCGCAGATGGGCGTGCTGCGCTGCGACCACCCGGACGTCGAAGAATTCATCCACGCCAAGGATTCGGGTGACCTTGCGAACTTCAACATCTCGGTTGGCGTCACCGACGAGTTCATGCTGGCGGTGGAGAAAGATCAGCCGTTCGAGCTCGTGCACAAGGCGAAGCCCTGGCCCGGCGAGGAAACCTACCAGCGCGCCGACGGCCTTTGGGTCTACCGCAAGATCAGAGCGCGCGAGCTGTGGGACCAGGTGATGCGCTCGACCTACGACCACGCCGAGCCGGGGATCCTGTTCCTCGACCGCATCAACCGCGACAACAACCTCAACTATTGCGAGACCATCGAGGCGACCAACCCCTGCGCCGAGCAGCCGCTGCCGCCGTACGGCTGCTGCTGCCTCGGCTCGATCGACCTCACGCGCTACGTCACCGAACCCTTCACTGAGCGCGCACGCTTCGATTTCGAGCACTTCGCGAAAACGGTGGAAGTCGCGATCCGCATGCTCGACAACGTGCTGGAAGTCACCGCCTGGCCGCTCGAGCAGCAGCGCCAGGAAGCGATGGCGAAGCGCCGCGTCGGCCTTGGCTTCACCGGCCTTGGCGACGCGCTCATCATGCTGCGGCTGCGCTACGACACGGATGAGGCGCGCCGCATGGCTGCCACCATCTCCGAAGCAATGCGCGACGCCGCTTTCCGGGGTTCAGTGGAACTGGCGCGCGAGCGCGGCGCCTTCCCGCTCTTCAACGCCGATCTTTATCTCTCCGGCACGAGCTTCGCCACGCGCCTGCCCGCGGCGCTCAAGCAATTGATCAAGCAGCACGGACTGCGCAACTCTCATCTGCTCTCGATCGCGCCCACCGGCACTATCAGCCTGGCGTTCGCCGACAACGCCTCGAACGGCATCGAGCCGCCGTTCTCCTGGACCTACACGCGCAAGAAGCGCATGGCGGACGGCACGCTCAAGGAATTCCCGGTCGAGGACCACGCCTGGCGCCGCTACAAGACGATGGGCGGCGACACCGATGCCTTGCCGCCGTACTTCGTCACCGCGCTCGAGCTCACCGCGCGTGCCCACGAGCAGATGGTCGCCGCCGTCGCGCCATACATCGACACCAGCATCTCGAAGACCGTCAACGTGCCGGAGGACTATCCGTACGGCGAATTCCAGGACCTGTATCTCCACGCCTGGAAGTCAGGCCTGAAAGGCCTCGCCACCTACCGGCCGAACAAGGTGCTCGGCTCGGTGCTATCGGTAGGCAGCGCTCCGCAAGACTTCGTGCACGACGACGTAAACCGGCGGCTGACAGTGAAGTCGGTCCCGGCACCGGTGCTCGCCTCGCTGCGCTGGCCGGGCCGCCCCGATCTCGCGGGCGGCAATCCGGCGTGGACCTACATGGTTGAGCACCCGCACTACCGCTTCGCCGTGTTCGTCGGCCACATCGAGAACGGCACGCCGCACCCGTTCGAAGTCTGGGTCAACGGCAGCGAGCAGCCCCGCGGTCTCGGCGCGCTCGCCAAGACGCTGTCGATGGACATGCGCGCGAACGATCGCGACTGGCTGAAGCTCAAGCTGGAGACGCTCGCCAAGACACGCGGCGACGACGCCTTCGAGATGCCCTTCCCGCCGCGCGGCGAGAAGAAGCGCATGCCGTCGATCGTGTCAGCCTTCGCGCAGATCGTGCGCTGGCGCGTCGAGCAATTGAATGCGGGCCTCGGCGATGAGCAGTTCAAGCTCGCGCAGGAAGCCGGCTCTTCACCGCTGATGGACGCGATGTTCGCGCTCAAGGAACCGAAAACCGGCACCGACGGCACCATCTCCTGGACCGTCGACGTCCTCAACCCGCGCACCAACGACGACTTCGTCCTCGGCCTGAAGGAAATCACCTTGCCCGACGGCGTCACCCGCCCGTATTCGCTCTGGCTCTCAGGCGAATATCCGCGGCCGCTCGACGGCCTGTGCAAGCTGCTCTCGCTCGACATGCGCGTGCTCGACCCCGCCTGGATCGGCATGAAGCTTCGCAAGCTCCTCGACTTCCCCGAGCCGCTCGGAGACTTCATGGCGTTCGTGCCCGGCAGCCGCAAGCAGCAGACCTTCCCGTCGACCGTCGCCTACCTCGCGCGCCTCATCGTGCACCGCTACGCCATGCTGGGCATCCTCGACGAGGAAGGCCTGCCGCGCACGCAGATGGGCATCCTCGAGACACCGGGCGAGCGCGCCACGCCGGTGCTCGCAGGCAGCCCGTGCCCCGAGTGCGGCAACAGCACGCTGATCCGCAAGGACGGCTGCGACTACTGCACCGCCTGCGGCTACGTCGGCATCTGCGGCTAGCTCGGGAAGATCAATAACGTCTGCTTCGCCAAGAGCGGACACCTGCTCTTAGCCGTTTCGGCGGATCGGCTGCTCGATACCCGCTAAGCACCTGTTTCCCGCCTAGACGAACTCACGCGTCAGCCGTCTGCTGACCACCGGTGAAGCTAGGTGGTTATCCAAACCCCAACTAGACTGCAGCATGTCCAATCCCGTACCCACGCTATCGCTGTTGGAAACACGCGTGCTCGGCACGCTCGTCGAGAAGCAGCACACCGTTCCGGACACCTACCCGCTCACGCTGAATGCGCTGGTGGCCGGCTGCAATCAGAAGTCGAGCCGCATGCCGGTGATGGAGGTGACGGAGGCGGAAGTGCAGGCCGCGCTCGACAGCCTGAGGAGCGCCAACCTCGTCATCGAGTCGAGCGGGGGACGCGTCGCGCGCTATTCACATAACTTTGAGCGCGTGCTGCAGATTCCCTCACAGGCGGCGGCGCTCCTGACGGTGCTGATGCTGCGCGGCCCGCAGACCGCGGGCGAGCTGCGCATCAATAGCGAGCGACTGCATAAGTTCGCCGACATTTCAGCGGTGGAGGGTTTCCTTGAGGAGCTCGCCGGCCGGCCGGCGGGGCCACTCGTCCTCCAGCTTCCTCGCCTGCCCGGTGCGCGCGAGAACCGCTGGGCGCATTTGCTAAGCGGCACTCCCAAAATCGAGGCCTCGGCTGGCGAGGCAAGGACCCCGCAGGAGCCGCCGTCGCTGGGAGAGATCGCGGCCCTCAAGGCAAAGGTCGCGCGGCTCGATAGCGACGTCGCCGCGCTAAAGGCGCTGGTGGCGCGCATGAGCGCCGAGCTGGGCATTCGCTAGCCGATCTTTAATCGAGGACCATCATGGACAGGCTGTGTCGCTTCGTAACTGCGTTGACCGTCATGCTGGCATCGGTCGCTCTGCCGGCGTTTGCGCAAACCTACCCCTCGAAGGCGATACGTCTGGTTTCGCCGTTCCCGCCCGGCGGCAGCGTCGATGTCGTCGGCCGGCTGCTCGCGGCGAAGCTCTCGGAAAGTCTCGGCCAGCAGGTCGTGGTGGACAACCGCTCGGGCGCGTCCGGGGTTATCGGCACCGAGGTGGTGATGAACTCGCCACCGGACGGCTACACGCTCCTTATCAACACCCTCCCGTTCGTCACCAACCAGTTCCTGATGCCGCGGGTGGCGTACGACCCGCTGCGGGATTTCGTTTCGATCTCGCTTGTCGCCTCGGCGGCTTCGTTCGTTACGGTGCACCCGTCCGTGCCGGCACACTCGATCCAGGAGCTCATCGCCCTCGCCAAGGCGAAACCCGGCCAGCTCTATTATTCCGCCGCCGGCGTCGGCACCAATCCGCACATCGCCGGCGAGCTTTTCAACCTCCTCGCGGGCGTCAACATAGTCGCGGTGCAGTACAAGGGCGGCGGTCCGGCGGACCAAGCGCTCATCGCCGGCGAGGTGGCGGCGACGTTCGGCAGCATCTCGCAGGAGATCGGCTATGTGAAAGCCGGCCGGATGCGCGCCTTGGCGGTGACGGGCGCGAAGCGCATTTCCGCCATGCCGGAGCTCCCGACGGTCGCCGAGGCGGGCGTGCCGGGCTACGAGTTCGATACCTGGTACGTGGTCGCCGCGCCCAAGGGCACGCCGCGGGCGGTGGTCGACACGCTGAATTCGCACATTCGTAAGATCCTCGCCGCCCCGGACCAGGTGAAGTTTTGGGAGGAGCGCGGGCTGAGCGTCATCGGCAGCACGCCCGAGCAGGCGACCGCACACATGGAGAGCGAGCAGAAGAAGTGGGCACACGTCGTGAAAGAGCGCGGTATGAAAGCGGAGTGACCCGACGGACGGCGCGCATTTGCCGCAAGGAGCCGAGCGACCCGGGCCCGCCTGGCTGCAATTACGGCTGTAATCGATGTCGGCGCCGGCGCGCACGATTACGGCCCGTTTCCTTCCCTGGAGGTCCCATGGCAGAGCAGATCACGATCCTCGGCATCGCAGGCAGTCTCCGGAAAGACTCGTACAACAAGGCGGCGTTGCGCGCGGCGCAGGCGCTCTGCCCCGAAGGCGCGCGCCTGGAGATCTACGACATCGCCGGCCTGCCGCTTTTCAATCAGGACGATGAGAAGAACCCGACGCCGAAGGTCAGCGACTTCAAGCAGAAGATCCGCGCCGCCGACGCGATTTTCTTCTCCACTGCCGAGTACAACTACGGCTTGCCGGGCGTGCTGAAGAACGCCATCGATTGCGCCTCGCGCCCCTATGGCGACAGCGCGTGGAGCGGCAAGCCGGTCGCCATCATGAGCGCGGCGGTAGGGTCGGCGGGCGGCCTGCGTGCCCAGTACCAGCTGCGCCAGTCGTTCGTGTTCCTCAACATGGAGGCTGTGGTGCAGCCGGAAGTGGCAATCGCCACCGCCCATCAGCGCTTCGACGACAAGGGCAACCTGACCGACGAGACCAGCCGGAAGATGATCGCGCAGCTGTTGCAGAACCTCGTCGCCAAGGTCCGCCTCGCCCGTCAGGCGAAGAAGTAGCAGCCGCTCGCGATGCGCTCGATGTGGTGCTTGAACGAGTGTAATTGCGCGACAACGGACGCTCGAACACGCCGAAATGGCGTTTGCCGATTTGACATGCGCACACGAAGCACGTCACACTCGCGTCGCAGTTGCGCCATTCAACTCTTCAAGGGAGATGCAAGTGGCAAAGCGCAAGAAGGCTAAGAAGGGCAAGAAGAAGTAAGTACGGAGCCCGCGCAAGCGGGCTTTTCGTTTCTGTAGTGCCCCCTCGCTAAGGCGCATCCGTCCGCAAGCGCACCCAGACGGGCGCGTGATCGCTCGCCCGGTCCTTGGCGCGCTCGGCGCTGTCGACGCCCGTGTCGCTGAGCTGCGCCGCGAGGCTGGGTGTGAGCATCAGGAAATCCATGCGGAAGCCGGCATTGCGCCGGAATGCCGCGTCATTCACCCAGAACGTATAGACGCGCTCTTCAGGATGGAAATGACGCGTTGCATCAATCCAGCCCTGCTCGAGCAGCCTGCGAAACGCCGCGCGTGTCTCGGGCTGCACCACGGCGTCGAGGCGCCATAGCCATTCGTTGTAAATGTCGGCCTTGGTCGGCACCACGTTGAGGTCGCCGGCGAGCACGACCGGCTTCCTGGAATGAAGCAAGGCGTGCGCGTGCGCGTTGAAGCGCTCGAACCAGGCGAGCTTGTAGTCGAACTTCGGTCCAGGTTGCGGATTGCCGTTCGGCAGGTAGACCGATGCGACGACCAAGCCCTTTACTTCGGCCTCGAGGTATCGAGCCTGCCGGTCCGCGTCGTCGCCCAGTAAGCCGCGGCGGATCTCTACCGGCCGCTCGCCTTTCGCGAGGATCGCCACGCCGTGGTGCGAGCGCTGGCCGTGCCAGAGCGAGCCATAGCCGGCTTCTTCCAGCACTCGTGCCGGACATTTCTCATCGGTGGTCTTGATCTCCTGCAGGCAGACGACGTCGGGGCTCGTCTGCCTGAGCCATTCCAGCAGCCGCGGCAGCCGGCGGGCGATGCCGTTGACGTTATAGGTAGCGACCTTCAGCGCGAAGGCCGGGCGTTCGGCGACTTGGTGCGGTCGAGCGCCGGCCACTGCTCGGCGAGCGGCGGCAGCGGACAGTGCTTGCCGGCGATGCGCTCCACCGCGATCGCGTACACCGTCACTTCATCCAGCCGCGGATAGAAGCCCTTTGGCCGGCCCGGCGTACCGGTACCGTATTTCGTCAGCAACGCATCGAAGAAGCGGCTCTTCGCCGCGCGGTCAACGACGATGCGGATGCGGCCATAGGCGATTGCGCTGCGGTAGGCGAGGCCCGTGTCGCACTCGAAGCGCCCGTAGTCGAACACCTTCACGGGCTCATCGACCTCGTAGCAGACACGCGCATCGCGCTCGACGTTCTGGCGCAAATGGCCGCGGGCGGCCGCGTTGTGCACCATGAGCTCGTCCGCGGGGAAGACGTGCAGCAACGGCACGATGTACGGCGAGCCGTCGGCGCTGACGGTCGCGAGTCGCCCACAGTAGGCGCGCGCAATCAGCTCACGGGCCTCGGCGTCCGCCAGCAGCCGATCCTGCCTGCGCAATTGCGGCGAGCTCATCGCCGCATCGTAGCCCAGGCGGCCTGAGGCCGCCGAGCGCCGCTAGGTCTTCAACAGCCGCCCATCGGACGTGATGCTGACGCGGTCGCCGGGCTGCAGCGTAATGCCCTGCACTGACAGCACCTGTGTGGTGCCGTCATCCATGCGCAGCGTCACCGTTTGCGGCGTAGACGAGCTCGCACCCGCCGCGGCGGAGACGCTCCCGCCCGCGACCGACTGCACCGTGCCGCCCCCGGCGCGCACTGCGAGCGGCGCGCTCGATTGCGGCGCGCTCGATTGCGCGGCCGGAAGCTTAAGCATGCGACCCTCGGGCGTCACCTGCACGCGGTCACCGGCGTGAAACTCGCTGCTGTCCTGCGTGATGGCCTGTGTCGTGCCGTCGTCCATGCGCAGCGCGAGCTGATAGCCGTCGATCCAGCGCGGCTTCGCCAGGTCCTGCAATGGCGTCCTGGGCGCCGTGCCGCCCGGGATGGCAACGCGCGCCTCCTGCGCGCTTTGCACCGTGCCAGTGCCCGGCCGAAAGGCGTACGTGTTATCCGGCGGCGCGACGGACACGCAGCCGGTAGCGGTGAAAGCCGCGGCGATAAGGGAAAGCCTGTACGGTCTCATGGGAATTCCTCCTTCAGTCCGGAGGAGCCCGCAAGTTCCGTTCCCCCAAAAGGGGCTAGCGGTCTTCCAGGAGCAGCGTCTGTATATCGTTCAGCACGACTTCCGGGTGGAGAAACTGCGAGCTGTAAATCTCGCGCACGTCGCCGCCGCGGTCGATGAGGAACACCTTCAGCACGTGCGACAGCTCGCGGCCATGGTGCGTGACGCGCACATCCTGACCGAAGCCCTCGACGAGCGGCATCAGCTCGCGCGACGAGCGCGTGGTGAGGAAATACCAGCGCAGGCCGTTCTCCTTCTCCACCGCGCGGCTGCCGGCATAGTGCTTCATCACCTGCGGCGTGTCGCGCGCCGGATCGAACGACAGCGTGACGAAGCGGACTTTGCCATGCAGCTCGGCGCGCGTGGTGCAGGTCTCCTTCAGCGCGTCGAACACGCGATAGGCGAGCGGGCAGCCGTCCGGATCGCTGCAGGTGGTGTAGATGAAGCCGAGGAGCGTGATGCTGCCGCGCGTGTAGCGCGAGAGCGGCGCCGCGCGCCCATCGACGCCGAGCACCGTGCCGTCCGGCGCGGGCTTGATGTGGTGCAGGACGTAGGTGCCCGGCGCCGGCGGCACGAATTCAAGTTTCGGCAGCAGCTCGACGTGGTGCGCCGCCGCCGGCGCGGCAATGAGAATGACCGCCGCGACACTGAGTGCCGCCACACCGGCGAGCGCCCTCACCCGCCCTTCGCCTGCGCCTGCAGCGCCTTGGAGCCGAGCTTCATGTGGTGCGCGCGGCCAAGCTTCTCCTTGGTGAAGTCGACCTCGAACTTCTGCGTCAGCTCCTTGCCATTCCAGGCGAAGCCGCGGATGAACTGCTCGTTATCGGCGCCGCCCTTGTCCCAGTTGGCGAGCAAGGACGAGGTGATGTAGACGCGCTTGCCGTCCCAGCTCTGCGAGATCATGTTGACCTGCTTGCCGGTCACTTTCTCGTAGGTTTGCTTCGGCGCCTCGGGATTGGACAAGTCGAAATAACGCGTCTTGCCATCCATGAAAGTGTTGACCCACAGCCCTTTGCCGTCGCGCGCAATGCTGATATCGACTGGCAGCGGAATCTTGGCCGGATCGCCGATTGCGCCAACCTCCTTCGCGTTCCACTCGCCCTGGGCATCCTGTTTGACCAGCCAGAGCTTCGAAGTGAGCGCGGTGGCGGTGATCGCCCAGTTGTCTTTCGGGTTAAGCGACCAGCGGATCTCGAGCGGCGCGCCGGGCACGGCGAGCACCTTCTGCGGCTTGAGCGCCTTCAGGTCCCACACCACCATGGTGTTGCCGAAGTTCTTCATCGCCTCGCCGTCCTTGATCAGCTCGCCAAGCGGGCGCATGTAGTTGGCGTAGCCCGAGAAGCTCGAGGTCAGCAGGACGTTCTTCTTCGGATTCACGGCGAGGTCGTAGCCGTAGCCGTCGCCGCCATTCGAAGTCGGCATCGGCTTGGCCTCGAGGAACTTGCCCTCGTTCGAATAGAGCGCCATGCCGGTCTTGCCACCCTTGTCCTTGGTATTGGAGAGCGCCTGCACCAGCATGCGCCCGGGCAGCGCGTAATAGGTATGCGGACCGAGGAACCCTGACTTGTCGCCGAGATCGCTGACGGTACGCACGAGCTTCGGCTTCGCCGGGTCGCTCGCAATGTCGAACACCCAGATGCGGTTCTCGGAGAGGCCGCCGGCCCAGATACGCCGCCGGTCGTCGGTCAAGCCCATGTGGTGCGCTTCGGCGCGCGTGCCGGTGGAGACCGTGTTAACGACCTTGCCGTAGGTCTTGGACTTCGGGTTGACGTCCACCGTGACGAGCTTGTCCGAGCCGTCGCCCAGGTCCTCGACGCCGAGCGTCCAAACGTAGACGTAGTCTTCCTGCCCTTTGATCAGCTTGGAGATGTACGGCGAGTTGCAGGTCTCGTCGGCGCGGGCTCCGCCGTATGCCGCGCAGGCCAGCGCAACGGCCGCCGCGCAATAGGTGCGACGCATGGTTTTCTCCTCTGAGGGTGTTGCGGCGCAATGCTACACCTGCGCCGTGCGCGCGGCACGTCGCTTGCTGCCTACGTCGTCAGGAGGTTGGCGATGAAGCCAGCGGTGCTGGTGACAATCGAGCGGCTGCAACCGGTCGTGCGGCCGGTGTGCATCACCTGCTTGCTGACACTGGCCGCGGTACTGCTCGGCGGTTATCTCAGCTTCGTGCTGCGCGGCTTCCCGATGGACTGGTGAGCCTCGCCCCAGGTCTGCACCCATAGCAGCGCAGCGACGCTCTTCGCGTCCGTGATGCGGCCGTCGTGCACCATGGCGAGCGCCTGGTCGAACGGCACGATCAGCGTCTCGACGAATTCGCCGGCATCGAGCTGCGCGTCGCGCTGCTTCTCGAGCTTGCGGGCAAGAAAGAGGTCGATCCCCTCGTTGGTGTAGGCAATCGCGGTATGGATGACGCCAAGGCGCGTCCACTCGAGCGCAGCGTAGCCGGTCTCCTCCAGCAGCTCGCGCTTCGCGGTCTCAAGATGCGGCTCGTTCGGCTCGAGCTTGCCTGCCGGCACTTCGATGAATTCCCGCCGGTGCGGGTAGCGGAACTGGCGCTCGAGCAGCACCGTGCCATCGTCAAACAGCGGCACGATCGCCACGGCACCCGGGTGGCGTATGTACTCGCGCACTCCCTGCGAGCCATCCGGCAGGCGCACCTCATCGCGGTGCACCTTGAGCAGGTTGCCGTCGAACACCAGCTGCCCGGCGATGAACGCCTCGGTGAGATCCTTCAAAGCAGCTCGATCGCTGTCTTGCACATCGCCATCAGCGTCTGCGGCAGGATGCCGAGCAGCAGAAGAAACAGGCCATTCGCCGATAGCACGAGCCGGCCCACCGGCTGCGGGCGCACCGGCTGCGCGGCGACCGGATCGTCGAAATACATGAGCTTCACCACCCGCAGGTAGTAGAAGGCGCCCACCAGCGAAAGCAGTACGGCCGCCACGGCGAGCCAGACATGCCCGGCCGCCACCGCCGCCTGGAACACGGCGAGCTTGGCGTAGAAGCCGGCGGTCGGCGGGATCCCGGCGAGCGAGAACATGATGATCAGCATCAGGAACGCGTACCAGGGATGCGTGCGGTTAAGCCCTCGCAGGTCTTCCAGGTTCTCGCATTCGAAGCCGGCGTGGGAGAGATAAATCAGCATGCCGAAAGCGCCGACCGACATGACCGCGTAGACGATCATGTAGAAGAGCGACGCACTGTAGGCGTCGTTGCGGCTGTTCCAGTTGTCGCCCACGTAGCCCGAGAGCAGCCCGAGCAGCATGAATCCCATGTGCGCGATCGCCGAGTAGGCGAGCATGCGCTTCAGGTTCGATTGCGCGATCGCGGTGATGTTGCCAAGCGCAATCGACATGATCGCGAGCAACGCCAGCATCTGCTGCCAGTCCGGCGCGAGCGACGGCATGGCGTTGACCAGCAGCCGCACCGCCATGGCAAAGGCCGCCACCTTCGGCCCCGAGCCGATGATCAGCGTCACGGGGGTCGGCGCGCCGTGGTAGACGTCCGGAATCCACATGTGGAACGGCACCACGCCGAGCTTGAAGGCGAGGCCCGCGACCACGAAAACCAGGCCGAACACCAGCAGCGTGCGGTCGGCGGGGCTGCCGACCTGGCGCGCCACTTCGCGCGCGACATCCGTGATGGTGAGCGTGCCGGTCGCGCCGTAGATCATCGACATGCCGTAGAGCAGCAACCCCGAGGACAGCGCGCCCAGCACGAAGTACTTCATCGCCGCCTCGGTGGAAGTCGCCGAATCGCGGTTCAGCGCCACCATGGCATAGAGGCAGAGCGACATCAGCTCGAGGCCGAGAAACACCGTGAGGAAGCTGCCGGCGCTGATCAGGACCATCATGCCGAGGAGCGAGAACAAGAGCAGCGACATGAACTCGCCGCGCAGCATGCCGCGCTCGTAGAGATACGAGCGCGAATAGACGATGGCCGCCGACACCGCGAGGTAGCAGACGATCTTCAACAGATTCGCGAAATGGTCGACGATGAACAGGCCGTTGAAGAGATAGAGGTGCGCCCGTGTGCCGAACTCGACGAAGAGCGTCGCCGCCGCACAGAGATACAGCACGACCTGGGCGAACACCGCGCTGGCGCCGCGGCCTTCGTGCTTCACGTACAGGTCGAAGATCATCAGCCCGCAGGCGCCGAGCAGCAGCAGCACCTCGGGGAGCACTGGCGCGTAATCGAGCGGCGTCATAGCTTGGGCACGGCGATGTGGCGCATTAGGTCGTTCACCGAGCTGTGCATCACCTCGGTGAAGGGCTTCGGATAGACGCCCATCCAGAGGACCGCGATGGCGAGGACGCCGAGCACGATGACCTCGCGGAAGTTGAGGTCGGTGAGCTTGGCGACGTGGTCATTGCCGACGACGCCGAAGATCACGCGCTTGTACATCCAAAGCGTATAGGCGGCGCCGAGGATGCCGATGGTGGCCGCGACCAGCGCGATCCAGAAATTGGCCTTCATCGCACCCATGATCACCATGAACTCGCCGACGAAGCCGCTGGTCGCCGGCAGTCCGGAGTTCGCCATGGCGAAGACCATCATCAGGGTGGCGAATTTCGGCATGGTGTTCACCACGCCGCCGTAGTCCGCGATCATCCGCGTGTGCATGCGGTCGTAGAGCACGCCCACGCACAGGAACATGGCGGCCGAGACGAAGCCGTGCGAGATCATCTGCACCAGGCCGCCTTCGACGCCGAGCGCGTTGAAGACAAAAAACCCGAGCGTGACGAAGCCCATGTGCGAGATCGAGGAGTAGGCGATCAGGCGCTTCATGTCGGTCTGCACCAGCGTGACGAAGCCGATGTAGGCGATCGCGATCAGCGAAAGCGCCACCATCATGAACGCCAGGTAGCGCGAGGCGTCGGGCAGGATCGGCAGCGAAAAGCGCACGAAGCCATAGGCGCCGAGCTTCAAGAGGATGGCGGCGAGGACGACCGAGCCGCCGGTCGGCGCCTCGGTGTGCGCGTCCGGGAGCCAGGTGTGCACCGGCCACATCGGCACCTTCACGGCGAAGGCGAACAGGAAACCGAAGAACAGCGCGATCTGCACGCTGAGCGAAAGCGGCAGCTTGTGCCAGTCGAGGATCGCGAAGCTGCCGCCCGCCTGGTTATAGAGGTAGAGCATCGCGATCAGCATGAGGAGCGACCCGAACAGCGTGTAGAGGAAGAACTTCACCGCCGCATAGACGCGGTTCGGCCCGCCCCAGATGCCGATGATGATGAACATCGGGATGAGGGTGCCTTCGAAGAAGACATAGAAGAGCACCGCATCGAGGGCGGAAAAGACCCCGTTCAGCAGCCCGGACATGATGAGGAACGCGGCGAAGTACTGCGCCGTGCGCGACTCGATCACCGTCCAGCCGGCGATCACCACGAGGATGGTGATGAAGCTGTTCAGCAGCACGAACAGCAGCGAGATGCCGTCGATGCCCAGGTGGTAGTTGATGTTGAAACGCTCGATCCAGCGATGGAACTCGACGAACTGCATGGCGCTGCTGGCGGCGTTGAAACCGGTCCACAGGGGCAGCGTGACCACAAAGCCGAGCACCGCGCCCGCGAGCGCGATCCAGCGCATCCACGGATTGCGGTCGCCGACCGCGAGCACCAGCACGCCGGCGACGATCGGGATCCAGATGGCGAGCGAGAGCAGCATCGCGCCTATCGCCGCAGGAACCAGAATGCGAGGATCATGACGCCGAAGAGCATGGTGACTGCGTACTGATTGAGAAGCCCGGTCTGCAGCAGCCGCACCACCGAGGAGAACCAGCCGACCACGCGCGCCGAGCCGTTCACCATCAGGCCGTCGATCACGGTGACGTCACCGCCGCGCCAGAAGCCCTTGCCGAGCCCGCGCGCGCCCCCGGCGAAGAGCCAGGCGTAGAGCTCGTCGAACCCGTATTTGCGCTCCACGATCGCGTACAGCGGACCGAGCTCCATGGCAATGCGCTTGGCGAAGCCCGGGCGCTTGATGTACAGGAACCACGCCGTGCAGATGCCGAGGATGCCGAGCCAGAACGGCAGCGAGACAAGCCCGTGCAGCGTGTACGCGAGCACGCCGTGGAACTCTTCCTCGCCGCGCGGCAGCGCGCCCTGGAAGTAATCGCCGAACACGACTGACCCCACTACCCAGCCCGCCGCCACCGACGGAATGGCGAGCAGCACAAGCGGCGCCGTCACCACGGCCGGCGATTCGTGCGGCGCGTGCTCGGCGTCGAAATGCGGCCGGCCATGGAACGCGAGGAACACCAGCCTGAAGGTGTACGTCGCGGTCACGAACACGCAGAGGAGGACGCAAAGATAGGCGAACAGGTGCCCGGGCGTGCTCGAGGCGTGCACCGCCTCGATGATCGAGTCCTTGGAGTAATAGCCGGCGAAGCCCGGGATGCCGACTGATGAGATGGCGCCGATCAGCAGCGTCCAGTAGGTCCACGGCATGTAGCGGCGCAGCCCGCCCATGCGCCGCATGTCCTGCTCGTGGTGCATGGCGATGATCACCGAGCCGGCGGCAAGGAAGAGCAGCGCCTTGAAGAACGCGTGCGTCATCAGGTGGAAAATGCC
>DASREB010000232.1:0-12043 GCA_035652275.1 Burkholderiales bacterium
GAACCGGCCCGACGTGACGCGCGCCCTCGAGCTCTGTGCGGCGCTCGGCCTGGAATTCGACCTGATGGAGACCTCGTTCTTCCTCTCGCGGCAGAAGATCGTGCCGGTGCACGGCGGTATCGGCATGGCGTTCTGGCGCGACCGCATCTTCGCCGCGATGGCGAGGAACGCAGGCAACGTCACCGATTACTTCAACATCCCGACGAACAGGGTTATCGAGTTGGGCTCGCGCGTACAAATCTGAGGCACGCGTGAAGTAATACCGTCCGTTCAGGAAAACTTTTACGGACGGCTCACAGTTTCTCGCGTTTCGCTTCTTACGCAAGTTACGCGGCTCTGCGCACGATGCGCCCATGCCGCACTGGACAACGAGGATCATCGCGCCGCCGCTCACGGTGGCGGCGAACCAGTCCTTCGGCGTCTTCCCCCGTCGGCGCGAGCTCAGCATCACCCGCGTCGGTAGCTACACCCGGATCGTTCTCACCAGGCGCGAAGAAGCGCAGGCCGTGCCGGCGGCGCCGCGCTGGGCCTAGCTACATCCGGCTGAGCAGCTCGCTGACGAGTGCCCAGGCAGCAGCGGCGCAGGTCAGCGCAAACGAGCTCACCGAGATGCGGGCGGCGAGCAGTTGGCGGCGCGACATTTCGATAAACGCCCCTCATCAGTGCCCGCCGAGCGCGGCGTGCCCCCGCAATGCGCACAACCGGGGCCTTTTGCGCCAAGCGCGGCGTTGGCGACTCGCATGACGCAATGGCTGTGCCAGCGGCCGGCGCGCTTGCGGCAACGCCGCTTTTGCGGACAATGATCCTCGCCATGCGCGATTCCGCGCTCCGCGATTCGAACCTGGCGCGGCCGGCGCCAGCGGAAGCGGAGTTCTTCGGCGACTACAGCCCGGCGGTCACCTTTGCCGCCGGCGTGATCCTGGTGCTGGCGATCGGCGTGATCGACAAGCTCACCGGCTACGACCTGCATCTCGGCGTGCTCTACCTTCTGCCGCTCACCATGGTGACGTGGAGCTCCGGCCTGCGCTGGGGGCTCGCGCTGTCGCTCGGCACGGCTGCGCTCTGGCTCGGGATCTTCAGCGGCGCGCATCACTACAGCGCCGACTTTTACTTCTACTGGGAAGGCGGCGTCCTTTTCGTCACCTTCGCCGTCGTGGTGCTGCTCACTTCCAGGCTGCGCGAGGCGCTGCGCGCGCACGAGCTCTCGATGGCGCTGCTCGAGAAGCTGGACGCGCCGGCCTATGTCGTGGATCTGCAGACCGACGAGGTGCTGCTCGGCAACCGCGAGTTCCGCGCCGCTTTCTCGGAGCGCAGCGCCGGCGAGCTCGCGCGCCACCCGGCGCACGAGGCGCGCTTCATCCTCGCCGACGGTCGGCCGGCGCTGCTCAGGATCCTCTCGCTCTAGAAGAGGTGCACCGCGGTCGGGAACACGAACCCGATCACGCAGAACACGATGCCCACGACGCCGAGCGCCGCGCCGGCCCACGCGAGCGCGGCGATCTCGGCGATGATCGACGCCGAGGCGAGCACGATCGCGATCTGCACCGCCGCGGAGGCGACTTCGTAGTGGTGATAAGCGGCCATCGAGCGATCGCGCTTCTTCTCCGCTTCCTTGGCGCGCGCCGCCAGCTGCTCGCGGCCTTCGCCGGTGTCGGGCTCCGACTGGTAGCGCTGCGCCGTGTCTTTCCATTTCGCCGCCTGCTTTTTCTGCGCCTCGCTCGCGCTACCGGCCTCGGCCTCCTCGGCGGCGGTGCGCAGCACCGTCTGCCGTATGGTCTTCGCCTGGAAGAACGCCCACAGGTTCGAGGCTTCGATGTTGTAGGCGAGCGCGCCGGTCTGCGCGCCCTTGCCGAGCGTCTCGGCGAACGCCAGGATCAGCGCGAGCACCGAGATGAGGAGCGCCACGCCCTTGTTTCCGCCATGCTCGCCATGACCGTGCCCATGTGCGCCTGACATCGCTATCCCCCTTATTGGTTACACTCGGCGGCTCAAACTCTAACCGGAAAATTGCCCTGACCCCTTTATCGGCACGCGCCGCCGTGCGCTCGCTCGCCGCCTCGAAAATCCGCGAGCTCTACAACGAGGGCCTCGGTCGCCGCGACATCCTCGGCTTCTGGGTGGGCGAGCCGGACGAGCCGACCCCGCAATTCATCCGCGATGCCGCAACCGCTTCGATCGCGGCGGGCGAGCTCTTCTATACGCACAACCTCGGCATCGCGCCGCTGCGCGAGGCACTCGCCGCCTACACCTCGCGGCTGCACCGGCCGACTTCGCCCGAGCAGATCGCCGTCACGAGCGCCGGGGTCAACGCTCTGATGCTCGCCTCCCAGCTGCTGGTCGATCCGGGCGACCGCGTGGTCGAGGTGGTGCCGCTCTGGCCGAACCTGCAGGAAATCCCCAAGATCCTCGGCGCCGAGGTGGTCACCGTGGCGCTCGGGTTTTCGCCGCAGGGCTGGACGCTCGACATGGAGCGGCTGCTCGCCGCGCTCACGCCCGGCACCCGCGCGCTGTACGTGAACTCGCCGAACAACCCGACCGGCTGGACCATCTCGCCGGCGGAGCAGAAAACCTTGCTTGCGCATTGCCGCCGCCATGGCATCTGGATCTTCGCCGACGATGCCTACGAGCGCCTCTATTTCGGCGGCGGCGTGGCGCCCTCCTTCCTCGATCTGATGGCGGATGATGACCGCGTCATCAGCACCAACACTTTCTCCAAAGCATGGCTGATGACCGGCTGGCGCCTCGGCTGGCTGGTCGTGCCGCCGAGCCTGGTGGCCGACCTCGGGAAACTCATCGAGTACAACACCTCCTGCACGCCGGTCTTCGTGCAGCGCGCCGGCATCGCCGCGGTGCGCGAGGGCGAAGCGCTCGTCGCCCATAGCGTGGAGCGGCTGCGCCGCGCGCGCGACTTCCTCGTCGCCGAGCTGCGCAAGCTGCCTCGCGTGGCCGTCGCGGTGCCCGCGGGCACCATGTACGTTTTCTTCCGCATCGCCGGCATGGCGGACAGCCTCGCTTTCTGCAAGGCGCTGGTCCGCGACCACGGGCTCGGCCTCGCCCCGGGCGCGGCGTTCGGGCCGGCCGGCGAGGGCTATGTGCGCTGGTGCTTCGCAGCCGAACTTGAAAAGCTCGCCGACGGCGTCGCGCGGCTGCGGCGCGCGCTCTAGCTCGAGGTGAATATGCAACACGCGGGCTGTGCCGCCGGGCATAGCTCGCGCAAGCACTGCGGTTCTAAAGTGCGCTCATCATCAACGGAGGACCCACGATGAACGCGCAAACCAGACTCACCGCCGCCGGCCTTCTTCTCATCGCCACGCTCGGCCTCGCCGCCTGTTCCGGCGACGAGCAGCCTTCGGTCGTCTCCGAAGCCCGCGCCAGCACGCCGTCGAGCTTCGACTACGGCTGGCGCACGCCGGAGAGCCCGACCGCGGTACGCGACGGCACCGTCTACGAATTCAACTGACCGAGGGAGGGCAGGGCGCAAGCCCTGACTAGCGGTGCGGGGCGGCAGGCGTAACGCCTGCCGCCTTTTTCTCGCCCTCCAGAAATGAAAAGGGGACGGCTCCGGGGAGGAGGAGCCGTCCCCGAGAAAAGCAGGGCTAGCCCTGCCTTCCTCCTTAGGCGGCTTTGCGCACGGAGCTCTGCGACTTGTCCAGCATCGAAATTTCGCCGGACAGCTCCGCGCCTTCCTCGACCTTGATCTTGGCGTAGCGGATCTTGCCGGACGCCTTGCCGGCGCCGTAGATCACCAGCTGCTTGCGCACGGTCAGCTCACCTTCGAAGCGGCCGTGGATCTCGGCGTTGTCGACCGCGATGGTCCCCTGGAACACGCCGTTCGGCGTGATCTCGAGCACGCGCGAGTCAAGCGTCGCCTCGACGCGGCCCTCGACGATGAGGGTGTCGCAGTCGCTGATCTCGACGCCTTTCAGCTTGATGTCCGGACCGACGACCAGCTTCGCTTCCTTGCGATCGCCGCTCGTCGTAACCCCGGGCAGCGTGCTCTCGGCGCTGGTGTTTGCCGCTACGCTGCTGGAACCGGAGAGAGGAGCAGTCGGGGCTGCCTGGTTCGGGCGGAAAAGGATATCGTCGCGCTTCTCGTCGCGTTTACGGAAAAACCCGTCTTTCTGTAGCACTCTCTGCTCCCTTAAATGTAGTGATGGAAAGGACAGCCCGTCCCTATAGGCACGAACCATACCTGCAGCTAAGTGCTTGACCGGACAAGCTTCACACGTCGCACCGTGGACCCTGCCCGTCGGGCACCGGCGACGGAAAAGCGCGTCGCTCGATCGCTACATTCGCGCGCGAGCTGTCGGGCTGCGGCTACGCCGCGAAATCGCGCAGCAGGCGGCCTGGCAATCGGCTCGTGGCTCTTGCGCCATGCCTGTCCGCGATGCGCTCGCCGTTCACCCAGACGCCGTGGACACCAACCGCGTCGCAGGTGAGCCGCGAGGCGCCTGCCGGCAGGTCGAACACCCGCCGGTTCGCCGTTCGCGCCACGGTGCGCGGATCGAACAGCAGCAAGTCGGCGTGGTGGCCTTCGCGCAACGCGCCGCGGTCCTTGATGCCATAGAGCGCGGCCGGCTGGCCGGTGAGCCGCCAGGCCGCCTGCTCGAGCGTGAGCGCGCCGCGCTCGCGCGTCCAGTAACCGAGCAGATGCAGCCCATAGCCCGCGTCATTGAAGAAGGTGAGGTGCGCCCCGGCGTCGGAGAGCGACACGAGCGCGTGCGGATCGGCCAGCAGCCGCGCTACCGCTTTCTCGTCCGAATTCAGGAGGAGCGCGCTGAAAACGGTGTCGAGGTCCTCCGCCAGCGCAAGATCGAGCATCGCGTCGAGCGGATCGCTTCGCGCCTCGGCTGCGAGCTGCGCAATGGTGCGGCCTTCCAGTTGTCGCTGGCGCGATTCCACCACCAGCACCTTGTCCCATTCGCCATTGAACAGGCGAAAGTGTCCGGGCCGCGCGATCTCGGCTCGCACCGCGGCGCGGAACGCGGGCTCCGCGAGCCGCCGCTCATAGTCCTTGCCCTGCAGCGCGAGGGCCGGCCGCCATGACTCCAGGCTCTCGAACGTATACGGCGAATGCAGCGTGAAATCCATCGCCAGCGGACAGCACGACACGGCGCCCGCGAGGCGATGGCCGCGCTGGTTGGCGCGCGCGATGGCGCGCAGATCCGAGAACACGCCGTCGGGCTGCGTGCTGTTGTGAAGGAGCGCGGCGATCACCACGGGGCGACCGCAGTCGGCCGCGAGTTCCTCCAGGAATTCGATCGTCGTCTGCCCACCCTTCGTCAGCATGAAGAGGCCGCGGCCGTGCTCACGCAGTGCGCCGACCAGCGCGGCGAACTCAGCCTCCTCGGCAAGGCGCGAGGGCATCGGCCGGCCCGCCGCGCCGTTGTGGGCAGGCGAGGTGCTGCTCGCAAAGCCGATGGCGCCCGCGCGCAGGGCGGCAAGTACGATGGCTTGCATCTCACGGATTTCCGCAGCGCTCGCCGCGCGCTCGGTCGCTGCCTCGCCCATCACGTAGGTGCGCACGCTCGAATGGCCGACGAAGGCGGCGATATTCAACGCCGCGCCCTGCCGTTCCAGCATGTCGAGATACTGCGGCACGGTCTCGAAGTCCCAGCGGATCCCGGCGCGCAGCGCCTCGAGCGACATGCCTTCGACCTGCGTCAGGTTGCGCATCACCAACTCGCGATCGGCGGCGCGGCACGGCGCGATGGTGAAGCCGCAGTTGCCGATGACGGCGGTGGTCACGCCGAGCGCGGGCGAAGGGGACACCCATGGATCCCACGTCAGCTGGGCGTCGTAGTGCGTATGGTTGTCGATGATGCCGGGCATGAGCGCGAGGCCGTCGGCGTCGATCGTCTCGCGCGCCGCGCCATGCGCTTCGCCTACCGCGGCGATCCTGCCCTGCGCGACGGCGAGGTCGCCGCGCCGTGGCGGCGCGCCCGAGCCATCGAGGAGCAGCGCACCGCGGAAGACGAGGTCGTACATGGGCGGCTGAGTATACTGGCCGGCTCCATGCTCGACCTGCGGCTCGACGGCAAAGTGGCAATCGTCACCGGCGGCGCGCGCGGCATCGGCGCAGCGACCGCGCGGCTCTTTGCCGAGCACGGCGCCCGCGTGGTGCCATTGGACATCAGCACCGGCTGCGACGTCAGCGACGAGCGCGCGGTGAACGAAGCTTTTGCGCGCGCCGAGCGCGAGCATGGCGCGATCGACATCCTGGTGAATAACGCCGGCCGCGCCAACCGCAAGCCGGCGACCGAGCTTTCCCGTGCCGAATGGGACGCCGTGCTCGAGCTCAATCTCACCGCGGTGTTCCTCTGCTCGCGCACCGCTATGCCATCGATGAAACGCCGCGGCGGCGGGGTGATCGTGAACCTCGCCTCCATCATGGGCTTCTCGGGCGGCATCTTCCCGAACGCCTCCTACCAGGCGTCGAAGGGCGCGGTGGTGAATCTCACGCGCGCGCTCGCGCTCGAATGGGCGGCAGACAACATTCGCGTCAACGCAGTGGCGCCCACGTTCGTGCGCACCGAGCTCACCACGCCGATCTTCTCGAACGCCGAGCTGACCGCGCGCGTTATGCAGCACACGCCGCTCGGCCGCTTGCCCGAGCCGCAAGAGATTGCCGCGGCGATCCTTTTCCTGTGCAGCCCGGCCGCGCGCTGCATCACCGGCATCACGCTGCCGGTCGACTCCGGCTTCCTCGCGCGATGAAGCGTGTTGCGGTCGCGCTGCTGTGCTCGTGCGCGCTCGGCACCGTGGACGCGGCTGGCGGCAAGGGCGTCGGGAATACTCGCAAGAGCGGTCCGCTGCTTGGCGCCGCTCCGGCGGCGGCGCCGGTGCCAAATGCGAGCGGCCGCGGTGGCGGCAGCGCGGCGCTCGGCGCGGGCGCATTGGCCGCTGGCCTATACACCCATCCGCGTGCGGTGCCGCCACTGGATCCGAAGCGCGAGGTGAGCGAGCAGGACTGCACCCAGCCCGTGGATCTCACCCGCGGCAATCTCAAATGTAAGTAGAGAGGCAAAATATGGCGGCACTCAAGTTTCCAAACGAGACGAAGCAATACCGCACCGCGCGCAAGAAGCTGCTCGATGCGGAAATCGCGCTGCGCCGCCAGATCGAGAAGGTGGCCGCGCTGCGCCGCAAACTGCCCAGCGGCGGCGAACTGGCGCAGGACTACGTGTTTACTTCGCAGAATGGGCCGGTGAAGCTCTCCGAGCTCTTCGAGCGCGGTAACACGCTCCTCGCTTACAGCTTCATGTTCGGGCCGCAGATGAAGAACGCCTGCCCGATGTGCACTTCGTTCCTCGACGGCCTGAACGGCAATGCCCAGCACATCGCGCAGCGCACCAATCTGGTGGTGATCGCCAAATCGCCGATCGAGCGCCTCCTGGAGTACGCGCGCGGCCGGGATTGGTGCAACCTGCGGCTGCTGTCTTCTGCAGGCACGAGCTACAACCGCGACTACTACGGTGAGAATGACAAGGGCGCGCAGCTGCCGATGATGAACGTGTTCGTCAAGCGCGATGGCAAAGTGCGCCACTTCTACGGCAGCGAAGTGCTCTACGCGCCCGAGGACAAGGGCCAGAACGCGCGCCACAACGACCTGATGTGGCCGCTCTGGAACGTGCTCGACCTCACTCCCGAGGGCCGCGGCAGCGACTGGTATCCGAAGCTCAGCTATTAAGACGGTCCTGCCCAGCAGCTTGAGCGAGGCGCGGGCGGTGGTCTCGACCCTGCGCGCCAAGGCATTCGCACGCCAGGCGGTAATCCCGCCGCCGCCGGACGAGCCGCTCGCGAGCGACTGTTGCGAGCGAGGCTGCGAGCGTTGCGTTTTTACGGTGTACTACGAGGCGCTCGAGCTCTGGCGCCGTGATATCGAGCGCGCCTGGAGCAAAGAATGACCGGGAGCCTGGCTCGGAATCAGTAGCCGGCGGCGAAGTCGACCAGGTGGTGCGGCGTGTCGCCGCGGCGCACCCGCTCGATGTTCTCCACGATTTTCGGAATCGCGGTGCGCGGCTCGGTGAGCGCCGCCGAATGCGGCGTGATGGTCACGCCGGGATGCCGCCACAGCGGATCGCTTGCCGGTAGCGGCTCGCTATCGAAGACATCGAGGTAAGCGTGCGCGAGATGGCCGGCGTCGAGCTCGCGCAGAAGGTCGGAGACCACCAGGTGAGCGCCGCGCGCGAGATTGATGACGCAGCCATGCTTCCTCAGCAGCGAGAGGTGGCGCCCATTCAGGATGCCACGGGTGTCGCGCGTCAGCGGAAGCAGGCAGACCAGCGCGTCGGTGATGGCGAGCATCGCGGCGAGCTCGGTAAAGGATTGCACGCCGGGAAGTTGCTTCGGCCGGCGGCTGAAGCCGGCGACATTGAAGCTGAGCGCGAGGAGCTTTTTCGCCGCATCCGAGCCGAGCTCGCCAAGCCCGAGGATGCCGACGGTGCGATCGGATGCGAGGTACTGCTTGCGCCGGCGCCACTGGCGCTCGGCCTGCTGCGCGCGATAGCGATAGTGATGGCGGTGCCAGTCGAGCACATGCGCCACCACCGATTCGCTCATCGCTGCCACCATGCCCGGGTCGATCAGCCGCGCGAGCGGCACACCCTTCGGCAATCCGGGATCGGCGAGCAGTTTCTCGACGCCCATCCAGAGCGACTGCACCAGTTTCACGTTCTTCAGGCGGCCGAGCGTTCCCGCCGGCGGCGTGGCGACGATCGCGATGTCCACATCGGCGCTCGCCTCGGCGACGAAGCGGTCCTGCGGCAGCGCCTGCTCGAGCAGCGGAACCCAGAATTCCGCCTTCTCCGTTTCGCTCGCAAAAAGGATTTTCACCGGGGGCGGGATGTTAGCATCGGCCGCAGCATGACCGGGCACGAACTGCTGGCACTGGAGGAACGGCGCTTCGCCGCGATGATCGCGCGCGATTTCGCCAAGCTCGAGATGCTGGTGCACGATGAGCTGCGCTATACGCACTCGTCCGGTGTCACGGACGGCAAGGCAAGCTGGCTCGACTCGATGCGGCTGGGCCGCGTCAAATACAAGAGCGCGCAATGCAGCGAGCAGCAGGTGCGCATCTACGGCGACACCGCGCTCATCACCGGCCGCGCGCACATCGAGGCCGAGATCGGCGGCCAGCCAAAGACGTTGAAGCTCCTCTTCCTCAACGCCTGGACGCGCACGCCGCAGGGCTGGCAGTTCGTCGCCTGGCAATCGACGCCGCTGCCGGCGTGAGCGAGGGCTTCGCGGGCCGCCGCGAAGACCCGCGCCTCCTGAAAGGCGAGGGCCGCTACACCGCGGACTGGAATTTCCCCGGACAGCTCTACGCCGCGTTCCTGCGCTCGGATCGGGCGCACGCGGAGCTGCGCTCGTTGAACGTGCAGACGGCGCGAACCGCGCCAGGTGTGGTCGCAGTCTTCACCGGCGCAGACGTACAGCACTACAAGACGCCGCCGCCGCAGCTCAAGGCCCCGGGACGCGGCGGCATGGCGCTCAAGGTGCCCGAGCGGCCGGTGCTGGCACGCGATCGCGTGCGCTACGTCGGCCAGGAAATCGCGATGGTCGTCGCCGCCTCCGCTGCGGCGGCGCAGGACGCGCTGGAACTCATCGAGATCGAGTATTTCGACCGCATCGCCGTGGTCGAGGGCGCCGAGGCGCTCGCGGAAGGAATGCCCCAGCTGCACGACAGCGTGCCGGGGAACCTGGCCTTCGATTTCGACTACGGCGACCAAGCTGCTGCGGCGGCGGCGATCGCCGGCGCCGCGCACGTGACTCGCCTGACCGTCGAGAGCACGCGCGTCTCCGGCAACCCGATGGAGCCCAAGGCCTGCGTCGTCGTCTATCAGGAGGCCGAGGACACATACGACGTGTACGCGAGCTCGCAGGGCATGTCGCTGATGGTGCCCAACCTCGCCGCCATCACCGGCACGCCGGCCGAGCGCATCCGCCTGCATGCCCACGATGTCGGCGGCGGCTTCGGCGTGCGCTCGCAGGCCTATCCCGAGTACTGCGCGCTGATGCACGCGGCAAAGACGCTCGGCAAGCCGGTGAAGTGGGTCGGCTCGCGCTTCGAGACCATCGTCAGCGACCACCACGGTCGCGCGGCGACGCTCACCGGCGAGCTGGCGCTCGATCGCGACGGTCGCTTCGTCGGCCTGCGACTTGACTGGATCTGCAATTCGGGCGCCTATCTCTCGCAAGCCGGGCCGATCATCAACACGGTGAACCCGGCGTCGCACGCGATCAACGTCTACCGCATTCCCGCACTCTACGGACGGCATCGCCTGGTGCTCACGAATACCACGCCGATCACGGCGTACCGCGGTGCCGGGCGGCCCAATGTTTCCTATCTGATCGAGCGCCTGGTGGACGAAGCGGCGCGAGAAACCGGCATCGATCGAATCGAGCTGCGCCGGCGAAATCTCATTGCGCAGGACGCCTATCCCTATAAGACCCCGGCCGGCTCGACCTACGACAGCGGTAACCCGCCCGGCTATCTCGACGATGCGCTCGAGCACTCGGATTGGGCCGGCTTCGAGCGGCGGCGTGAAGAAGCCAGGCGGCGCGGCAGGCTGCGCGGTATCGGCTGCGCGGTGTTCATCGAGCCCTCCGGCGGCTCGGCCGGCGGCCCGGAGCAGGCGGCAATCAAGTTCGGCGAGTCCGGAAATCCGGCGCTCTATGTGCTCTGCGGCCCTTCCGGGCAGGGACACGAGACGGTGTTCAGCGAGCTCGTGGCGCGCGAGTTCGGCATCCCCGTGGAGAGCGTGGAATTCCACGCCAGCGATCCGCACGGGCCGCGCCTCAGCGGCGTCGGCACCATCGGCTCGCGCTCGGTGATGGCGCACGGCAGCGCATCGGTCGCCACCGCCCGCGCCGCGGTGAAGAAGGCGCTCGACTTCGCCGCGAAAGAGCTGGAGGTGGCGCCCACGGATCTCGAATTTCGCAATGGGCGCTACACGGTGAAGGGCACCGACGTCGCCATCTCATTCCAGGAGGTGGCGCGCCGCTACCACCGCGAGCTCGACACGCTGGAAGGTGTGCCGGGCCCGATGTCCTATCCTGGCGGTGCGCACGTCGCCGAAGTGGAAGTCGATCCGGACACCGGCGTGATCGACATCGTCAACTATGTGGCGGTGGATGACTGCGGCCGCGTCATCAACCATGTGCTGCTAGAAGGTCAAACGTTTGGCGGCATCGTGCAGGGCGTCGGCCAGGTGCTGCTCGAGCATTGCGTCTATGACGGCGATGGGCAGCTGCTCACCGGCTCATTCATGGACTACGCCATGCCGAAGGCGGACACGATCACCGGCGCGAAGCTATACGAGCATTGCATACCTTCGCCAACCAATCTGCTCGGCGCCAAGGGTGCGGGCGAGGCGGGAACCACCGGCGCGATTCCGACGCTCGCCAACGCGGTGATCGATGCGCTGCGGCCGCTTGGCATCCATCAGCTCGACTTCCCGTACTCGCCGGTGCGTGTCTGGCAGGCAATCGTCAGCGGTTCGCGCAGGTAGTCCTTGCCGGCGATGAATTCCTCCGCGCCGCGGCGCTGCTCGTCGAATGCCACCGCGGCGACCCTGGCGAGCGTCTCGCGCGCCTCAGGCAGCGTGCGGCCGTAAGCGTTGACGCCCGGCAGCTCTTCGACGAAGGCGACGTAGCCCTCACCGGATCTGAAAAACACCGCGGTGAGGGCGATAGCAGGCGATGGCACGCGCTAGAACCGCATGCCGACGCCGACCATGTAGAGATCGACCGGTCCGCTGCCCGTCGAGCTGTCGCCGACCTTCGTATAGCGATCCCAGCCGGCTTTCGCGTAGACGTTGCGCGCGAAGTCGTAGGTTACGCCGGCACCGACGAGGAGACCCGTGCCATTGTGCGAGCTGTTCTGCGTCGGCGTCAGGCCGCTCTCCGAGCTCGCTTCGAGCTTGGCGTCGGTACGCGTGAGGCCGGCCTTGCCGTAAAGCGACCATTGTGTCGAAAGCGGGTAGAAGCCGACGCCCGAGAGCGAAAGCGCGCTCGCCTTGAACTTGCCGTCGATCGTGTC
>DASREB010000233.1:0-13138 GCA_035652275.1 Burkholderiales bacterium
GGACGTTACCGGCCAGGGCGCCCGGCAGGCCGATGTGATCATCGAAGCGATCTTCGAGAACCTGGCGGCCAAGCGCGAGCTCTTCGCCAAGCTGGAAGCGATCGCCAAGCCCGACGCCATCCTGGCGACGAACACTTCCAGCCTGAAATTGGCCGATATCGCCACGGCGCTGAAGGATCCATCGCGCCTCGTCGGCATCCACTTCTTCAACCCGGTGCCGTTGCTGCAGCTGGTGGAAGTCGTGCACGGCGCGCAAACGCGCCCGGACATTGCAAGGAATGCAGCTTCCTTTGTACGGTATATCGACAAGCTGCCGCTGCCGGTGAAGGATGCGCCGGGCTTCCTGGTGAACCGGGTCCTTGGCCCGTACATGCAGAACGCTTTCCGGCTGATCGATGAAGGGGTGAAGCCGGAGACGCTCGACGCGGCGATGGAAGAGTTCGGCATGCCGATGGGGCCGGCGGAGCTCGCCGACACTGTCGGCCTCGACATCTGCCTGCATGCCGGCCAGTCGCTCGCCAAGGCGGCCGGCAACGTGCAGGTGCCCCGCATCCTGCAAAGCAAAGTGGACGCGGGCCAGCTCGGCAAGAAAACCGGGCAAGGGATCTATCGCTGGGAAAAGGGCCGCGCGGTGAAGGGACGGCCGGATACGTATGGTCCGGAGCTGATCGAGCAGCTGATCGCGCCGTACTTGAGCGAAGCGAAGCGCGCAGTCGACGAGGGCATCGTCGCCGACGCCGATCTCGCGGACGCGGGCCTCATCTTCGGCACCGGTTTCGCCCCGTTCCGCGGCGGACCACTGCACTATCTCGCGCATGGAAAAGCTGCCCGCTAAGCAGCCGGCGCTGCGCGTCATGCCGATGCCGGCGGACGCGAACCAGAACGGCGACATTTTCGGCGGCTGGATCATGTCGCAGGTCGACATCGCCGGCGGGACTGCCGCCGGCCGCATCGCGCGCGGGCGCGTCGCCACCGTGGCGGTGAAGGAGTTCGTCTTCAAGCAGCCGGTGCAGATCGGAGACGTGCTGTCCTTCTACGTCGACATCGAGCGCATCGGCACGAGCTCGATCACGGTCACCGTGGAGGTTTACGCCGAACGCCGGCCGGCCGATCCGAAGGTCGTGAAGGTCACCGAGGCGACGCTTACCTACGTCGCCATCGACGGCGCCGGGCGGCCGCGCCCCGTGCCGCGCGATTAGTTGCTGCTCGACGCTTCCAGCCTGGCGCTGGTGGCGCTCATCGCCGTCGTCGCCGCGATGGTTGGCGGCATCGGCGGCTTCGGCACCGGCATCATCCTCACGGCGGCACTCGCGCCGCTGATCGGCGTGAAAAGCGTGATTCCGGTGCTGGCGGTCGCAGGCGCGATCATCAACGGCGGACGTTTCTGGTTCTATCGCGCGAGTCTCGAACGGCGCACGCTGGTGCTGGTGCTCGCCTGCGCGCTGCCGTTCCTGGTGCTCGGCACCTGGATCTACAGCGTGCTCGATGCGCGCGCCATCGGCACGGTGCTCGGCATCGTCGTGATCGCATCCGTGCCGCTGCGCCGAGCGCTCAATCGCCGGCAGATCGCGCTTGGCCGCGCCGGCCTCGCGATCGGCTCGACGGTGTTCGGGCTCGCGAGCGGCGTGGCGAGCGGCGTCGGCGTCATCAACGTTTCGCTGCTCCTCGGCACCGGCATGTCGGGCCAGGCGGTGCTCGCCACCGATGCGCTCATCAGTGTCGCGCTCGATCTCTGCAAGGCGGCGCTCTTCCAGCGCTTTGCGCTGCTCGACCAGGAAACGGCAATCACCGGCCTGGTGATTGGCGTCGCCACCATACCGGGCAGCGCGCTGGCGGCGTGGCTGGTGAACCGCATGCACGCGCACCTGCATGTGCTATTTCTCGAGACGCTGATCGTGATCGGCGGCGCCTCGCTCCTCTGGAACTCATGGAGATAACGCTCAAGGCGGAAGACGGCTACGCCGTCGGCGCTACGGTCTACGGCAGCGGCGAGCGTGCGGTGCTGATCATGCCGGCGACCGGCGTGCTGCAGTCCTATTACGCCAGGTACGCCGCCTATCTCGCGGAGCGCGGCTTCGCGGTGCTGACTTTCGACTATCGCGGCATCGGCCGTTCGCGTAACGGCAACCTGCGCGATTCGAACGCGCGCATGCGCGACTGGGCGCTGCTCGACGCGGCGGCGGCATGGCGCTTTCTTGGCGAGCGGCCGAAACTCGTGGTCGGGCACAGCTTCGGCGGCCAGGCGCTCGGCCTGCTGCCCGGCCCGGAGCGCCTTACCGCGGCGCTGCTGGTCGGCTCGCAGAGCGGTTATTGGCGCAACTGGCCCGCGCTCGGCCGTCTCTGGATGTGGCCCACCACGCACATTGCGCTGCCGGCGCTCGCGAAGCTGCTCGGCTACTTCCCCGGCTCGCGCCTGGGGTTCGGCGAGGACCTGCCGCGCGGTGTGGCGATCGAATGGGCGAGCTGGTGCCGCCATCCGCGTTATCTCATTGGCGCGCTCGGCGTCGAAAATGCGTATGCGCAGGTGCGCGCTCGCGTGCGCGCCTACGCGATCAGCGACGACCCCTTCGCGCCGTTACGCGCCGTGGCAGCGCTCGCCGAGCTCTATCCCGCCGCGCGCTGGGAGACACGGCAGGTCGCCCCGCAGGAAGTCGGCGTGGCGAACATCGGCCACTTCGGCTTCTTCCGCGAGCGCTTTCGCGCTAGCCTGTGGCACGAATCGGCGGACTGGCTGGAGGCAGCATGCGAGAGCTGAAGGGCAAGGTCGCGGCGGTCACCGGCGCGGCGAGCGGCCTCGGACGCGCCATGGCGCTCGCCTTCGCCGATCAGGGCATGCATGTCGCGCTCGGCGACGTCGCCGACACCAGCGATACGTTGGCGCAGGTCGAGACGCGCGGCGTGAGCGCCGTGGCGATGAAGCTCGACGTTTCCAAGGCAGCCGAGGTGGAGGCGTTCGCCGAGCTCATCGACCGCGAGCTCGGCGGCGCGCACCTGGTGTGCAACAACGCCGGCGTCTCTCCGCTCGCCACCGCCTGGGAAATGAGCCTCGGCGACTGGCAATGGATCCTGGGCGTCAACCTCTGGGGCGTGATCCATGGCGTGCGCAGCTTCATGCCGCGGCTCCTCGCGCGCAATGAAGGGCATGTCGTCAACACCGCGTCCGTCGCCGGGCTCATCAGTCCGCCCGGGACGGCGGCCTACAACGTCACCAAGCACGCGGTCGTCGCGCTCTCCGAGACGCTGTACCACGACCTGCGCGAGCGGCAGTCCGCCGTGGGCGTCTCGGTGCTCTGCCCTGCCTATGTGCCGACCGGCATCGCGGATTCCGAGCGCAATCGGCCGGCGGGCGTGCAGGCGACGCCCAAGACGAAGGAAACGCTGGCGCGCGAAGCGATGCTCAAGAAGGCGGTCACATCCGGCCGTCTGTCGGCGGACGATGTGGCGCGAGCCGTAGTGCAGGCGGTGAAGGCAGAGCGCTTCTACGTGCTCACGCACCCGCGCATCAAGGGCGCGATTGCCGCGCGCATGGAAGACATCCTCGAGGAGCGCGCACCGCGCAACCCGATGGCGCTTTAGCTCGCGCTACCGTCGCCCCCGAAGAAGCGGGCGCCCAGTTTTTTCAAAAATATTGGGTTCCCGCTTTCGCGGGAACGACGATTCGGGGCGGTTCCCTAGGCGAGCGCCGGGAAGAGCGCCTTCAGGCCGTCGGCCATCGTCTCGATGGCGATCGCCGCGAGGATCAGGCCGAGGATGCGTGTCGCGATGTTGAGTCCGGTCGTGCTGATGCGCTCGCCCACCACATGCGCCATGCGCAACACCCACCACAGCACCGCCGACACCAGCGCAATGCAGAGGAGCAGTCCGAGCAGGTGCACCAACCCGCCGGGCTGCGCCGCGATGATGGTGGTGCTGATGGCGCCCGGTCCGGCGAGGAGCGGCACGGCGAGCGGCACCACGCCCGACACTTCGCCCGCCTCGAGCTCCTCGGCTTCGGCGGATGTCTGGCGCATCTCGCCCACCTTGGCATTCAGCATGGCGAGCGCCATGAGCAACAGCACCAGGCCGCCGCCGACCTGGAAGGCCGCGAGGCTCGCGCCGAGCGCGCGCAACAGCGATTCGCCGAAGATCGCGGCTCCCGCGAGCACCAGAAACACGGTAATCGTGACGATGGTCGCGAGGTGCCGCCGCGCCGCATCGTCGCGCGCCGCGGTCACACCGACGAAGATCGGGATTGCGAGGAACGGATCGAGCACCGCGGTCAGCGTGACGAGGTAGCGCAGGTACTCCTGCAGCAGGGACATCGGCGAACTCAGGCAGCCTTCATCGCCGCCTGTGCCGCTTTGCGATCCTCGTTCACGGTGCGGAAAGCTGGACGCTCGCCAAGCATGGCGATGTAAGTCTTCACGCCCGGCAGCGCGGCCAGCTTGTCTTCGCCGTACGCGAGCCGTGTGGCGAGCGCGACGAGTGGCAGATGGACGAACGCCGCGCAATCGGCGAGCGTCAGCTCGCTACCGCCGATGAACGGCGCGAACTTCACCCGCGTGCGCAGCGCCCGAAGGCCCTTGGCGAGATCCTTTTCCACTGCCTGCTTCAGCGCGTCGTCGGCCGGCTGACCGAAGAAAACCTGCCCGTACAGACGCCGCGCGACGAGCTCGACGTGCAGTTCCAGGAATGCAATCAGCTCGCGCACCCGCGCGCGCTCGAGCGGATCACGCGGATAGAGCGGACGCTGCGGGAACGCGTCCTCGAGGTACTCGCAAATCACCTGGGACTCGGCGAGCGTCGCGCCATCGAGCTCGAGGAACGGCACCTTGCCCATCGGCGTGCGGGCGAGAACGTCTTCCTTCTGCGACGGGCGACAGGTCGGGTCGAGCTCGAACTCGAGGCGCTTTTCCAGCATCGCGATGCGCACTTTGTTGAAGTAGTTGCTGATCGGGTAGCCGCAAAGCCTGAGCATCGCATCCTCCGGTAGGCGGGGATGGCATTATAGGAACCATGGCCAAGGACCCCGTGAGGAGTGCCGACAGGGGCATCATCACCGACCTCGCGGCAGAGACATCCTATGGCGGCTACCTCGCGCTCGACGTGCTGCTCTCCGCGCAGCGCCCGCGCTCGAAGCATCACGACGAGATGCTGTTCATCATCCAGCATCAGACTTCCGAGCTGTGGATGAAGCTGATGATCCACGAGCTGCGCGGCGCGATCGCGCACGTGCAGGCGGACAACCTGCCGCCGTGCTTCAAGATCCTCGCGCGCGTGAAGCAGATCCAGCGCCAGCTGTTCGAGCAGTGGGCGGTGCTCGAGACGCTGACGCCGTCCGAGTACCTCGAATTCCGCCATGTGCTGGGCCCCGCGTCGGGCCTGCAGTCGCATCAATTCCGCGCCATCGAGTACCTGCTCGGCAACAAGAACGCGCGGCGCCTCGAGCTTTACAAGCATGATCAGCCGACGCGCGCGTTTCTCGACGGGCTGCTGCATGCACCGAGCGTGTATGACGAATTCCTGCGCCACCTCGCGCGGCGCGGCATGCCGGTGCCGCGCGAGCGCGTCGAGCGCGACTGGTCGCAGCCCTATGAGCGGCACCCCGGCGTGACGGAAGTCTTCAAATCCATCTATGCCGACCCCGCGACCCATTGGGATGCCTACGACATGTGTGAGAAGCTGGTGGACGTGGAAGAGAACTTCCAGCTCTGGCGCTTCCGGCATGTGAAGACGGTGGAGCGCGTGATCGGCCACAAGCGCGGCACCGGCGGCTCCGACGGTGTCACGTTCCTGCGCAAGTCGCTCGAGGTGGCGCTCTTCCCCGAGCTCATCGACGTACGCACGCACCTTGGCTGAGCCGCAACTCACCGAGAACTGGCTGCGCGCCAACGTCTGGCCGCGCTTCTCGCGCGTGCTCGCCCGCGAGGAAATCTATCTGGCGAACCATTCGCTCGGCCGGCCGCCGGACCGCATGGCGGAGGACGTGCGCGCGGCGCTCGATGCCTGGTACCGCGAGATGGACGGCGCCTGGACGCCGTGGCTCGAGGCGCGCGAGAAATTCAGGCGCCTGACGGCGCAGCTCGTCCGTGTACCGCAGGCCGATTGCATCATTCCGAAAACCAGCGCCGGCCAGGGCCTGCGCGCGGTGCTCAATGCGCTTCCGGGCAAGCCGCGCATCGCCACCACCGACGGCGAGTTCGACTCGATTGATTTCATCCTGCGGGTCTACCGCGATCGCGGGCGCATCGAGCTGCGCATGACGCCGTGGCGCGATCTCGACCCGACCGGCGCCACGCTCGTCGTGCTCTCGACCGTCATGTTCCGCACCGGCGAGGTGGTGAAGCACCTGCCGCGCCTCATCCACGACGCGCACGCCGCGGGCGCGATGGTGCTCCTCGATGTCTACCACCACGCCGGCGTGATGCCGCTCGATCTCAAAGCGCTCGGCGCCGACTTTGCGATCGGCGGTTCCTACAAGTACCTGCGCGGTGGCCCGGGTGCCTGCTGGCTGTACGTGCGGCCGGGACTGGTCGACAGCATGCGCACCATCGACACCGGCTGGTATGCGAAGAAGTATCCCTTCCTCTATGCGCGGCCCGAGCCGCCCGAGTTCGGCACCGGCGGCGACGCCTGGCTCGAATCGACCCCGCCGGTCCTGCCCTGCGTGCAGGCGCTCGCGGGCCTCGAGCTGACGCTCGAGCTCGGCGTCAAGCGCCTGCGCGAATACTCGCTGCAGCAGAAGAGCATGCTCTGCGACCTGCTGCAGCGCGCCTCCGGCGTCGGCGCGGACTATGGCGCCTTTGTCACGGTGCAGCACCCCGACGCGGTACACCTTGCGCATGAGATCGAGGTGCGCGGCATCAAGGTCGACGCGCGCGGCGAGTACCTGCGCATCTGTCCCGACATCCTCAATTCCACCTACGACCTCGAGCGCGCAGCGCGCACCATCGGCGACCTGCTGCGCAAATGACCGCGCAGGCGCTGGTCTTTGACTTCGGCAACGTGCTGGTCGACATCGACTTCGGGCGTGCATTCGCCGCTTGGGCGGATGCCGCCGGCGTGCCGCTGACTCAGGTCGAGGCGCGCTTCCGGCTCGACGATGCCTATCGCGCGCACGAACGAGGCGAGATCGAGATACGCACCTACTTCGCCGCGCTGCGGCGCTCGCTCGACATCTCGCTCACGGACGAGGAATTTCTCGCCGGCTGGGATGCGATCCTCGGCGAGCCGCTGCCCGCTATCCCGCCGCTGCTGGCACGGCTGGCGGCGAAATGGCCGCTCTTCGTTTTCTCGAACACCAACCCGACGCATGCTGCGCGCATCGTGTCGCACTATGCATCGCTGATGCGGCATTTCCGCCGCTTCTTTACTTCGTGCGAGCTCGGCGCACGCAAGCCTGACGCCGAGGCGTTCGCACGCTTGGCGCACCGCATCGGCATGGCGCCGCAGCGGCTGGCCTTCTTTGATGACCTGGAGGAAAACGTCGCCGGCGCTCGCCGTGCGGGCCTGCAGGCCTACCGCGTAAGCAGCGCGGCCGAGATTGCCGCTATTTCAGGAAATCTGCTGCCGGCGAGTGAGAGAGATTGAGGGCCGCGGCGACTTCGGGGTGCGCGACCTTGCCGCGGGCCACGTTCAGGCCGTTGCGCAAATGCTCATCGTCGGCCAGTGCGCGCTTCCAGCCCTTATTCGCCAGCGCCAGCACGAACGGCAGCGTGGCGTTGTTGAGCGCATAGGTCGAGGTCCGCGGCACGGCGCCGGGCATGTTCGTCACGCAGTAGTGCACTACGTCGTCCACCACGTATGTCGGATCGGCATGCGTGGTCGGCCGCGATGTTTCGAAGCAGCCGCCCTGGTCGATGGCGATATCCACGATCACCGCACCGGTCTTCATCGCCTTCACCATCTGGCGCGTGACGAGCTTCGGCGCCGCGGCGCCGGGGACGAGCACCGCGCCGATGACGAGGTCGGCCGAAAGCACGTGCTGCTCGAGCGTGTCGCGGCTCGAGTGCACCGTGACGGCCCTGGCTCCGAATTCCGCCTCGATCTTGCGCAGCACGTCGACCGAGCGATCGAGCACATAGACGCGCGCGCCGGAACCGACGGCGATGCGCGCGGCGTTCGAGCCGGAGACACCGGCGCCGAGGATGGTGATCTTCGCCGGCGGCACGCCAGGCACGCCGCCGAGCAGGATGCCCATGCCGCCGCGCTCTTTCTCGAGGCAGCTCGCGCCCACCTGCACCGACATGCGGCCCGCGACCTCCGACATCGGCGCGAGCAGCGGCAGGCCGCCGCCGCGCGCCGTCACCGTCTCATAAGCGATGCAGATGGCGCCGGACTTCATCAGGTCTTCGGTCTGCTCGCGATCGGGCGCGAGATGCAGATAGGTGAAGAGCACGTGCCGGTCCGTGATCTTCTTGCGCTCTTCGCGCTGCGGCTCCTTCACCTTGACGATCAGCTCGCCTTCCTTCCACGGGTCGCCGATGCGCGCGCCGGCCTTCTCGTAAGCCGCGTCCGGCGCGCCGATGCCGGCGCCGGCGTTGGTCTCGACGACCACCTGATGCTTATGTGCCACCAGCTCGCGCACCGAGGTCGGCGTCAGGCCAACGCGGTACTCATGGGTCTTCACTTCCTTCGGAACGCCGATGATCACCGTTGTTTCGCCTTTGCGAGCGCTTCCACCACCGAGGTCTGCTCGCCAAGCTCGATCTTCGCGATCTGGTTGCGATGCACTTCGTCCGGGCCATCCGCGAAGCGCAGCGTTCTCGCGTGCGCGTACGCGTAGGCGAGGCCGAAATCATCCGAGACGCCGCCACCGCCGTGCACCTGCATCGCCCAGTCGATCACCTGCAGCGCGACGTTCGGCGCGAGCACCTTGATCATCGCAATTTCCTTCTTCGCCGCCTTGTTGCCGACGCTGTCCATCTTCCAGGCGGCGTGCAACACCAGAAACCGCGCGCTGTCGATCATGATGCGCGCCTGCGCGATGCGCTCGCGCGTCACGCCCTGGTCCGCCACCGGCCGGCCGAAGGCGACGCGCTGGGTGGCGCGCTTGCACATCTTCTCGAGCGCGCGTTCCGCCTGGCCGATGAGGCGCATGCAGTGATGGATGCGGCCGGGCCCGAGCCGCCCCTGCGCGATCTCGAAGCCGCGTCCTTCGCCGAGCAGCACGTTCGCGGACGGCACGCGCACGTTCTTCATCTCGATTTCCATATGGCCGTGCGGCGCGTCGTCGTAGCCGAAGACCGGCAGATGGCGCAGGATTTTCATTCCCGGCGTGTCGGCGGGGACCAGGATCATCGATTGCTGGCTGTGCCGCGACGGGTTGTCGGGGTCGGTCTTGCCCATGACGATGTAGATCTTGCAGCGCGGATCACCGGCGCCGCTCGACCACCACTTGCGGCCGTTGATGACGTACTCGTTGCCGTCGCGGCGTATGTGCGTCTGGATGTTGGTCGCGTCGGATGAAGCGACGTCCGGCTCGGTCATCAGAAAGGCGGAGCGGATCTTCCCTTCTAGCAGCGGCTCGCACCAGGTCTTCACCTGCTCGGGCGTGCCGTACTTGAGCAGCGTCTCCATGTTGCCGGTGTCGGGCGCCGAGCAGTTGAACACTTCCGGCGCCCACTCGACGCGGCCCATGATCTCGCAGAGCGGTGCGTACTCCAGGTTGCTGAGCGTGCCGGCGTGCGACTTCGGCCGCCAGAGGTTCCACAGGCCCGCGGCGCGCGCCTTGGGCTTCAGCTCCTCGATGATCGGCACGACCTCCCAGCGCTTGGCGCTTCTCGTGTGCTCGTGCCATTTGCGCTCGTTCGGATAAATGTGCTCGCGCATGAAGGCGGTGAGGCGCTCGCGCAGCTCCTGCACCTGGGGCGAGTAGTCGAAGTTCACGCTGCCCTCCTCAATATCTTTTCCACCTGACGCCAGCCGAGCTCCGCCAGCGGCCGGGCGCGAGCGCCCGCGTCGCGCGCATGATCGGAGGCAGCCGTGCCGTCGACCACGCGCTTGGCGATGCCCTGCAGGATCGCCGCGATGCGAAACAGGTTGTACGCCATATAAAAGTCCCAGTGCGACGCGTCGATGTCCTCGCGACCGGTGCGCTCGCAATACAGCGCGATGTACTGCGCCTCCGTAGGAATGCCGAGCGCCGCGAGGTCGAGGCCGCCGATGCCGCGGAACTGTCCCGGCGGAATGTGCCAGCTCATGCAGTGATAGGCGAAGTCGGCGAGCGGGTCGCCGAGCGTCGAGAGCTCCCAGTCGAGCACCGCCAGGATGCGCGGCTCGGAGCGATGGTAGATGACATTGTCGAGGCGATAGTCGCCGTGCACGACGGTCGTGCCGGTCTCCGGCGGAATGTTGCGCGGCAGCCAGGCGATGAGATCGTTCATCGCCGCGATCGGCTCGGTCTCCGAAGCCTGGTATTGCTTGGTCCAGCGCGCGATCTGGCGCTCGATGTAATTGCCGGGCTTGCCGAAAGCTTCGAGCCCGAGCGCGCGATAGTCGAGCTTGTGCAGCTTCGCGATCACCCGGTTGAGCTCGTCCCAGATGGCGAAGCGCTCGCTCTTCGACATGCTGGGGAGGCCCTGGTCCCAAAGCACGCGGCCCTCGACATAGTCCATGACGTAGAACGCCGTGCCGATGACCGCGTCGTCCTCGCAAAGCGCATGCGGCCGCGCGACCGGAAAACCGGCGCTGTGCAGCGCCGAGATCACCCGGTATTCGCGATCGACGGCGTGAGCCGACGGCAACAGCTTGCCCGGCGGTTTGCGCCGTAGCACGAAGCGCCGGCCATCGGCGGCGGTGAGAAGGTAGGTCGGATTGGATTGACCGCCCTTGAACTGCTCGAGGCGAGCGAGACGCAGGCCGAGATATTTTTCGAGCGCGCCGGTATCGATGCGATGCCGCTCTTCGACCGGCTTCGTGCCGACGAACTGCTCGAACATGGGGCTGGAAGCTTACCCTAGAATAAACGCGCCATGCCGCGCTTGCACGTCACGCACCGAAACGACGGACGCTTCGAGCGACGCGGCCTGCGCAGCTACTTCGAATATCGCGATCTCGGCATCAAGCGCGCCACCGGCGGCAAGCTGGTCGCTCACGTGATCCGCGCGCGGGCCGGCAAGGCGCCGCACGGCGAGTGGCACTACCACGACTGCAAGGTGCAGTTCGTCTACGTGCTGAAAGGCTGGGTGCTGTTCGAATACGAAGGCGTGGGGCGCGTGATGATGAAGGCGGGCAGCTGCTTCTACCAGCCGCCGCGCATCCGGCATCGCGAGCTCAAGCACTCGAAGAACCTCGAGATGATCGAGATCGTCGCGCCCGGCCGCTTCAAGACTTACTCTTCACCTGCAGCCAAAAAGTCACCGGCCCGTCGTTGACCAGGCTCACCTGCATGTCGGCGCCGAAGCGGCCGGTCGCGACGTGAACCGCTTCGGCCGCCTTCTCTGCGAACTTGATGAAGAGCGCTTCGCCCTCGGCCGGTGACGCCGCGCTCGAGAAGCTCGGTCGCAGGCCGCTATTGGTATCCGCGGCGAGCGTAAATTGCGGCACGGCGAGCAACTCGCCGGCAATCTCCTTCAGCGACAGGTTCATCTTGCCCTGCGCGTCGGCGAAGATGCGGTAGGCGACCACACGCTCGGCGAGCCTTGCGGCTTCGGTTTCGCCGTCGCCGCGCTCGACGCCGACGAGCGCGAGAAGGCCCTGGCCGATGGCGCCGACTTCCTCGCCGTCGATGCGCACGCTCGCATTGCTCACGCGCTGGATGAGCGCAATCAAGCGATGATGTCGGGAATCAGCCGCGCGCGCAGGCGCTGGATCTGGTCCTTCAGCAGCAGCTTGCGCTTCTTCAGCCGCTGCAGCTGCAGCTGATCCTGGCGCGGATCGGCACAGAGGCGGTTGATCACGTCATCCAGGTCGTGGTGCTCGATCTCGAGAGCGTGCAGGCGCTCGCGTATCTGCGCCTTCTCCTCGTCGGTCAGAGGAAGGTCCGTCACCGCCGGAAAAGGTCATGCTTGATTGGCGGGATCGTATCCCTATACGCCCGGGGCGAAAACCCCCATCATGGCGCCTCGTTGCGGGAGGAGAGATGCCGAGTCGTCGCGCTTATATGAAGACCGTCGCCGGTCTCGCGTCGCTTGCCTGCGTGCCGTTCGCGGCTCGCGCGCAGAGCGAAGCGGACATTCCGCCGCAGGGCATCGGCCGGCGCATCCGCCATGTCTCGTACAGCGACCAGGGCGGGCGGCCGGATGCGGTGCAGGTGATGGTCCACCGGCGGCATGTGTACGTCGGGCACATGTTCTCCAATGGCCTCACCATCCTCGACGCGGCGAATCCGCGAAGTCTGAAGCCGGTGCACTACTTCGCCCTCGGCGATCTGACGCGCACGCATTGCATCCAGATCGTGGATGACGTGATGCTGCTCGGCAATGGCGCCAACATCGTCGCCATGCAGTCCTACGACAGCCAGCGCGGCTACTTCGAAAATAACCTCGCCGACAGCGTCACGCAGCGCAAGAAGTTCCGCTCGGGACTCTCGATCCATGACGTCTCCAGGCCCGCCGAGATGCGCGAGATCGCGTTCCTCGAAATGCCGGGCTTCGGCGTCAATCGGCTGTGGTGGCCGGGCGGCCGCTACGCCTACGTCTCGGCGCACTTCGATGGCTTTACCGATCACATCCTGTGCGTCGTCGACCTCAACACCATCACGAAGCCCGAGGTCGTCGCGCGCTGGTGGCTCCCGGGCATGAACCGCGCCGCCGGTGAAAAACCCGCGGCGCAGCCGGGCCGGCGCGTGGCGCTCCATCACATGCTGACGGCCGGGACCTGGGGCTATGCATCGTGGCGCGATGGCGGCCTGACGGTGCACGACCTCAGCGACCCGCGCCAGCCGAAGCTCGTGTCGCAGCTGAACTGGTCGCCGCCCTTTCCCGGCGGCACGCATACCTCGCTGCCGCTTCCCGGCCGCAAGCTCGCCGTGGTGGCGGACGAGGCGAACGCCGAGAAATGCGCCAAGGGTCTCTTCCATACGTTCGTGCTCGACATGCGCTCGCCGCAGAACCCGGTGCCGATCGCCACGCTGCCGACGCCGCGTGAGCGCGACTATTGCGCCGCGCCCGGCACATTCGGGCCGCACAACCTGCACGAGAACCGGCCGGGCTCCTAC
>DASREB010000234.1:0-34009 GCA_035652275.1 Burkholderiales bacterium
AAGCCGCCGATCGTGACCTCTGTGGCGCTCTTCGATCTCTACCAGGGAAGCGGCATCCCCGCGGGGAAAAAAAGCCTTGCTTTCCGGGTAGTTATGCAACATACTGAACGCACACTCACGGATGCGGAAGCGGACGCCGCCCGGGACGCGCTGGCAGGCCTCTTGGCCCGCGAATTTGCTGCAAGCCTGCGCAAGTAAAGGGGATTAGGGAGCTTCACGATGACGTTGACGAAGGCCGAGCTGGCGGACCTGCTTTTTGAGAAGGTCGGGCTCAACAAGCGCGAGGCGAAGGACATGGTGGAAGCGTTCTTCGAGGAGATCCGCGGCGCGCTCGAGCGTGGCGAGAGCGTCAAGCTCTCGGGCTTCGGCAACTTCCAGCTGCGGGACAAGCCGCAGCGCCCCGGCCGCAATCCCAAGACCGGCGAAGAGATTCCGATCAGCGCACGCCGCGTCGTCACGTTCCACGCCAGCCAGAAGCTGAAGGCCATGGTCGAGAAGGCACGGCATGGAGCAAAGCCGCAGGAAAGCTGACCTCCCGCCGATCCCCGCCAAGCGCTACTTCACCATCGGTGAGGTGAGCGACCTGTGCGGGGTGAAGCCGCACGTGCTCCGCTACTGGGAGCAGGAGTTCACGCAGCTGAAGCCGGTGAAGCGGCGCGGCAACCGGCGCTACTACCAGCACCATGAGGTGCTGCTCATCCGCCGCATCCGCGAGCTGCTCTACGAGGAGGGCTTCACCATCAGCGGCGCGCGCAACCGCCTTGACAATACGCTGAATGGCGACGAAAAGGCCGAGGCGCCGCTACGCAACGGCCGCGCCAACGGTAATGGCGTCGACATGACGGCGATCAAGCGCGAGCTACGGGCCGTACTCGAGCAGTTGCAGCGGTAGAATCCCCGGGTTCGGGGCGTAGCGCAGCCTGGTAGCGTACCTGCATGGGGTGCAGGTGGTCGCGAGTTCAAATCTCGCCGCCCCGACCAGTGATTCTTACAGGGCCGCAGAAATGCGGCCCTTTCGCTTTCCGGACATCCAGGACCGTCGCGTTGACGTAAAGGAATAGACGGTGTTGCCTTGTCCGATATCTACACACAGACGCTGGCGCGTGCAGCAGAGGCGCAGGGAAGCACCCAGGCCCTGGCGAGCCTGCTGCACGTTCCCGAAAGTACCTTGCTGCGCTGGATGTCGGGGCGCGCGCAAATGCCGCTGCAGGCCTTCCTGCGGCTGGTAAACCTCCTTCGCGAGTACGAAAGGAACGGCGGCGGCTATCCCGGCACGCAAGCCGCCGCAAGCGGCGACAAGCTCTCGTTCCGCATGGGAAAGCTGAGCGCACGTTGCGCGCGCTGCGATGGCATCGAGTTCCTGCCGGCCGATCCGCTGCAGCCGCTGAAGCTCACGAGCGAGCTCGTGTGCTTCGCCTGCGGCGAGCGCGTGATCCACGGCAATCTGATTGCCCAGCTCGCCACGGAAGCAGTCAACCAGTCACGCGCCTACACGGCCGCGCGCACCCGGCGGCGATTGAGCTCATCGTTGCCGCGCCGAGCGGACCGTCATTGAGCAAAGCCTTTTGCCTGCAGGGCGGCCGGCCGCGCGATCGGCGACTGGTGTTGCCGTTCCGATGACCGCCATTGCGCGATCGTCATCTTCGAAGCGATGCCTAGGTCTCAATCCCAGGAAAAGCGGTAGAAGAGACCCCCGCCGCTCGAGGTGCCGGTCTCGGCGCGCAGCGACCAGCGCCGCGAGAGCGAGTAGTCGATCTTCACCAGGTTCGAGGCGACCGTGCCGAGGCCCTGCTCGTAGCTGAGGTAGAGCCGGTCCGAGACACGCTTGCCGAAGGCGAGCACCCGGTCCTGCAGCTCCCCGGTGCCGCGAAACGACACCTCGTCGAGGCCGAAGCTCTGCGCGATGCGCCGGTCGAGCGGCATGCTGTTGCCGCGCGCGAGGAGCGCGCCCGCGGCGGCTTGCAACAGGCCGAGATCGGCTTTGTTGGCATCGGTCGGCGCGCGGCCGAGCACCAGCCACGACAGGCGCTCGCCCTCCGACACTTGCGGCTGCGACACGATCTGCACGATCGGCGCGCGCATCGTGCCGGAGAGCTGCACGCCGGCCTCGACCGCCTGGTTGCGCCGCCAGGCGGTGACCTGCAGCGCCGGGTTGTCGAGCGGGCCGTCGAAGATCAGCACTCCGGGATCGACCTGCAGCTTCTGGCCGTAGGCATAGAAGGTGGCGTTGACCGCGGTGAGCTTGCCGTAGGCGCGCAGCTCTCCTTCTTTCGACGTCTGGACATTGATGCGCCCGGTGAGCTTGCCTTCGAGGCCCTGGACGCGCACCGAGAGATTGGAGCCGAGGTCGAGGTCGACGTTCAGATCGAGCGGCAGCGGCGTCTTGTCCTGCGCCGATGTGCGAGCTTCGCCGGACACCACCACGTCATCGCCGAGCTTGGGGATGCGCTCGCGCTCGAGCTCGAAGTGGCCGCGATCGGCGCGCAGCTCCCCGGAGAGCGCGAAGCGCTTGCCGTCGAAGCCGGCCTCGCCTTCGCCCGAGGCGATGAGCCGCATGTCGGGACGCTCGAGCACGCCGAAGTTCTTCGCCTGCCAGGCGAGCTTGGCGTTGCCCTCGGCAAAGCGCAGCGGCAGCGTGCCGCTCGCGCTGAAGCTGCCCTCGCCCGCCTGGATGTTGAAGCGCTGGACCTCGAGCCGCTCGCCGGCCAGCTTGGCGCGCAGCTCGCCATTTTTGAGGTAGAGGCCGTAGGGCGGATATTCGAAGGTCAGCGCATCGCCGCGCAGCGTGCCGCTGAACACGGGCGCGCCGAGCGTGCCGCTCGCTTCCAGGTCGGCGGCGACGCGGCCATCGAAGCGCGCATCGGCGAGCACCGGCTGCGCCAGCACCCGCGTGCGCGCGAGCTCGAGCTGGCCCTGCACGAGAAGCGACGAAGCGGGACCGATGCCGAGGATGCCGGCGCTCGCATCGCGCCCGATCTGGCCGCCGGCGGCGGCGCTCGCGTATTTCGACGCAAAATCCAGCCGTGCGCCGACGCCGGCGTCGGTGAAGCGCGCATCGAGCGTCACGCCGCTCACGCCGAGCTCGACCGGCTGCTCGCCGAGCACGGCAAGGTCGCCGCTCGCGCGGCGCACGTGCAGCGTGCCGTCGAGCGCCGGCGCGGCGGCAATCGACCACTGGCCGTCGAGCAGCATCGTCGCGCGCAGCCGCTCGGTCAGCCCGGCGGCGGCGATCAGCCATTGCGCCGGCAGCCCGGCGAACTCGCCGCTGGAAGCGAGGCGCTGGCGCGACCAGGCGAGCTCGCGCACCAGCAGCCGCCCGTCGCCGATCGACGCCTCGAGACGCCCGAGCTCGACGCTCGAGCGCGAAACCTTGAGTGGCGTTGGCGCGCGCAGCGTGAAGCCGACTCTGCCGGCGCCTTGCAGAGAGGCGATCTCGCCGCTCCACGTGCCGGCGGCATAGCCGCCGCGCAGCCGCGAGCGCAGCTCGGCCGCAGCGCTGCGCACACTCAGCTGCGCCTCGTGGCGCGCGAGCGTGCCGGCCACTTTCAGGGTCGCGCCGGGAATCTCGTAGCCACGCACCTCGAGGTCGGCGAACTGCGCCTCGATCACGCCTTGCGGCGCGTCCCAGCTGCCGCCGAGCGTGCCGCTCGCCTGCATGCGCCCCGCGAGCTCGCTCACGAGCTCCTCCAGGTGTGTCGCCTCGAGCGTCCAGGCGAGCTTGTCGGGCGGCGTGCCGAAGCTGCCATGCGCGCTCGCGCGCGAGCCGCCGAGCCTCGCGGTGGCATCGCCCTGCAGCAGATGCCGGCCGGCAATTCGCGCGCTGCCGTTGCTCGCGAATGGCAGCCCGAGCAGCGTGCTCTGCGCGATCGACCAGCCGAGGTCGATGCGCGGCTGCGCCGCGAGCCGCCCCGCGGCCTGCAGCGTGCCGCTGATCGAGCCGGCGGGATAGTCACCGAACGCTGCCGGATCGAAATGCGCGAGCTGCAGGCTCGCTTCGAAGGCGAGCGGATCGGTGAGTCGCAGCCGAGCGGAGCCGCTCAGCTCGCCGCCCTGCGCGGCGGCACGCAGGCTGCGCACCTCCACCGCCTCGCCGCGGCGCACCGCTTCGGCGCTGACCGTCATCCCGTCCTGCGCGAGCGTCCCGCGCACGCTTTGCGCATCGCGCCCGAGGTCGAGCTCGAGCGGCCCCGACAGCGCGGTCTCGCGCAGCGTCGAGCGCAGCCCGCGCAGATTGAGCCGCGTGGCGCGCACCGTCCCGCGAAAACCCTGTGAACGCAGTTCGCCGCGCCCCTCCAGCACCCCGCCGCCGGCGAGCTCCACCCGCAGCTCTTCGAGCACTGCGGCTGCGAGATCCTTGCTCGCGACGCGCGCGCGCATGGCGGCAATCGGCAGGCGCTGCTTGTCGAGCGGCCCGGCGGCGCTGTTGGCGATTTCGAGGCTGCCCTGCAGGCCGCGATCGTTGCCGCTGACCGCCAAATGCAACGTCAGCGCCGCGTGCGGCAGCTCCGACTGCACGCGCGCGGGATCGATCGGCGCGGCGCGCGCTTGCAGCGTCTCGATGTGCTGCGCCCGGAAGGGCGCGAGAGTGGCCTGGATATCCGCCACGGTCTCGGCCTGGCGCAAGGCGAGCCGCAGCTCCAGCCGCTCGAGCGTGCCGCCGAGGGCTACCGTGGCGCTGAGCGGGAAGATGTCGTGCTCCAGATCGAAGCTGCCTTGCGCCGCCACGCTCGCCGGCAGCGCCGCGCCGAGCGAGATGTGCGCGAAGCGCACTTTGGCGAGCGAATAGACCGCCTCGGCGCGGGCGACGCGCAGATGTTCCACGTCAACCTGACCGAGGCGCACGCCGAAAGGTAAGAGCGGCGGGCCGCTCGCCCGCTCGCCACCCGGGCGGATCGTGATGTCGAGCGTCGCGATGTGCAGCGGCTCGAGCACGAGCCGCCCGCCGAGCGCGGCGGCGAGATGCGCATGGGTGCCGATGTCGCGCGCAACGATGAGCGTGCCGTCGGCCTCGTAGCGCAGGCGATCGATGAAGACGGTGGTCGCGAGCGTGCCGCGCGTGCCTTCGATCGAGAGATGCCCGCCCGCCGTGCGCTCGGCGTGCGCCAGTGCCCAGCGCAGCCCGGCCTCGGTGCCGAAGAGCCAGACGACGCCGATGATCAGGGCGGCGGCGAGCGCACCGAGGACCGCAAGAGCGCCGATCAGGACGTGGCGCGCGCTCAGAAGCCGTACCCCACCGAGAAGTGCAGCCGCCAGTCGCTGGTCTTCGCGCCATAGGCGAGGTCGGCGCGGATCGGGCCGATCGGCGTGCGAAAGCGCGCGCCGACGCCGTAGCCGGTGGCGAAATCGGTGCGAACGCCGGTATCCCACGCGTTGCCGGCGTCGAAGAACGTGGCGACCCCCCAGCTGTCGCCCACCCAGCGGGTGTATTCGATGCTGCCGACCACCAGCCGGCGGCCGCCGACGACCGCGCCTGCCTGCTCGACGCCGATGCTCTGGAAGGAGTAGCCGCGCACCGTCTGGTCGCCGCCGGTGCGGAAAAGGAAGGTGCTCGGGATTCCCTCGCGCGCCGCCGAGCGCACCGCCCCCGCCTGGCCGCGCAGCAGCAGATCGTCCTGGCGGCCGAGCGGAAAGAAAAGCGTGGCGCTCGCGACGCCGCGCAGGAAGGTCTGCGAAGCGAGCGCGCTGGGGGCGCCGCCGACCTCGGCCGAGAGCACGTAGCCCTGGCGGGGCGAGATGAGCGCGTCGGTGCGGCGAAAGCCTTTGCGGGCGCCGAAATAGACCGCGTGCGCGTTCGAGGTGAGTACATCGCCGATGCGCTCGTCCTCGGCGTGCGCCGAGACGATCAGCGCCGAGGGCGCGGCGCTCGCGCCGTAGTTGTGCGACACGCCGATCGCAATTTCACGCGTGACGTCGTTCTGGATGTCCTGCTTGCGCGCGCGGGTGAAAAGCGTGTCCCAGATGCCGCCTTCGCGCGGCGGCGTGTTGAGGTCGAGCTGCAGGTTCTGGATTTTCTGGTCGAGATTGAGCGTCGAGCCGAAGCGCCAGGCGCTCGAGAGCACATCCTGGTTGGTGTAGCGCGCTTCCAGTCGCGGGCCGACGTCGGTGTTGTAGCTGATGCCGCCTTCCACGTGGTGCTGCGGCGCCTCGATCACGGCGACGCGCAGCGGCGCTGCGTCTGCCACATTGGGCTGCTGGTCGATCTCCGCCTGGACGCTCGCGAAGTAACCCGTCTCGAGCAGCCGCCGCTGGAAGAGGATCAGCTTTTCGCGGTCGTAGACGTCGCCGGGATGCACCGGCGCGAGATTGGCGATCAGCGCATCGTCATAGCGGCGCGTGCCGGTGATGCGCATCTCGCCGAAGCGAAACGCCGGGCCGCTCGCGATCTCGAGCGAGAGCGTCGCACTGTGCGTCTCCGGGTCGATGTGCGCCTCGCTCGCGGCGATGCTCGCCGCGGCGTAGCGAAAGCCGGCCAGCTCGCGCACCGCCTGCCGCTTGGCCGACTCCCATTCGGCCTGGCGAAAGGGCTCGCCGCGTCGCAAGGTCCAGTTGTCGCGCGCGCGCTCGAGGTAGGGCCGCGCTTCGCCATCCGAGGTCACCGGGCCGCTGAAGCGGATGTCGACGCTCTTCACGCGCGTGCGCTCGCCCGGCTCGACGCGCAGCCGCACCACCCAGGGCTCGGCCGAGGAATCGACCTCGGCCTGCACATGCGCCGAGAAGTAGCCCTCCGTGGCGGCCGCTTCGCGCGATTCGCGAATCGCCTCGTCCACCAGACGCTTCAGGCGCTCGTCGTCCATCTCCGGATCGCCGCGCCAGCGCACGATGTTCAGTCCCTTCTCGAGCACCTGCTTCAGCTCGCGCGGCGCGTCGATCTCGACGCGATAGTCGAGCTTGGCGGCCGCCGGACCGGCGACGAACAAGAGCGCAGTGAGCGCATAGCGCACGCCTCTTAGACACGCTTTGGCGAGCCTGTTCAAAGTCCTGCCGACTGTAGAATCGTTCGCGTGAAAATTCTCGTCTCCAACGACGACGGCTATTTCGCGCCGGGTATCACCCTGCTTGCCCAGGCCCTGGCGCGGCTGGGCGAGGTCACGGTCGTCGCCCCGGAGCGCGACCGCTCGGGGGCCTCGAACTCGCTCACCCTCGATCGGCCGCTGGTGGTGCGTCGCGCCGCGAATGGCTACTACTCCGTTAACGGCACACCCACCGATTGCGTGCACATCGCGGTGACCGGACTGCTCGATTTCACCCCCGATGTCATCGTCTCCGGAGTGAATCTCGGCGCCAACATGGGCGACGACACGATCTACTCCGGCACCGTCGCCGCCGCGGTCGAAGGCTATCTGCTCGGCATTCCGTCGGTCGCGGTGTCCCTCACCAGCAAGGCCGGCGAGCATTTTGAGAGCGCCATCGGCGTGGCGCTCGAGCTGGTCGAGCGCTTTGCCCGGACGCCCTTCGGCGAGCGGGTGCTTCTCAACGTCAACGTGCCCGACGTCGCCCCCGAGCGGCTGCGCGGCATCGAGGTGACGCGGCTCGGCAAGCGTCACAAGGCCGAGCCCGTGATCAAGCTCACCACGCCGCGCGGCGAAAGCGCGTACTGGATCGGCCCGGCCGGCGGCGCAGCGGACGCCGGGCCGGGCACCGATTTCCATGCGGTGGAAAACCAGCGCGTCTCGGTGACGCCGCTGCGCATGGACCTCACGCATGGCGCGCAGCTTGGCCGCGCGCGCGAATGGCTCGAGCGCTGAGCAGCGCCGAAATAGGCATGACCTCGGCGCGCACGCGCGCGCGCATGGTGGCGCGGCTGCGCGCCCACGGCATCGGCGACGAGCGCGTGCTCGCGGCGATGGCCGCGGTGCCGCGCCATCTGTTCGTCGACAGCGCGCTTGCGAGCCGCGCCTACGAGGACAGCGCGCTGCCGATCGGCTTCTCGCAGACCATTTCCCAGCCCTACGTGGTGGCGCGGATGATCGAGCTCGTGCTGGCCGGGCGCGCGGCCGGCCGGGTGCTGGAGGTCGGCACCGGCTGTGGCTACCAGGCGGCAGTGCTCGCCTCGATTTTTCCCGAGGTGTACTCGATCGAGCGCATCAAGGCGCTGCACGAGCGCGCGCGTGCCAACCTGCGCACGCTGCGTCTCGCCAATCTGCGCCTTGCGCATGGCGACGGCTATGGCGGCCTCGAGGCGGCGGCGCCGTTTGATTCGATCATCGTCGCCGCGGCGGCGCCGCGCCTGCCCGAAGCGCTCGGGCGGCAGCTCGCGCCCGATGGCAGAATGATATTGCCGCTGGCGCAGCCGGCGGGCGGCCAGCGACTCGTCCTCCTCGAGCGCCGCGGCCGGCGCTACCACGAAACGGAGCTCGATCCGGTGCATTTCGTGCCGATGGAAGCGGGAAAGGCGTGAGCCGCCACTGGCTCGCGGCGGCAGCGCTTGCGCTTGCCGGTTGCGCTTCCTATGACGCGGGCGCGCCGGTGGTGGACCGCACCGCACGTGCGAGCGCGCCGAAGCCCGCGGTCGCGATGGTCAACACGCCCGTTCCGCTCACCCTGCCGGACGGTCATTACGAGGTCAAGCGCGGCGACACGCTCTACAGCATCGCGCTCGAGAACGGCGCCGACTACCGCGACGTGGCCGCCTGGAACCGGCTCGACGATCCGACCAAGATCCGCGTCGGCCAGGTGCTGCGCGTGAAGCAGGATGAGTCGCGTGCGGTGACGGTGAAGGCCGCGCGAGTCGCCTCGCCGATCGAGTCGCGACCGCTCGATGCACCCGGTGCGCAGCCGGCGGCGCCGGCGAAGGACGCTCCCAAGCAGGACGCTCCCAAGCAGGTGGCGGCGGCGGCGCCGGCGTCCGAGTTCATGTGGCCGGCAAAAGGCAAGCTGCTCGCCGGCTTTGCCGAGCCGCGCTCCAAGGGCATCGACATCGACGGCCGACCGGGCGATCCGGTAGTGGCGGCTGCCGCCGGGCGCGTCACCTATACCGGCACCGGCATTCCGGGCCTGGGGAAGCTCGTGGTGATCAAGCACGACAACGGCTTCATCACGGTCTACGCGCACAACCGCAGCATCCTCGTGAAGGAGCAGCAGAACGTGGCGCGCGGCGAGAAGATCGCCGAGCTCGGCGCCTCCGATGCCGACCGGCCGAAGCTGCACTTCCAGATCCGCAAGGGCGCAGCCGCGGTCGATCCGCTGCGCTATCTCCCGGCGCTCTGAACGCGCGCCGCGAGCGCATCGGCAAGATCCGCCACCGCCGCCGCGTAGAAAGCGCTGCGGTTGTACCGCGTGATGACGTAGAAGTTCTGCAGGCCCACCCGGTAATCGCCTTCGAGCGCCACCAGCGCGCCGAGCACGTCCTCTGAGGAGGGCTCCGGGTCGAGCGCCACCCCCGCCGCCACGATGTCGCCCAGGCGATGGCGCGGCCTGAGGCTGCCGTCGGTGAAAAGCGCCGCATCCGGCGCGAGCTTCGCCCGCAGCAGCACCGGCTCGCCGGTTTTCCAGCCGTGCTCGCGCAGGAAGTTCGCCACGCTGCCGATCGCATCGGCGCTCGAGCGGCGCAGGTCGATCACGCCATCGCCGTCGAAGTCCACCGCGTAGCGGCGCACGCTGCCCGGCATGAATTGCGGGATGCCGATCGCGCCGGCATAAGAGCCCTGCAGCGCGAACACATCGGTGCGCGACTCGCGCGTGAGCAGCAGATACTGCTCGAGCTCGCTGCGAAAGAAGCTCGCGCGCGGCGTGTAATCGAAGGCGAGCGTGGCGAGCGCGTCGACCACGCGGTAGCGGCCCATGTTGCGGCCGTAGTTGGTCTCGACGCCGAGGATCGCGACGATGATCGCCGCGCTCACGCCATATTTGCGCTCGGCGCGCGCCAGCACTTTGCGGTTCACCTTCCAGAAGGCACTGCCGCGGGCGATGCGCGTTTCGTTGATGAATTGCGCGCGGTAGTCCTGCCAGGAGGGCCGCTCGGCCGGCACGATGAGCTGCAATGGCGCATCGAGCCGCTGGGTGCGCGCAAAGACGCGCTCGAGCTTGACGGGGTCGAAGCCGTGGCGCTCGACCAGCTCGCCGATGAAGCTCTTCACGTCGGGCCGCTCGCCGAAGGACTGCGCCGCCGCTGTGCACGTTGCGCCGGCGAGCAAAAGAAGCGCGGCGAGCGTCCTCACGCGAGGCGCAGCTCGCGCACCAGGCGCCGCAGGCGCGCTGCACCGGGCGCGCCGACGATGGCGCCGTAGCGAAGCGAAATATAAAGCGCGCCGATGCGCAGGATGGCGCGCCGCGAGGCGGGCAGCGCACGCGCCGCACGCGTCGAGTAGTCGCGCGGCCCTTCGTGCGGCGCGCGCGCCACGCCGCGCGCGGCGAGCTTGGCGCAGAACGCCTGCCAGGCTTTCTGTACCGGGTCGGGCCGGGTAAGGCGCGAAAGCGACCAGACGAGCAGCGCGACCGTCATCAGGCCGAGGAAGGTGAAAAGGAGCGCGGTGAGCTTCTGCCAGTCGGCGTCGCGCATGCCGAGCGAGAACATCAGGTCGCGCTGGCGCTCCGGCCCGTAGCCGAGCACCCAGACGTTCCACTTGTGCGCCACCGCCTCCCACTGGTAGCGCACCGCGCGCAGCCATTCCATGTCGGCGCGCAGCATGAGCGGCAGCCCTTCGCCCTGCGGCAGGGCGCGCGCGAGGCCCGCGTTCACGCGCTGCGGCATCGCCGCCGCGGTCGGGTCGATACGCACCCAGCCGCGCCCGGCGAGGAACACTTCGGTCCAGGCGTGCGCATCGGACTGGCGCACGGTGATGATCTGGTCCACCGGATTCAGGTCGCCGCCCTGGTAGCCGGTCACGACACGCGCCGGAATGCCCGCCGCGCGCATCAGCACCGTGAAGGCGGAGGCGAAGTGCTCGCAGAAACCGGCTTTGCTCTCGAACAGAAATTCGTCCACGCTGTCCGCGCCGAGGAGCGGCGGCTCGAGCGTATAGGTAAATTTCCCCTTGCGCAGGAAATCGAGCCCGCGCGCCAGCACCTCGGCATCGCCGCCGCCGGCGGCACGCCACTGCTGCGCGAGCGCGATGGCGCGCGGGTTGTAGCCCGGCGGCAGGCGCAGCGCGCGCGCCAGCACGCCGCCGCTCTCCACGGTGGCGAGCCCGGGCGCGATGGCGGAGGTCATCTCGTAGCGCAGCCGGTTTCTCACCGGCACGTTGGCGAGCACCTGCCCGTCGAAGCTCATGCGCGAGGCGCTCGGCAGGCTGATCGGGCTCTCGAGCGCGAAGAGCCATGAGCGGTTGTGCGCTTCGAGCACCACCGAGTAGCGATAGACGCCCTGCGGCTTGAGCGGCGGCTCGAAGCGCACCGAGTAGGCGGACTCGGTCGACCAGGTGCGGCCGTCGAAGTCCCACAGCACCGGGCCGCGCCAGTAGCGCAGCGGCAGCGGCGGCGGATCGCCTTCGAAGGCGGCGCGAAAGGCGATCGCGTCCGAGAGCGCGAGCTGCGACAGGTTGCCGGGCGCCATGGTGTCGGAGAGCCCGGTCATGCCGGCGTACGCGTCCTGCGGCAGCCCCCAGAGCGGCCCGTGCACCCGCGGAAACAGCACGAAAAGCGCGAGCGCCGCCGGCGCGCCGTGCGCGAGCAGCAGTCCCGCCGTGCGCAGGTTGGCGCGCACCGGCCGGCTCGGCGCGCTGAAGCTCACCAATGTTGCAGTGATGGCAAAGACGCCGACGCACATGGTGAGCGCCGTCGGAATCGACTGCGTGTAGAGGAAGTTGGTGATGATCAGGCAGTAGCCGAGGAACGCGGCGACCGTACCGTCGCGGTGCGTGCGCGATTCCAGCAGCTTCAGCCCCGAGAACAGCACCAGCAGCAGGACGCCCGGCTGGCGCCCGAAGAGCGTGCGGTACTCGACCCAGACGCCGAGCATGGCGACGAAGGCGACGGCGAGCGTCAGCCAGCGCGCCGGCAGCGGCGAGCGGTTGAGCGTGCAGGAGAAGCGCCAGCCGTAGAGGCAAAGCGTGAGCAGCGTCAGCCACCACGGCGCGCGCAGCGCGTGCGGCGCGATGACGATGCCGAGCGACCCGGTAAGCCACATGAGGTCACGCAGCGTAAGGAGGCGCAGGTCGGGCGAGAGCGGGTGCGGCAGTGCCTTCATGCTCGTCCGTAGAGTGCGAGTGCCTGCAGGCAGGCGCCCGATTGCGCTTCGCCGCGGCCCGGCGCGATCTCGACGCCGGGAAGACGCAGCCCGTATTGCACGCCCGAGCGCTCGGCATCGAGCACCCAGCCGGCGAGCCGCGAGAGCCGCGTCTCGACGTTGAGGTGGGGCAGCATCGCCCAGTCGAGCCAGAGCTCCGCCGCCGCCTCGCCGGTGAACTGCTTGGTGAGCATGTCTTCGTTGCGCGCCACCGCCTTCCACGCCACGTGCCGCGGCGAATCGGAGAACTGATAGGCGCGTAAGCCCGCGTAGTCATCGTTGCCGGGGGTCGGCGAGCGCAGCGCACCCTTCGCGCTCTCGGCGCTGGGCGCTGGCAGCGCGCTGCGCTCGGGGCGCGGGTAAACCAGGCAGCGCGCAGCCGGCTCGACGTAGCTCCAGGCGCGAAACACGCCGAGCGGAAAGCGCGTCTCGAGCATCACGCGCCCGAGCGGCAGCCAGCCGCGCGCCGGCGCCGGCACGCCGAGCACCACCTCCGCCATGCCGAGCGGCGGAACGTCGAGCACCATCTGCGCGCGCGAGCCCACATGGCGCACCAGGATCGCGGGGCGGTCGAACGCGCCGCGTGCCTCGAGGTACAGGCGGAACTGCGCGTTCTCACCGGCAAACACCGGCTCCGCGCGCCCGACGCTCACCGCCATGCGCGCGAGGTTGCGCGCCGTATGCACCATGCCGGCGAAGCCCATCCCGGCGAGGAGGAACGTGAGCGCGAAGCCGAGCGAGAGCGAATAGTTGATCGAGCCGATCAAGAGGATGAGGAGCGTCAGCGCGTAGAGCCAGCCGAGCTGCGTCGGCACGATGTAGACGCGCCGGTGCACCAGCACCACGGTGCCCTGCTCCGGCGGCGTGAAGCCGTAGAGCCAGTTGGCAAAGCGCGGATTACGCTCGAGCAGCGCGCCGATCATGCCTGCGTTTCATCCTATGGGCCCATCGTACTTCCAGCGCCCGCGCCACGCGGAAAGCACGAGGTTCGGATACTGCGGCTGGCCGAGCGAGCCGTTGTAGCGGCCGAGCGCGCGGTAATAGTCACCGTTCTCCATGTCCAGATAGAAGCGCAGGATGGCGCAGCCGTAGGCGAGGTTGGTGCGCAGGTGAAAGAGATTGTGCCCCGGCTGGCCGATCAGCTTTACCCAGAACGGCATCACCTGCATGTAGCCGCGTGCACCGGCGCGCGACACCGCATATTTGCGAAAGCCGCTCTCGACTTCGATCACGCCGAGCACGAGCTGCGGGTCAAGGCGCGCGCGCGTCGCCTCGTAGTGCACCGTGCGCAGCAGCTCGAGCCGCTGCTTGCGATCGGGGATGCGCTTCTCGAGCCGCGCGTCCATTTCCGCGAGCCAGCGGTGCGCGTCATCGCTCGAGCGAAACGCCATGGCCGGCACCGCGCGGTCCGAGACCTGCTGCGACAGCCGTGCGCGCACCGAGTCGGCGAGCGGCTCGTACTGCTGCGCGCCGCCCCACGCGCCAAGCGGCAGGGCGGCGAGGAGGCTAAGAGCGAGCGCTCTCAAGCGAGCTTCTGTTGCAGCAGCGACACCACGTCGGCGAGCGGCAGGTCGCTCGCTTTGTCGTCGCGCCGCGCCTTGTACTCGGCATTGCCGGCGGCAAGGCCGCGCTCGCCGATCACCAGGCGGTGCGGGATGCCGATGAGATCCATGTCGGCGAACAGCACCCCCGGCCGCTCCTCGCGGTCCTCGAGCAGCACGTCGACGCCGAGGCTGCACAACTGGGCATACATCTCGTCGGCAGCGCTGCGTACCGCCTGGCTCTTGTGGTAGCCGATCGGCACGATGCACGCCTGGAACGGCGCGATCGCCGCCGGGAAGATGATGCCGCGCGCGTCGTGGTTCTGTTCGATCGCGGCGCCGACGATGCGCGTCACGCCGATGCCGTAGCAGCCCATTTCGAACGGCCGCGTCGCGCCCTTCTCGTCGAGGAAGGCGGCGCCCATCGCTTCGGAGTACTTGGTGCGAAGCTGGAAGATGTGCCCCACCTCGATGCCGCGCACGATGTCGAGCTTGCCGCGGCCGTCCGGGCTCGGGTCGCCCGGGACGACGTTGCGGATATCGGCGACCTCGGGCTCGGGCGTATCGCGTCCCCAGTTGACCCCGGCAAGGTGAAAGCCCGCTTCGTTGGCGCCGCAGACGAAATCCGCCATCGCCGCCACGGTGCGGTCCGCCACCACGCGCACCTTCGCACCGACCGGGCCGAGGTAGCCCGCCGCAGTGCCGAGATGACGGCGTATCTCCGCTTCGCCTGCGAAGCGGAAGACGCCGATCAGCTTCTGCGACTTGATCTCGTTCAGCTCGTGATCCCCGCGGATGAGCAGCAGCACGAACTGCTCGTCGTGCATCACTGCGATCGCTTTGACGGTGCGCGCTAGCGGCAGCTGGAGGAGCTCGGCCACCTGCTCGCACTTCGTCATGCCCGGCGTCGGCACCTTGCGCATCGCCTCCTTGGCGGCGGGCCTTGCCCCGGGCGAGAGCGCCTCCGCCAGCTCGACGTTGGCGGCGTAGTCCGACTGCGGCGAAAAGGCGATCGCATCCTCGCCGGAGTCGGCGAGCACATGGAATTCATGCGAGCCGGTGCCGCCGATCGCGCCGGTGTCCGCGGCCACGGCGCGGAATCTCAGCCCGAGCCGGGTAAAGATGCGCGTGTACGTGTCGTACATGTTGCGGTATTCGCGCTCGAGGTCGCGGTAATCGGTGTGGAAAGAATAGCCGTCCTTCATGACGAATTCGCGCCCCCGCATGATGCCAAAGCGGGGGCGACGCTCGTCGCGGAACTTTGTCTGCACCTGGTAGAAGTGCACCGGCAGCTGGCGGTAGCTCTTAAGTTCGCTGCGCGCGAGCTCGGTAATCACTTCCTCCGAGGTCGGCTGGATGACGAACTCGCGCTCATGCCGGTCGCGAAAACGCAGCAGTTCCGGCCCGTACGCCTGCCAGCGGCCCGATTCGCGCCACAGCTCCGCCGGCTGCACCACCGGCATGGCGAGCTCCAGGGCGCCGGCGCGATTCATCTCCTCGCGCACGATCGCCTCCACCTTGCGCACCACGCGTAGTCCGAGCGGCAGCCAGGTGTAGATGCCCGCGGCGAGGCGACGGATCAGGCTCGCGCGCAGCATCAGCCGATGGCTCAGGATCTCCGCCTCGGCAGGCACTTCCTTTTGCGTCGCGATGAAGAACTTGGAAGTTCTCATGGCCCGGCACCGGCATTGTCAATGCCCGTGGGCTGTGGAAAAATCGTCGAGGATTCTACTTTAGGCGGTGCTGGTCATGCTCGACAAGGAAGGCTACCGTCCGAACGTCGGCATCATCCTCGCCAATCCCCGGAACGAGGTGTTCTGGGGCAAGCGCGTCAATCAGCATGCGTGGCAGTTCCCGCAGGGCGGCATCCAGCACGGCGAGACGCCGCTCGAGGCGATGTATCGCGAGCTCGAAGAGGAAATCGGCCTGCAACGCCCCCATGTGCGCATTCTCGGCCGCACCCGTGAATGGCTGCGCTACGAGGTGCCCGAGAAGTGGATGCGCCGCGCGCGCGACGGCGCCGGGGGCTGCTACCGCGGCCAGAAGCAGATCTGGTATCTGCTGCGCATGGTGGGGCGCGACTGCGACGTGAAGTTGCGCGCGAGCGGCCACCCGGAATTCGACGCCTGGCGCTGGCACGACTACTGGGTGCCGCTCGAAACAGTGATCGACTTCAAGCGCGAGGTCTATCGCCAGGCGCTGATCGAGCTGCACCGCTACCTGCAGGCCGACCGGCGCGCGCGGGCGCGCCGCCTGGAGTCCGCGCACCCGCAGTAAAAAGGCATCGCATGGATCGCGACTACGAACCGCTCCGTATCCGGGAGCTCGGGGCGAGCGCCGGCTTCCGCCGGCCGCTGCCGCCGCCGGCCGCGCGCGTCACGCTGGAATCGCCCGCCGCGCAGGTGATGACCGATCTCGCGTGCTGCGCGCCGGCCACCATCCGGCCGCAGGCGCCGCTTGCCGGGGCCAATCAATTCATGATCACGCGCGGCGTGCGGCTGCTGCTGGTGGCCGATGATCAGGAGAACGTGCTCGGCGTGATCAGCGCGACCGACATCCTGAGCGAGCGCGCGATGCGCGTCGCGATCGAGCGCGGGCTGCGCCGCGACGAGCTCACCGTGGCGGACGTCATGACGCCCGCCGAGCAGGTGGAGGTCATCAGCTATCCGGAAGTCGAAAGCGCGCGCGTCGGCCATGTGCTCGAGACGCTGCGCCGCGCCGGGCGGCAGCACGCGCTGGTGGTGGACTTCGATGAGCTGCCGGCGCGAGGCCTGCTCGACGCGCCGTCGCGCCGCGCCATGGTGCGCGGCATCTTTTCGCTCTCGCAGATTGCGCGCCAGCTCGGCGTCGCGGTCCAGACCGGGGGCGAGGTGGCGCGCACCTTCTCCGAGATCGAATCCGCCATCCGCTAGTCATGATCACGCGCGACAGCCTGCTGAGCCTCGAGGCGTATGCGCGCGAGCGCAACGCGTTTCGCGCGCGCGTCATCGAGCACAAGAAGCGCCGCACGGTGTCGCTCGGCGGCCATGTGACGCTGCTCTTCGAGGACGAGCTGACCGTGCGCTACCAGGTGCAGGAGATGCTGCGCATCGAGCGCATCTTCGACGAGGAGGGCATCCAACACGAGCTCGACGCCTATAACCCGCTGGTGCCCGACGGCTCGAACTGGAAGGCGACGATGCTGATCGAGTACCCGGACGAGGCGGAGCGCAAGCGCCGGCTCGCGGAGCTGAAAGGCATCGAGCGGCGCGTGTGGATCGAGGTGCGCGGCGCCGAGCGCGTCTACGCCATCGCCGACGAGGACCTCGAGCGCGAAAACGAAGACAAGACCTCGTCGGTTCACTTCCTGCGCTTCGAGCTCGGGGCGCCGATGCGCGAGGCGCTCGGGCGCGGCGGCGCCGTCACGGTGGGAATCGATCACCCGCGCTACCGGGCGAGCGTCGAGCTCGCGCCCGAGGTGCGCGCCGCGCTTTGCGCCGATCTGCGTTAGTCATCGCGCTCGCGCTCGCCGCGTGCGGCTCGCCGCCGCGCACGGAAAGCGACTGGGAGAAGCGCAACCTCCAGGGGCAGCCGGCGGAGGAGGAGGTCACGCCGCCCGCGTATCCGCAGGCGGCGAACCTCGTCGAGGTGCGCCTGCCGGATGCTGACGGCTTTCGCTTCTACATCGATCGCAGCACGCTCGCCGTCGGCAAGGACGGCGTCGTGCGCTACGTGCTGGTCGCGCGCTCGAGCGAAGCCGCCCAGAACACGACCTACGAGGGGATTCGCTGCGAGAGCGCGGAAAACCGCGTTTTCGCGGTCGGGCAGTCCGACGGCACCTGGGTCACGGCGCGCAGTGCCTGGCGCCCGATCAGCGCGCCGCGCCATCTCGCGCTCTACCGCGACTTCTTCTGCCCGGGCGGCCAGCCGCTGGTCGGCACGGCCGACGCGGTGCGCGCGCTCGAGCGCGGCGGCCGCTAGAGCACCACCAGATTGTCGCGGTGGATGAGCTCCGGCTCATCCATGTGCCCGAGGATCGCCTCGATCTCGGCCGAGGGCCGGCGCATGATGCGCCGGGCTTCCGCCGCCGAGTAGTTCACCAGGCCGCGCGCCACTTCGCGCGCGTCCGCGTCGAGGCACGCGACCACCGCACCGCGCTCGAATTCGCCCTCGACCGCCACCACGCCGATCGGCAGCAGGCTTTTGCCGTCGCGCACCAGCGCCCGCACCGCGCCGGCATCGAGGCGCAGCCGCGCCGCGACGCTCAGGTGATCGGCGAGCCACTGCTTGCGCGCGGCGAGCGGCACGGTCTTCGCGGTGAGCAGCGTGCCGATGCGCTCGCCCGCGGCGAGGCGCACCAGCACATCGGGCAGGCGGCCGTCGGCGATCACGGTGTGCGCGCCGCTTCTTGCGGCGCGCCGCGCCGCCTGCACCTTGGTGTGCATGCCGCCCTTGGCAAGCGCGCTGCCGCTGCCGCCCGCCATGGCGCCGAGCGCGGGATCGAGCGCATCGGCTTCTTCGACCAGCCGGGCGTTGGCATGGCTGCGCGGATCGGCGTCGTAGAGCCCGGCCTGGTCGGTGAGCAGCACGAGCGCGTCGGCCTCCATCAGGTTGGTGACGAGCGCGCCGAGCGTGTCGTTGTCGCCGAACTTGATCTCGTCGGTCACTACCGTGTCGTTCTCGTTGATCACCGGGATCGCGCCGAGCTCGAGCAGCGTGCGCAGCGTGGCGCGCGCGTTGAGGTAGCGCTGCCGGTCGGCGAGGTCGGCGTGCGTGAGGAGCACCTGCGCCGTGCGCAGATCATGGCGCCGGAAGCAGCTCTCGTAGCACTGCACTAGGCCCATCTGGCCGACGGCAGCCGCCGCCTGCAGCTCGTGCATGGTGTGCGGGCGCCGCGTCCAGCCAAGGCGCAGCATGCCTTCCGCGATCGCGCCGCTCGAGACGAGAATCACGCGCCGGCCGCTACGCACGAGGCGAGCAATCTCGTCCGCCCAGCGACCGATCGCCTCGACGTCGAGGCCGCGCCCGGCCGCGGTGACGAGGGAGGAGCCGACCTTCACCACCAGCGTCTTTGCCTGGGCGAGCGTGCTCACCGCGCGAGCTCCTGCGCCACCGCCTTGGAGACGCCGACGCAGCCTTCGCCGGTAAGCGCCGAGATTGCGTACCACGGGCGCTGCCAGCGCAAGCGCTTCACGATGCGCTCGGCTCGGGCGGTGGCGTCTGGCACGGCGTCGATCTTATTGAAGATCAGCCAGCGCGGCTTGCGGTAGAGCGCCTGGTCGTACTTCTTCAGCTCGGCGGCAATTGCCCGGGTGGTCTGCGTGGCGTCGTCGGCGCTGAGGTCGACGAGGTGCAGCAGAAGCCGCGTGCGCGCAAGGTGGCGCAGGAACTGGTGCCCGAGGCCGGCGCCTTCGGCGGCACCCTCGATCAGCCCGGGAATGTCGGCGACGACGAAGCTCCGCTCGCCGACGCGCACCACGCCGAGCGAGGGGTTGAGGGTGGTAAATGGGTAGTCCGCGACCTTGGGACGAGCGCTCGACACGGCGCGGATGAAGCTCGACTTGCCGGCGTTCGGCGCGCCGAGGAGCCCGACGTCCGCGAGCACGCGCAGCTCGAGCGCAAGGCGCCGGCTCTCGCCCGCCTCGCCGCGCGTGAACTGCCGCGGCGAGCGGTTGATGCTCGACTTGAAGTGCACATTGCCAAGGCCGCCCTGGCCGCCGCGCGCCAGCAGCGCGCGCTCGGCATCCCGCGTGAGGTCGGCGACCAGGTCGCCGGTCTGTTCGTCGCGGATCACGGTGCCGACCGGCATGCGCAGCTCGAGATCGTCGCCGGAGGCGCCATTGCAGTCCGAGGTGCCGCCGCGCCTACCTTCGGCGGCCCGGTGGATGCGCGCGAAGCGGTAGTCGATGAGCGTGTTGATGTTGCGGTCGGCGCGCGCCCAGACGCTGCCGCCGCGCCCGCCATCGCCGCCGTCCGGACCGCCGCGGCGGATGTATTTTTCGCGGCGAAAATGCGCCATGCCGTCGCCGCCCTTGCCGGCGTGCACCTCGATTTTCGCCTCGTCGATGAATTTCATGGTCCAGAAATGAAAAAGCCCTATCGGCTGCGATAGGGCTTTCGATGGGCTCGGTACCGGCTACGCCGGCGACTGTTCCACGATGACGCTCACGGTGTTGTTCTGGTTCTCGCCGCGTACCGTGTACTGCACCTGTCCGCTCACCCGTGCATACAACGTGTGGTCGCGGCCGATGCCGACGTTCGTGCCGGCGTGCACGCGCGTGCCGCGCTGGCGCACGAGGATCTGGCCGGCATTGACGCGCTCGCCGCCGAACACCTTGACGCCGAGCCGCTTTGCCTGGGAGTCGCGGCCGTTGCGGGAACTGCCGCCTGCTTTCTTGTGAGCCATAAGCTAACCCTGGACGATGTCGTCGATGCGGACTTCGGTGTACGACTGCCGATGTCCTTGCGTTTTCTGGAAGTGCTTGCGCCGGCGCATCTTGAAGATCTTCACCTTGTCGCCGCGCCCGTGCGCGAGCACGGTGGCCTTGACCGCGGCGCCCGAGACGAGGGGCGCGCCGACTTTGACGGAGTCGCCGCCGCCGACCAGCAGCACCTCTTCGAACGAGACGTTGGCGCCGACCTGCGCGGCGAGCGCTTCGACGCGCAGCGTCGCGCCGGCCTCCACGCGGTATTGCTTGCCGCCCGACTTGATCACTGCATACATGGGAACTTGATTTACCTTGCGCTGCAAAAGACCGAGAATTATAGCGGAAATCATGACCTTCCAGTCCATGCTGGCGCCGGTGGCTGAGGACATGCGCCGCGTGGACGAGCTGATCGCGGCGCGCCTCGAGTCCGACGTGGCGCTGGTGCGCAAGGTGGCCGAATACCTCGTTGCCGCGGGCGGCAAGCGCCTGCGGCCGGCGCTGCTGCTTCTCGCCTGCGGCGCGCTCGGCTACCGCGGTGAGGCGCGCTTCATCGCCGCGGCGGTGATCGAGTTCATCCACACGGCGACGCTGCTGCATGACGACGTGGTGGATGAGTCGGAGCTGCGGCGCGGCGCGCCGACCGCAAACGCCGCCTTCGGCAACGCCGCCGCCGTGCTCGTCGGGGACTTCCTCTACTCGCGCTCGTTCCAGATGATGGTGGAGCTCGACGACATGCGGGTGATGCAGGTGCTTGCCGATGCGACCAATGTCATCGCCGCGGGCGAAGTGATGCAGCTCATGGGCAGCCACGATCCGCAGGTCGATGAGGCGCGCTATCTCGAGGTGATCCGGCGCAAGACGGCGAAGCTCTTCGAAGCCGCCGCGCGCATCGGCGCCGTGCTCGCGCGAAGCGCCCCTGAGATGGAGCAGCGCCTCGCACGCTACGGCGCGCACGTCGGCACTGCCTTCCAGCTGATCGACGATGTGCTCGACTATTCGGGCGACGAAGCGGCGATCGGCAAGCAGCTGGGCGACGATCTCGCCGAGGGCAAGCCGACGCTGCCGCTGATCCACGCGCTGCGCGGCGGCAATGCGGCGGAGCAGGCGGTGGTGCGCCAGGCGATCGTCGCCGGCGGCCGCGCCGACTTCAGCGCCGTGCTCGCCGCGATCCGGCGCTGCGGTTCGCTCGAGTACGCACGCAACGCGGCGACTCGCGAAGCCGCTGCCGCCGCGGCTGCGCTCGAGCCGCTGGCATCGTCGGATTTCAAGCGATCTTTGCTAGAATTGGCGTCCTTCTCGGTGGTCCGCCAAACCTAGCTCGGGGTGTAGCTCAGCCTGGTAGAGTACTGCGTTCGGGACGCAGGTGTCGCTGGTTCAAATCCAGTCACCCCGACCACTCCACTGCACTAGTAGCGAGTAATCGGTCACGTGCGGCCGAGCGCCGCTTTTGCGCTTGGCATGATAATCACGGGCGATGGGACGGCTGCTGGTTCTGGTTCTGCTCATAGTGATCGCCGTGTGGCTGGTACGTCGCGCGCTGCGCCGTGCCGCCATGCCGCAGGCGCCCGAGACGAGCGCGCAGCCCGAGGAGCTGGTGCGCTGCGCGCGTTGCGCCTTGCTCCTGCCGCGCGCCGAGGCGCGCCAGTCGGAGGGCGCGATCTACTGCAGCGAGGAGCATGCGCGGCTCGGACCGGCGCGCGGCGCGCGCGCACGCTGATGCAGGCGCCGCCGCGCTATCCCGAACTGCAGCTCGGCGCGCTCGAGCGCAGGCCGGAATCTTTCTGGATCTCGCTTGCGTACTTCAACCTCTATCGGGTGGCGCTGGCGACGCTCTTCCTCTCGCTCTCGCTCGTGTATGACGATGCGCTGAACCTCGGCTCGCACTCGCTCGCGCTCTTCCGCTACACCTGCGGCGCGTACCTCGCGGTCGCGGTGCTTTTCCAGGCGGTGCTGCGGCGGCTGCGGCGCCATTTCAACCTGCAGCTCTCGCTGCACGTCGGCCTCGACCTCGTTGCCATCACGCTCCTCATGAACGCGAGCGGCGGCATTCGCAGCGGCCTCGGGGTGATGCTGGTCGTGACGCTGATCGGCGCGGCCATCGTCGCGCCGCGGCGCCTGAGCTTTCTCTACGCGGCGCTTGCCACCATCGCGCTCCTCCTCGAGCAAGCGTACTGGGTGCTTGGCCATGACGCCGCGGTCAATGCCTTCGTGCAGCCCGGGCTCCTCGCCATGGGGTGCTTTGCCGCAAGCGGTGTCACCGGCTGGCTCGCGAGCCGCGTCGCCGCCAACGAGCGCCTTGCCGCGCAGCGCGGCCGCGAGCTCGCGGCGCAGATGCGGGTGAACGAGCTGGTTCAGCGCGACATGCACGACGGCGTGCTGGTGCTGGATCGCACCGGCCGCGTGGTGCAGCACAACCCCCAGGCGGAGCTCTTTCTGCACGCCGAGCGGCTGATGGGCGCCGACATCGAAGTGCTGCTGCCGCAGTTCGCGCCGAGCTGGCGCAGCTGGCGCGAGGACGGCGCCGCCGCGGCGAGCGCCGACCTCACGGTGCGCGGCCGCGATATCCGCCTGCGGCTGCTCGACGCGGGCACCGAAGGCGGCCACAGCGTGCTGTTCGTCGAGGACACCACGCGGGCGCGCGAGCAGGCGCAGCAGCTCAAGCTCGCGGCGCTCGGCCGCCTCACCGCCAACATCGCGCACGAGATCAGGAATCCGCTCGCGGCGATCAGCCATGCCTCCGAGCTTCTCGAGGAGGAAAAGCGCGCGAACGCCCGCACGCGCCTTACCCGCATCATCCAGGACAACACCCGGCGGCTCGACCAGCTGGTCTCCGACGTGCTGCAGCTCAATCGCCGCGACCGCATGTCGGCCGGCCCGATCCGCGTGCATCCGTGGCTGCGCCAGTTTCTCGCCGAGTTCGTGGCGAACGAGTCCGCGGCCGCCGAGCGCTTCGCACTCGACGGCGGCGCCGACGCCTGGATCGAGTTCGATCGCGAGCACCTGCGCCAGGTGATGTGGAACCTCCTGCGCAACGCCGCGCGCTACGCCGGCTCGGAGAGCGGCGCGGTGCGCATCGCGCTGCGCGGCTACGGCGGGCGCGTCGAGCTCTCGGTCATCGACAACGGTCCGGGCGTGCCGGCGGCGCGCCAGGGGCAGCTCTTCGAGCCCTTCTTCACCACCGAGGCGAAAGGCACCGGGCTCGGGCTGTACCTCGCGCGCGAGCTGTGCGCCGCCAACCGCGCCACGCTTGAATACGTGAACGACGGCCCCGGAGCGCACTTCCGGATCCTCTGCCGCGAGGCGCGCGCCGCATGAGACGCGCCGATCGCGCCGAGCGCGCCGCCGCCCAGGTGCTGGTGGTCGACGACGAGCCGGACATCCGCGAGCTCCTCGAGCTGACGCTGGTGCGCATGGGGCTCGACGTGGCGAGCGTCGGCACCATTGCCGAAGCGAAGGAGCGCCTGAAGAACGAGCGCTTCGACCTCTGCCTGACCGACATGCGCCTTGCCGACGGCGAGGGGCTCGAGCTGGTGCGCCACATTGCCACGGCCGCCGCCGAAGTCCCGGTGGCCGTGATCACCGCCTTCGGCAGCGCGGAGAACGCGGTCGCCGCGCTCAAGGCCGGCGCCTTCGACTATGTGTCGAAGCCGGTGGGCCTCGAGCAGCTGCGCGCGCTGGTGCGCGCGGCGCTCTCGCTGCCGGGCCGCGCCGAAGCCCCGGCGCGCGACAAGCGGCTGCACGGGCGGCTCCTCGGCCAGAGCGCGCCGCTCGCGGCGGCGCGCGAGATGATCGTCAAGCTCGCGCGCACCCAGGCGCCGGTCTACATCTCGGGGGAGTCGGGCACCGGCAAGGAGCTCGCGGCGCGCCTGATCCACGAGAACGGCGCGCGCCGCGAGCGGCCGTTCGTCGCGGTGAACTGCGGCGCGATTCCCGAGAACCTGATGGAGAGCGAGTTCTTCGGCTACAAGAAAGGCGCCTTTACCGGGGCGCAGGAGGACCGCGACGGCTTCTTCCAGGCGGCGAACGGCGGCACCCTCTTCCTCGACGAGGTGGCCGAGCTGCCGCTCGCCATGCAGGTGAAGCTCCTGCGGGCGATCCAGGAAAAGCGCGTGCGCAACGTCGGCGCGACGCAGGAGGAGCCGGTCGACGTGCGCATCATCTGCGCCACGCACCAGAAGCTCGCGGAGCTGGTCGCGGCCGGGCGCTTTCGCCAGGACCTCTTTTACCGCATCAACGTCATCGAGCTCGCCATGCCGCCGCTGCGCCAGTGCCGCGAGGACATCCCGCTCATTGCAAACGCGATCCTCGAGCGGCTCGCGGGGCAGGAAGAAGGGCCGCCGGCACGGCTCACCGCCGCGGCGCTGGAAGAGCTCCAGCGCTACGACTTCCCCGGCAACATCCGCGAGCTGGAGAACATCCTAGAGCGAGCGCTCGCTCTCTCTGCGAGCGAGGAAATTGGCGCAGACGACCTACGTCTCAGCGCTCCGGCCGGCACCGCGGCGGCGGGCGGCGCGGAGGCAGAGCCGGCGAGCTCCGAGGCGCTGCCCGACTACCTCGACGGTATCGAGCGCAAGGCGATCATCGAGGCGCTCGGCAAGACCGGCTTCAACCGCACCGCGGCGGCGAAGCTCCTCGGCATTACCTTCCGGCAGCTGCGCTATCGCATGCAGCGCCTGGGCATCAAGGAAGATGAAGCTCGCTCCTGACGGCTGGCTCGCGCCATGCCGGCGGCTGGAGTCTCCCAATCAGGACGAGCGCCCGGCCGGCGAAGCGGTGACGCTGCTGGTGGTGCACTCGATCAGCCTGCCGCCCGGCGTGTACGGCGGCGATGCGATCGAGCGGCTCTTCACCAACCGGCTGGACGCGGCCGCGCACCCCTACTTCGGCACCATCGCCGAGCTCGAAGTATCGGCGCATTTCCTCGTGCGCCGCGACGGCGAGCTGCTGCAGTTCGTGCCGACGACGCGGCGCGCCTGGCACGCCGGCGCTTCGTCGTGGCGCGGGCGCAGCCGCTGCAACGACTTCTCCATCGGCGTCGAGCTCGAAGGCACCGACAGCGGGCCCTTCGAGGCGTCGCAATACGAGCGGCTCGCGGCGCTGATCGGCGCACTGCGCGCGCGGCACCCGCTGCGCGAGCTCGCCGCGCACAGCGACATCGCGCCCGGCCGCAAGACCGACCCCGGCCCCGGGTTCGACTGGCCGCGGCTGCTCGGCGCGCTGTCGCGGTTTCACATGGCCGCTGACCACTAAATAGCGGCGCCGGCCGGCGCCAGGTTACGAGATGTAGTGCCTCACGGGCGTGGCACTAGATCTAGTATCGGCACCTCGACCACAACCCTAAATCTTGCATCGCAGCACGGCGCGCAGCCCTTGCCAAGCCGAAAAATCGTGCGTACATTGCCAGCCATCCACTAGATCTAGGCTGAAGCATCCACTCCAGCACTAAGACTAGTAGGCCTAGAGCAAGGAGCGGGGAGAGCGCCATGCAGATCGTCCAGGAAAACGCCACCGTCACCCCCGGCTTCGGCATCGCGCTCGGCGAGGGCACGGCCTCCGGGCGCCCTCCCTACGCCGACTACAAGGTGATCCGCCGCAATGGCGCGGTGGTGGCGTTCGAGCCCGCCAAGATTTCGGTGGCGATGACCAAGGCGTTCCTTGCGGTGAACGGGGCGCAGGGCGCTGCCTCCGCCCGCATCCGCGAGCTGGTCGGCACGCTCACCGAGACGGTGCTCGCGGCGCTGATGCGCCGCCAGCCGCAGGGCGGCACCTTCCACATCGAGGACATCCAGGACCAGGTCGAGCTCGCGCTGATGCGCTCGGGCGAACACGACGTCGCGCGCGCCTATGTGCTCTATCGCGAGGAGCGCGCGAAGCTGCGCCTGCAGGAGAAGGAAAAGGCCGCGCGCAAGGACACCGGCATCCACGTGGTGGAGAACGGCGAGCGCAAGCCGCTCGATTCCCAGGCGCTGCGCACGCTGGTCGAGGCGGCCTGCGAGGGCCTCGCCGCGGCGCCGGCCGCGATCCTCGAAGCGACGCTGCGCGATCTCTACGACGGCGTGCCGATGGAGGAGGTGCGCAAGTCGGCGGTCATGGCGGCGCGCGCGCTGATCGAGAAGGACCCGGCCTACAGCTATGTGACGGCGCGGCTGCTGCTGCACGGTATCCGCCTGGAAGTGCTCGGCAACGAGGCGAGCCAGGCCGAGATGGCGACGCGCTACGGCGCCTACTTCCCGCAGTTCATCGGCCGCGGCATCGATGCGGAACTGCTCGATCCGGAGCTCGCGCGCTTCGACCTGGCGCGCCTCGGCCGGGCGCTGAAAGCGGAGCGCGACCTCAAGTTCGGCTACCTCGGTCTGCAGACGCTGTACGACCGCTATTTCCTGCACGTGCAGGGCCGGCGCATCGAGCTGCCGCAGGCCTTCTTCATGCGCGTGGCGATGGGCCTCGCGCTGCGTGAGGCCGACCGCGACGCGCGCGCGATCGAGTTCTACGACGTGCTCTCCTCGTTCGACTTCATGAGCTCGACGCCCACGCTCTTCAACGCCGGCACGCAGCGCTCGCAGCTTTCGAGCTGCTACCTGACCACGGTGTCCGACGACCTCGAGGGCATCTACGAGGCGATCAAGGAGAACGCGCTCCTCGCCAAGTACGCCGGGGGGCTGGGCAACGACTGGACCCCGGTGCGCGCGCTTGGCTCGCACATCAAAGGCACCAACGGCAAGTCGCAGGGCGTGGTGCCGTTCCTCAAGGTGGTGAACGACACCGCCGTCGCGGTCAACCAGGGTGGCAAGCGCAAGGGCGCGGTGTGCTCCTATCTCGAGACCTGGCACCTCGACATCGAGGAGTTTCTCGAGCTGCGCAAGAACACCGGCGACGACCGGCGCCGTACGCACGACATGAACACGGCGAACTGGATCCCCGACCTCTTCATGAAGCGGGTCATGGACAACGCCGAGTGGACGCTGTTCAGTCCGGCGGACTGCCGCGAGCTGCACGAGAAGACCGGCCGCGCGTTCGAGGAAGCGTACCTGCGCTACGAGGACCGGGCGGCGCGGGGCGAGCTCAAGCTCTACAAGAAGATCCCCGCGGTGCAGCTCTGGCGCAAGATGCTCTCGATGCTCTTCGAGACCGGGCATCCGTGGATCACGTTCAAGGATCCGTGCAATCTCAGAAGTCCGCAGCAGCACGTCGGCGTGGTGCACAGCTCCAACCTGTGCACCGAGATCACCCTGAATACCTCGGCCGACGAGATCGCGGTGTGCAACCTCGGCTCGGTGAACCTGGTCGCGCACATGACCGAGGCGGGCCTCGACTTCGCGAAGCTCAAGCAGACCATCCGCACGGCGATGCGGATGCTCGATAACGTCATCGACATCAACTACTACGCGGTCGGCAAGGCGCGCAATTCCAACCTGCGCCACCGGCCGGTGGGCCTGGGCATCATGGGTTTCCAGGACTGCCTGCATCGCCTGCGCGTCCCGTATGCCTCGGACGCCGCGGTCGAGTTCGCCGATCGCTCGATGGAGATGGTGGCGTACGCGGCCTACTGGGCATCGACCGAGCTCGCCGAGGAGCGCGGCCGCTACCCGTCGTTCTGCGGGTCGCTCTGGGACCGCGGCGTGCTGCCGCAGGACACGCTCGACCTCCTCGCCGGCGAGCGCGGCGGCTACGTCGAGCTCGATCGCAGCGCGAGCCTCGACTGGGAAGCGCTGCGCGCGCGCATCAAGCGCCACGGCATGAGGAACTCGAACTGCCTCGCGATCGCGCCGACCGCCACCATCGCCAACATCGTCGGCGTCTCGGCCTCGATCGAGCCGACCTACCAGAATCTCTTCGTGAAATCGAACCTCTCGGGCGAGTTCACGGTGGTGAACGACTACCTGGTCGCGGATCTGAAGCAGGCGGGACTTTGGGACGAGGTGATGATCGCCGACCTCAAGTACTTCGACGGCAATCTCGCCCGTATCGACCGCGCGCCCGCCGAGCTGCGCCGCCTCTACGCCACCGCGTTCGAGATCGAGCCCAAGTGGCTGGTCGAAGCCGCCGCCCGGCGCCAGAAGTGGATCGACCAGTCGCAGTCGCTCAACATCTACATGGCGGGCGCCTCGGGCAAGAAGCTGGACGAGACCTACAAGCTCGCCTGGCTGCGCGGGCTGAAGACCACCTACTACCTGCGCGCCATGGGCGCGACGCATGCCGAGAAATCCACCAGCAAGGCGGGCGCGCTGAACGCCGTGCCGGCGGTGGAAACGGCCGACGCCGGCATCAAGGTCTGCGCAATCGACAACCCTGACTGCGAGGCATGCCAGTGATCACGCTCGGCAGCCTCGCCTTCAACGGTCCGTTCTTGGCGCCGCTCTGGAACCCGCCACAAAGCGCGGGCCTGTATGCGGTGCTAGTGCCCGGATGGCGCCTCCTCACCTTCCGGGCACTTTATTTTGGTCAGGCGGAAGTCTTCGACGCCGGCCTCCTGAAGGCGCATCCGCGCCATCCGGAGTGGCTGACGATCGCCGGCACCGACTGGAATCTCTACATCGCCACCCACGAGATGTCGTTCTCGACGCTCTCGCAGCGCGAAAGCGCGGCGCGCGAGCTCGCGCGCAGCTACAAGCCCGAATTCCGGCCGGTCGAGGGAAAACCGGTCCCGAGCCTGCGCACGCTGTTGATCGCGCAGGCGCTGCGCAACTCACAGGACAAATAGCTCTGTCATGCTGAAGTTCGAAGACCTCGCGCCCCAGCCGAAGAGCGGCTTTCTGCCCGCCGCCCAGGCGGCCGACAGCCGCTTCGACGCCGGCAACGCCTTCCGCCGCGTCACGGCCGAGGACAAGCGCGTCATCAACTCCAAGGCCGACGTCAACCAGCTGGTGCCCTTCAAGTACAAGTGGGCCTGGGAGAAATATCTCGCCGCCTGCGCCAACCACTGGATGCCGCAGGAAATCAACATGAGCCGCGACATCGGCCTGTGGAAAGATCCGGCCGGCCTGACCGAGGACGAGCGGCGCATTGTCAAGCGCAACCTCGGGTTTTTCGTCACCGCCGATTCGCTGGCGGCGAACAACATCGTGCTGGGCACCTATCGCCACATCACCGCGCCCGAGTGCCGCCAGTACCTGCTGCGCCAGGCCTTCGAGGAGGCGATCCACACCCACGCCTACCAGTACATCGTCGAGAGCCTCGACCTCGAGGAGGCGGAGATCTTCAACGCCTACCACGAGGTCACCTCGATCCGCGACAAGGACGAGTTCCTGGTGCCTTTCATCGATGTCCTGACCGACCCCGCCTTCACCACCGGCACGCCGGCGAACGACCAGAAGCTCCTGAAGAGCCTGATTGTCTTCTCCTGCCTGATGGAGGGGCTCTTCTTCTATGTCGGCTTCGTGCAGATCCTCGCGCTCGGCCGCCAGAACAAGATGACCGGCGCCGCCGAGCAGTACATGTACATCCTGCGCGATGAGTCGATGCACTGCAATTTCGGCATCGACCTCGTGAACCAGATCAAGCTCGAGAACCCGGCGCTGTGGACCCCGGCATTCCGCGAGGAGCTGCAGGAGCTCTTCCGTCGCGCGGTCGAGCTCGAGTACCGCTACGCCGAGGACACCATGCCGCGCGGCGTGCTCGGCCTGAATGCGCCGATGTTCAAGGAATACCTGCGCTACATCGCCAACCGGCGCTGCCAGCAGATCGGCCTCGAGACGCTGTACGCCGGGGCGCAGAACCCATTCCCGTGGATGAGCGAGATGATCGATCTCAAGAAGGAACGCAACTTCTTCGAGACGCGCGTCATCGAGTACCAGACCGGGGGCGCACTCAACTGGGAGTGAAAATGGAAGAGGAGTGGGACCAAATGCATAGAATCACCGCATGCAAGGCCGAGGAGGACTACAAGCTCTGGCTGCGCTTCGAGGATGGACTCGAAGGCTCGGTGTTCCTCGGCAACCTGCTCGAGATCGGCGCGTTCCAGCTGTGGCGGGACGTGCGCGAGTTCGAGAAGGTGAGCGTCGATCCGCATACCGCCACCGTCACCTGGGAAGGCGGCATCCGGCTCGACAGCGATGTCCTCTATCAGGACCTCGCTTCCCGGTCCCACCCCATTCAGCATGCCGGCAGCAATCCTCCGCCGGCGGTTGGATAGTCCGCGCGCCAGGCGCCCGGGCTTCTTTGTTCAACTACCTTGAAGGAGCAAAGCATGGCGAAGAAAAAAGCCAAAAAAGGCGGCAAGAAAAAGAAGAAGAAGAAAGCATCAGGAAAGAAGAAGAGAACGTTGAGAAAAGCGGGTAACAAAAAGGCGGCAGCAAAGAAATCCGCCAAGAAAAAGAAAAAGGCGGGAAAAAAGAAAAAGGCGATGAAAGCCGCCACACCCCTGGCCACCACGACGGAACCGACGGCGACTGCGCCAGCAGCACCGTCGGACGCTGGAACCGGCGCGCGAGGCGCGCTGAATCCAGCCGCCGCGTGGCCTTTCCCGACGGGATCCCGGCCGTAGGCCGGGCCCCGGCGGGGAGGAGCAGGTCGCGCGAGCGCCTTGCCTGGCCCTTGAAGCTCAGCGGACCGGCTCAGGTCCAATCGGCCTAAGAAACGAGACCTCGGCCGGTCCGCGGGGCTTCCCTGAGAAGCCTGCATTTTAGCCGCCGTTCGGCTCCAAAGGCTGCCAGATCGCATCGTTTCGCCGCGGCCGGGACAAGTGTGCAGAAATGCCAGAAGTGATTGACAGCGTTAAATATTTCCACGTAGGATGAGGCCGCTGCAGTGCAGCACCGCGGGGCATCGCAGTGCTGCGGGTCAAACCATCGCGCTCCGGTCGGCGGTCCCAAGAGGAGGGTTGCCGAATCCCAAGTCGGAACAGGGCGCCGGGGTCAGGAGGTGGCTTATGGTTGCATCGCTGTTGGCACGCGCCCACGCCGGCGCGAAGGGTCTGGTTGCGTTCATCGGTGTCGCCGCGTTCGGCGGCCTGCTTCTAGTGCCGCTGCATGGGGATCGCGCCAAGTCCCACTGGGGCTCGGCCGAGGCCGCTTTATTGGACCCCTCGACCAGCGTCGCGGGCGCCATCGAGGAGCTGCCGGAGACCACGCTTGAACGCGAGCAGCGGCTCATCACGGATTTCATCGCCAAGCGCTACCGCGTCTCGGACACGGCAGTGGCGAGCTACGTCGCCGCGGCCTATCGCGCGGGCGAGCAGTATTCGCTCGATCCGCTCCTCATCCTCGCCGTGATGGCGGTCGAATCGCGCTATAACCCGGTGGCAGAGAGCCTGGTGGGCGCGAAGGGATTGATGCAGGTGATGCCGAAGTACCACCTCGACAAGCTGGTCGATCACGGCGGCGAGGAGGCGCTGCTCGAGCCTGAAGTCAACATCCAGGTCGGCGCCCAGATCCTGCGCGAATACCAGCGGCGCTGCCACGACACCGAGGCGGCGCTGCAGATGTACGCCGGGGCCTTCGATGAGCCGAGCGGTCAGTACGCCACCAAGGTGTTTGCCGAGCGCGCGCGGCTCGAGTTCTTCAAGCAGAAGGCGCGCAAGCAGCAAAGCGTCTGATCCGCTCGGCCGCCTCCTCGATATCCGCCATGGCGCGGGTATAGGCGAAGCGCACGTGGTGCGACGTGCCGTTCGCGCCGAAGTCCACCCCCGGGGTCGCGGCCACCGCCTCGCGCTCTAGCAAACGCAGGCAATAGTCGCGGGCATCGCGCCCGCAATCGGCATAGATGTAGAACGCGCCATGCGGCTCCGCCGGCACGCCCAGCCCGGCGCTCCGCAGCGCCGGCAGCAGCACATCGCGCCGGCGTGCAAACTCGCGCCGCCGTTCCTCCAGTACGCGGATGCTGTCGTCGCTGAAAGCCGCGCACGCCGCGTACTGGGCGGCGGCCGGCGCCGAGATGAAAAGATGCTGCGCCAGCTTCTCGAAACCGCGCACCGCGGCGGCAGGCAGCACCACCCAGCCCAGGCGCCAGCCGGTCATGCAGAAGTACTTGGAGAAGCTGTTGACGATCACCACCTCGCCGGGGAGCGCGACCGCCGTCCATGGCTCGGTGCCGTAGACGAGCCCCTGGTAGATCTCGTCGACGATCAGCACCCCGCCGCGCTCGGCGATGAAGCGCGCGATCTGCTCGAGCTCGCTTCGAGGAATGAGCGTGCCGGTGGGATTGGAGGGCGAGCCGAGGATCAGCGCCTTGGTGCGCGCGCTCCAGGCGTCGCGCACCATGGCAGCCGTCGGCTGGAACGCGTGCACGGCGCTGACCGCGAGCGCCCGCGCGCGGCCCTCGAATGCGCGCACGAAATGCCGGTATCCGGGATAACCGGGGTCGGGCACCAGCACCTCGTCGCCCGCCTCGAAGTAGAGCGCCGCCACCGTCAGCAAACCGCCGGAGGCGCCGGCGCTGACGACGACACGCTCGGGCGGCACCGCCGCCCCGAATCGGCTCGCGTAGTGCTGCGCGATGCTCTCGCGCAGCTCGCGCAATCCGAGCGTCGCGGTATATGCGGTGCGACCTTCGCGTAGCGCGCGCACGCCGGCTTCCACCACCGCTGCCGGCGCGGTGAAGTCCGGCTCGCCGATCTCCATGTGCACCACGTGGCGGCCGGCGCGCTCGAGCGCCTGTGCTCGCGAGAGGACATCCATCACTTCGAAAGGTGCGATTTCCGCAGCGCGGCGCGCCGTCACCATGGGCGCGGCCATTCTACGGTGTGCCCCCTGCTATAGAATCTTCGCGTGGACGAGCAGCTGAAGAAGAGCGCACTCGAGTACCACCGCCGCACGCCGCCGGGCAAGCTCTCGATCCTGCCCACCAAGCAGCTCACCAACCAGCGCGATCTCGCGCTTGCCTATTCTCCCGGCGTCGCTGCCGCCTGCGACGAGATCGTGCGCGATCCGGCGAGCGCCGTGCACTACACCTCGCGCTCGAACCTCATCGCCGTCATCACCAACGGCACCGCGGTGCTCGGTCTTGGCGCCATCGGCCCGCTCGCTGCGAAGCCGGTGATGGAGGGCAAGGCGGTGCTCTTCAAGAAGTTCGCCGGCATCGACTGCTTCGACATCGAGATCGAGGAGCGCGACCCGGAAAAGCTGGTCGACATCATCGCTGCGCTCGAGCCGACCTTCGGCGCCATCAATCTCGAGGACATCAAGGCGCCCGAGTGCTTCATCGTCGAGCGACAGCTGCGCAAGCGCATGAAGATCCCGGTGTTCCACGACGACCAGCACGGCACCGCCATCACCGTGAGCGCGGCGATCTACAACGGCCTGAAGGTGGTCGGCAAGCGCATCGAGGAAGTGAAGCTGGTCGCTTCCGGCGCCGGTGCCGCCGCGCTCGCCTGCCTCGATCTCCTGCAGAAGATGGGGCTTCCGCTCGCCAACATCATCGTCACCGACATCAAGGGGGTGGTGTTCAAGGGCAGGCGCGAGCTGATGGATCCGGACAAGGAGCGCTACGCCAAGGATACGCGCGCCCGCAGCCTCGACGAGGTGATCGACGGCGCTGATGTGTTTCTCGGCCTCTCCGCCGGCGGCGTGCTGAAGCCCGCGATGGTGAAGAAAATGGCGGCGCGGCCGCTGATCCTCGCGCTCGCCAACCCCGAGCCGGAGATCTCGCCCGAGCTCGCGCGCGAGGCGCGGCCCGACTGCGTCATCGCCACGGGGCGCTCGGATTACCCGAACCAGGTAAACAATGTGCTCTGCTTCCCATTCATCTTCCGCGGAGCGCTCGATGTCGGCGCGACCACCATTACCACCGAGATGGAGCTCGCCGCGGTGCGCGCGATCGCCGAGCTGGCGCAGGCCGAGACTTCCGAGCAGGTGGCGCAGGCCTACGGCATCGAGACCATCAGCTTCGGCCCCGACTACATCATCCCGCGGCCCTTCGACCCGCGGCTGATTGCGCGCGTCGCGCCGGCGGTGGCGCAGGCG
>DASREB010000235.1:0-8593 GCA_035652275.1 Burkholderiales bacterium
GCGGATCGACGCCGTCGATCCACATCATGGTGGTGGTGGTGTCGCCGACCACGCTGCCCGAGCCGCCGGCGTTCGATGCGGCCACGATCGCGGCGAGATAGCCGATATGCACCTTGCCGCGGAACACGCCGCGCGCGACAGCGCCACCGATGAGCGCCGCCGCGATGTTGTCGAGGAACGAGGACAGCACGAAGATCATGAAGAGCAGCACCAGGCCGCCCTTCCAGTCATCGGGCAGCAGGCGCGGCAGCTCGAGTGGCACATGGCTCTTCTCGAAGTGATCGGAAAGAAGCGCAAACCCGAGCAGCAGCCCCAGCAAGTTAGTGAGGATCACCCATTCATGCGCCATGTGCAGGGCAAGCCCGGCGAAGCCGGGGCCGGTCTTGAAGCCGGTGACCCCGAGCTTGTAGGCGAGGATCACGGCGAGACCGATGAGCGCGACCTGCAGCGTGTGGCGATGGAAAAGTGCCACGCCGGCGAGCGTCAGCCCGAAAAGCACGAAATCAACCGGCACGCCGAGCGCGATGCACGCGCCGGCGACCACCAGCGCACCGGCGAATAGCCCGCGCTCGCGCTCGAACAGGCGTACGACGACCGATTTCATCTGCGCGCTGCCTCGAGGAATTCATCGAGCAGCGCACCGCCGTCGAGGAAGCCATGGCGGCCGCCGTGGAACTCGGGATGCCACTGCACCGCGCAGACGTAGCCAGCGCCCGTGCCGCGCACTGCCTCGATCACGCCGTCCTCGGCGCGTGCTTCCACCACGAGGCCGGGCGCGAGCCGCTTGATCGCCTGGTGATGGATCGAGACGACACGCCGCGGGCCGGTCTCGCCGTACAGGCGCGCGAGGCCCGAGCCGGGCTCGAGGCGCACCTCGTGCGCGTGTTGGTCGTACTCATCGGAGCGATGCGCCGGGATGTCCTGGTGCAGCGTGCCGCCCAGCGCGACGTTGATCAGCTGCGCGCCGCGGCAGATACCGAGCACCGGCTTGCCGGCATCGGTAAACGAGCGCACCAGGTCGATCTCGTAGCGATCGCGCAGCGGATCGCCCGCCCACTCCGGCTTGAGCGGCTGCTCGCCGTACGCGAGCGGGCTGATGTCGGCGCCCCCCTGGAGCACCAGACCGTCGAGCGCTTGCGCATAGTCGGCGGCGCGCTGGCTTAGCGGCAGCACGAACAAGAGCGCATCGCGCGACTGCAGCCATTGCGCGATGCTGTCCTCGACGTAATGCAGCATCTTGGTGAAGACGCCGCGCGCGCCGGGCTGCGGATGCAGGAGCCGCGGCGAAACGCCGATCCTGATCACGCCTTCAGCGCGGCCAGCACCTCTTCGAGCATCTTCTTGGCGTCGCCGAAGAGCATGCGGGTGTTGTCCTTGTAGAAGAGCGGATTGTCGACCCCGGCGTAGCCGGTCGCCATGCTGCGCTTCATGACGACGGCGGTCTTCGCCCGCCACACCTCGAGCACCGGCATGCCGGCGATCGGGCTCGAGGGGTCTTCCTGCGCCGCCGGGTTCACGATGTCGTTCGCGCCGATCACCATCGCGACGTCGGTGTCGGGAAAATCGGCATTGATCTCGTCCATCTCGTGCACGATGTCGTAGGGGACCTTCGCTTCGGCAAGCAGCACGTTCATGTGCCCTGGCATGCGGCCCGCCACCGGATGGATGCCGAAGCGCACATTCACCTTCTTCTCGCGCAGCCACCGGGTGATCTCGTATACCGTGTGCTGCGCCTGCGCCACCGCCATGCCGTAGCCCGGCACGATGATCACGTTCCTCGCGTTGCGCAGGAGCTCGGCCGTCTCCGGCGCGCTGATCGGATGCACCTCGCCCGCCGGCGCCGCGCCCGAGGCCGCGGGTGCGCCGCCGCCGGTGCCGAACCCGCCGGCGATGACGGCTACGAAATTGCGGTTCATCGCGCGGCACATGATGTAGGAGAGGATCGCGCCGCTCGAGCCGACCAGCGCGCCGGTGACGATCAGGAGATCGTTGTTCAGCATGAAGCCGGTCGCTGCTGCCGCCCACCCGGAGTAGCTGTTCAGCATCGAGACGACGACCGGCATGTCGGCGCCGCCGATCGCCATCACCATGTGCACGCCGAAAGCGAGCGCGATCACCGTCATGATGGCAAGCGGTGTCATGCCTTCGGCCATTGATTGCGTATTGATGAACCAGCCGCCGCAATAGATCACCACCAGCAGGCCGGCCAGGTTGATCCAGTGCCGCGCCGGAATCAGCACCGGCTTGCCGGTGATCTTGGCCGACAGCTTGCCAAAGGCGATGAGCGAGCCCGAGAAGGTCACCGCGCCGATCAGCACGCCGACATAGATCTCGAGCTCGTGGAGGGTCTTTTCCGCACCTTGGAAGTGGGCGGTCGCCGCCGGATCGATGTAGTTCGCGTAGCCGATCAGCACCGCCGCCAGGCCGACCAGGCTGTGCATCAGCGCGACCAGCTCGGGCATCTGCGTCATCTTCACGACGCGCGCCGCGTAGAGGCCGATCGCCGCGCCCACCGCCAGCGCGCCCACGATCCACGGATAGCCGCCGGCGGTGACGCGCGGCCCGAGCACCGTGGCGAGCACGGCGATCGTCATGCCGATCATGCCGTAGAGGTTGCCGCGCCGCGAGCTCTCCGGATTGGACAGCCCGCCCAAGCTCAGGATGAAAAGGATGATGGCGCCGAGATAGGAGACGGTGGCAAGCGTCGTCGACACGTGCGCCGCCTACTTGCGGAACATCTGCAGCATGCGCTGCGTCACGGCGAAACCGCCGAACATGTTGATTGCCACCAGCGCGATGCTCACCACCGCGAGCGCGATGATCCAGGTCGTCGGACGCCCGCCGGTGTCGGCCACCGGAGGCGCAATCTGCACCAGCGCGCCGATGGTGATGATGCTGCTGATGGCGTTGGTCACGCTCATGAGCGGCGTGTGCAGCGACGGCGTCACGTTCCAGATCACCATGTAGCCGACGAAGCAGGCGAGCACGAACACCGTGAAATGCTCGAGGAAAGTGGCGGGCGCGTATGCGCCGATCAGCCAGAAGAGGATCGCGGCGACCAGAAAGACGATCGCGGTGGCGCGCGGCGAAGCGGGCGCAGTGGCGCCGCCATGCCCGGCTGCCTTTGGCGCCGCGGCCGGGGGCTTGACGGCGGGCTTCGGCGGCGCGGCGGAGAGTTTGGGCGGCGGTGGCGGCCAGGTGACGGTGCCGTCTTTGATGACGGTCGTGCCGCGGATCACCTCGTCGTCCATGTTGACGTTGAGGCGGCCGTCCTTCGGCTTGCAGAGCTCCTCGGTCAGCCGCAGCAGGTTGGTCGCATAGAGCGTGCTCGACTGCTTGGCGAGCCGGCTCGGCAGGTCGGTATAGCCGATGATGGTCACGCCGTGGCGCACGGCCACTTCGCCGGGCACGGTCAGCTCGCAGTTGCCGCCCTGCTCGGCCGCGAGATCGACGATCACGCTGCCTGGCTTCATCGAGCGCACCATCTCCGCGGTGATCAGCTTGGGTGCCGGCTTGCCGGGAATGAGCGCGGTGGTGATGACGATGTCGGCCTCCTTCGCCTCGCGCGCGAACACCTCGCGCTGCGCGCGCTGGAAGCCTTCGCTCATCACCTTGGCGTAGCCGCCGACGCCGCTGCCCTGCTCCTGGTAGTCGACGCCGGCAAACTCGGCGCCGAGCGACTTGATCTGGTCGGCGACTTCCGGCCGCGTATCGTTGGCGCGCACGATCGCGCCCAGACCCACGGCGGCGCCGATGGCCGCGAGGCCGGCAACCCCGGCGCCGATGATGAAGACCCTGGCCGGCGGCACCTTGCCCGCGGCGGTGATCTGGCCGGTGAAAAAGCGCCCGAAGTGGTGCGCGGCCTCGATCACCGCGCGATAGCCGGCGATGTTGGCCATCGAGGAGAGCGCGTCGAGCTTCTGCGCACGCGAGATGCGCGGCACGCTGTCCATTGCCAGCACCGTGGCCTTCTTCGCCGCGAGCGCCTCCATGAGGAGCGGGTGCTGCGCCGGCCAGATGAAGCTCACGAGTGTCGCGCCCTCGTTCAACATCACGACCTCGTCGGGCTCTGGCGGGCGCACTTTGAAGATGATGTCGGCGCTGACCCAGAGCTGCTCGGCCTCGGGAATGATTTCCGCGCCGGCAGCACGATAGGTGTCGTCGGCGAAGTTGGCCCCGTCGCCGGCGCCGGACTGCACCGCGACGCGAAAGCCGAGCTTCACCAGCCGCTCCACCACGTCGGGCACCGTGGCAACCCGTTTTTCACCGGGCGCGGTCTCGCGCGGCACGCCGATCAGCTGCGCCATGGGGGCCTTATGAGACGCCGGGAAACAAGGGAGGCGAAATCATACGCGAGCGCGGCCCAACGACGTGAGACGGCGCTCGGCGAGTTCGAACGCTGCTTGCACCGCCAGCGCGAGGGCCGCCGCCGGAATCGCGCCGGCCAGGAGCGTCACGTTGTCGTTCAGCGCCAGCCCCGAGGCGATGCGCTCGCCGTAGCCGCCGGCGCCGATGAACGCCGCGATGGTGGCGGTGCCGACGTTGATCACCGCCGAGGTCTTGATGCCGGCGAGGATCGCCGGCATCGCCAGCGGCAGCTCGATCAGCCATACGCGCTCGCGGGCGCGCAGCCCGAGCGCCATCGCGGCCTGCCGCATGCCGCCGGTGATGCTGGTCAGCCCGGTATGCGTGTTGCGCACAATCGGCAGCAAGGCATAGAGGAAGAGCGCGATCAGCGCCGGAGCAGCACCGATCGTGCCCACCAGCGCGATGAGAAACGCGAACAGTGCGAGCGACGGTATCGTCTGGATCACGCCCACCACGCCGAGGATCAGCTGTGCTGCGCGCGGCAGCTTCGCCGCCGCGATACCGAGCGGAATGCCGGCCGCGATCGCCGCCGCGAGCGATGCGGCCACCAGCACGAGATGCTCGCGCGTCAGGCGCCAGAAATCGGCGCCGAACAGCGTAGCGAAGAACGAGCGGCGGGTCTCGCCCGCCGGCGCGGCGCCGCCGGTGAAGAGCGCCGCCGCCTGCGCAAAGCTTTTGCCCTCGAGCTCGGCCGCCGCGTTCATGCGGATCATGAGGCGCTCGTCGATACGTCCTTCCAGCGCCTGCAGCGCGCGCCATTGGCGAGCAAAGCGCTGCGGCACGTCGCGGCGGTAGAGCAGCACGGCGTCATAGCGCGGGAAGAAACGCCGGTCGTCCTCCAGCACCCGCAGGCGATAGCGCTCGATCTTGGCATCGGTGGAATAGACGTCCATGACGTCGATGCGTCCACCGGCAATCGCTTGGTAGGCGAGGCCGTGATCCAGACCGGTCGGCGCCTGCGGCAGGCCGTAGGCGCGCCGCAAGCCGGGCCACCCGTCCGCGCGCCCGAGGAACTCCTGCGACAGGCCGAACTTGAGCTCCGCATGCCGCCGCAGGTCGCTCAGGCGCCGCAGACCGAGCTGCGCGGCGCGGTCCTCCCACATGGCGAGCGCATAGGTATCGTTGAAGCCGAGCGGCACGCCAGCGGCGAGCCCCTCGGCGGCAAGCGCGCGGTTCAGCTCGACCAGGGTCGCGCCGGGCGGCAGCCGCACGATCTCGGCGGCGATCGTGCCGGTGTACTCCGGGTAGAGATCGATCGCGCCCGCTTTCAGGGCGGCGAGCACGATGCCGGTGTTGCCAAGGCCGGGCTTGTGCTCGCCGCCCGAGACGCGCGCGAGGATCTCGCCGAGGATGTAGGACTCGGTGAAGCGCTTCGAACCGATGCGCAGGCGATCCTCGGCGTGAGCGCTGCAGGCGGCGACGAGGAGCAGCAGCGCGCCATAACGGCGCCAGCTCATCGCACGGTATCGTCGTCGGCGCTGGCGAAGCCGGAGAGCCGGATGAGGAACAGCGCCTGCTTCAGCCGGTCGTCGAAAAGCCGCCGGTTCGGCAGTTCGGTCAGCGCGTCGTGGTAGTCGCTAGGCGGCGGCGCGCTCGACACGCTCGACTTCGACCCGGCAATCGTAGAACGTCGCACCACCGCCGAGATCGGCGGTGCGTTGCGAGGTCACGTTGTTGGCGTTGCGCCCGTCGGGCGAAAACTTCTTCCACCACACGGAGGGCGCGACGACCACGCCGGGCCGCGGCTTGCCGTTGATGCGCGCGCGCAGCGTGTAGCTGCCGCGCGCGTTATGCACGCGCACGAGGTCGCCGTCACTGATGCCGCGTGCGGCGGCGTCCTGCGGATGCATGTCGAGATGCGGCTCGCGCTCGAACTCGCGGAAGCGCGGCAGGTTGGCGAAGCTGGAGTTGAGGAAATGGCGCGCCGGCGGCGAGACGAACGCCAGCGGATAGCGCTCGGCCAGCCGCGCGTCGGCCACTTCCGCCGGCGGGTTGTAGAAAGGCAGCGGATCGACGCCCTGCTTCTCGAGCCACTCGCTGTAGAACTCGACCTTGCCGCTCGGCGTCGGGAAGCCGCCCTGAGCGAACGGCGCAAAGCGCAGCGGCAGCGCGAGACGCTGCCAGCCGTCGCGCTTGAGCGCTTCCCAGTCCGCTCTTCCGGCGAGCGCGGTGCGGCAGATGTCTTCGTCGCTGTCGCGGAAGCAGGGCTCATCAAATCCCAGGCGCGCCGCGAGGCGCCGGAAGATCTCGGAGTTGGGCAGCGCTTCGCCCACCGGCGCGATCGCGCGATTGTTCGCCAGCATGTAGAGATGCCCGTAGGACTTGTGCACGTCGTAATGCTCGAGCTGGGTCGTGGCGGGCAGCACGATGTCGGCATAGTCCGCGGTGTCGGTCTGGAAGTGATCGATGACCACGGTGAACAAATCATCGCGCGAGAACCCGGCGATCACCTTGTCGGACTCCGGGCAGACCGCCACCGGGTTGTTGTTGTAGATGATGATCGCCTTTACCGGCGGCTGCGCCGAGGTCAGCGCGTCGCCAAGCTTCGACTGGTTGATGGTGCGCGGCCGGCGGCCGGCGAGGAGATCGGGCCGCTCGAGGGCCGCGTGGTCGTACTTGTAGAAGTCGGCGGTGGTGAGCACGATGCCGCCCGCCACATCGCGCCACGCGCCAACCAGCGCGGGCAGGCAGGTGATGGTGCGCGCCGCGATGCCGCCGCCCGCATGGCGCTGCATGCCGTAGTTAAGGCGAATCGCTGCCGGCTTGATCGTGCCGTAGTCGCGCGCGAGCTGCACCACCTCGTCGGTCGTCAGGCCGCAGAGCTGCGCCACGCGCTCCGGCGGGTACTCGGCAAGCACGCGCTTTTCAAGCGCTTCGTAGCCGAGCGTGTAGCGGCTGACGTAGTCGCGGTCGATGAGCCCGTCGCGCACCAGCACATGCATGACGCCGAGCGCAAGCGCGCCGTCGGTCCCGGGCAGGAGCGCGATGTGCTGCGTGCATTTCTCCGCCGAAAGGCTGCGGTAGGGATCGATGGCGATCACCTTGGCGCCTTGGCGTTTCGCGGTCTGCACGCGGCCCCACAGGTGCAGGTTGGAGACCACCGGGTTCGCGCCCCACAGGATGATGAGCTTCGCCTCGTCGAAGCGCTCCGGGTCCATGCCCACCGAAGCGCCGAGCGTCGCCTTCAGGCCATATTTGCCGGCGCTCGAGCAGAGCGTGCGGTCAAGCAGCGAGGCGCCAAGCTTGTAGAAGAAGCGCCGGTCCATCGAGCTGTACTGCACCATGCCCATCGTGCCGGCGTAGCTGCAGGGCAGAATGGTTTCGGGATTTTCAGCCGCGAGCGGCCTTAGCCGCGCGGCGATTTCATCCAGCGCTTGGTCCCACGAGATGCGCTCGAACTTGCCTTCGCCCTTGCGGCCGCGGCGCCGCATCGGGTACTTCAGCCGGTCGGGCGAGTAGGTGCGCTCGAGGTAGTGCGACACCTTGGTACAGATGGAGCCTTCCGTAAACGGCGCCTGCGGATCACCCTGGATCTTGGTCGCCACGCCGTCGTCGACCGTAACCAGCATCGCGCAGGTGTCGGGACAGTCGTGAGGGCACGCCACGCGAACGACATCGCTCATGGCGTCATTTTACGTCGAGGAGCTCGATCCAGTGGCGCACCGGCGTGGCGCTCGCCGTCTGCAGGTGCGTGAGGCAGCCGATGTTGGCGGTGGCGATGACATCCGGCGCTCCGGCGCCGAGCGCGACGAGCTTGCGCGCGCGCAGCTCGGTGCCGATCTGCGGGTGCAGCAGCGAGTACGTCCCGGCCGAGCCGCAGCAGAGGTGAGCGTCATCCACCGGCGTGAGCTCATAGCCGGCGCCGCCGAGCAGCGCCTCGACCTTGCCACGCAGCTGCTGGCCATGCTGCAGCGTGCAAGGCGAGTGGAACGCCACCCGGCCACGCGCGCGCTGCTTCACCATCTGCGGTGTAAGCACTTCGCACAGATCGCGGGTGATGGCCGAGATGCGCCCGGCCTTGGCGGCATAGCCGGGATCCTGCGCCAGGAAGTGCCCGTATTCCTTTACGGTCACGCCGCAGCCGCTCGCCGTCATGACGATCGCCTCGACCTCGCCGCGCTCGAGCGCCGGCCACCAGGCGTCGATCAGCGCACGCATGTCGCCGCGCCCGTCGTCCTGGTAGTTGAGATGGAAACGGATCGCTCCGCAGCAGCCGGCGCCTGGC
>DASREB010000236.1:0-7041 GCA_035652275.1 Burkholderiales bacterium
AATTTCGTGCCGCCCGACATCGTCGAGCGCATGAGCAAGTCGATGGCAGGGCGATGAACCAGCAGGAAAAGGCCGAGCGCTTTCGCGCACTGCACCAGGGGTCGCGCGCCTTCGTCATTCCGAATCCGTGGGACGGCGGCTCGGCGCGGATCCTCGCCGGCCTCGGTTTCCAGGCGCTTGCCACCTCGAGCGGTGCGATGGCTGGCCTTCTCGGCCGGCGCGACGGCCATATCAGCCGCGATGAAGCGCTGGCGCAAGTGCGCATCATCGTCGCGGCGACCGAGCTGCCGGTATCGGCGGACTTCGAGAAGGGCTACAGCGACGCGCCGGCGGAGATCGCCGAAACCGTGCGCCTCGGGGCGCAGGCCGGCCTTGTCGGCTGCTCGATCGAGGACGCGAGCGGCGACAAGGAGCGGCCGCTCTACGAATTTGACGTCGCCGTGGCGCGGATCGAGGCGGCGGTGCGCGCAGCGCGCGAGCTGCCCTTCCTGTTTACGCTCACCGCGCGCGCCGAGAATTTCCTGCGCGGCAAGCCAGATCTCGAGGACACCATCCGGCGGCTGCAAGCCTACGAGCGCGCCGGCGCGGACGTGCTGTTCGCGCCGGGCCTGCCCGACCTCGATGCGGTGCGGCGCGTCTGCCGCTCGGTGACGAAGCCGGTCAACTTCATGGCGGGGATCCGCGGCAAATCATTCAGCGTTGCGGAGCTCGAAGCGGCGGGCGTACGCCGCATCAGCCTCGCGACTTCACTCTGGCGCGCCGCCATGACCGGTTTGCTGGACGCCGCGCGCGAGGTGAAGGAGCAGGGCACCTTCGGCTATCTCGAGCGCTCGGTCGCGACACCGGATATCGGCCGCTATCTGACTTGAAGCGCGCAGCGTTGATCGAGCGCTGCACGAGTTGCGAGCAGCCCGGCTGGCTCGAACTGCGCGACGCGCTGTGGCCGCAGGAGCGCGACGTCCAGCTTGCGGAGATGGCAGCGATCGCGGCGCAGCCGCAGCGCTTCGCGGCGTTCGTGGCGTATGCGCAGGGCGGCGAGGTGCAGGGCTTTGCCGAGGCGGCGATCCGCACCGACTACGTAAACGGCGCGCAGTCCTCGCGCGTCGGTTTCCTCGAAGGCCTTTACGTCGTGCCGCACGCACGGCGCAACGGCGTAGCGCGCCTCCTCGTCGCGGAAGTCACCCGCTGGGCTGCCGAGTGCGGATGCAGTGAGCTTGCGTCCGATGCGGCGCTCGCCAATACCGCGAGCCACGCCTTACATCGCGCGCTCGGCTTCGAGGAAACCGAGCGCGTCGTGTACTTCCGGAAACCTACTTCTTAGTCGCGCTCCAGCGCCCTTCCTGGCCTTTGTCGTCGCGGAAGGTGCCCTGCATCTGGCGGCCGTTCACCTCGCCCGAGAAATCGCGACGTGTGCCGGTCTGGTCGACGTACGCGAAGCTGATGTGCGCTCCGCGCATGCGCGCTTCGCGCAGGCCGCCCTGGATGGTGCCGAGGTTCACCGTGCCGTTGATCTTCTGGAACGTCTGCTCGAGCGCGATCTCGGCCTTCTGGCTGCCGGCATCGAGGCTCCAGGTCCCCATGACGTTCGCCGGCACGATCCAGAAGTAGGCGCGCCTTCCATCCATGGTGGAGACCTCGTCGGCTTCCCAGTCCTCCATGGTGAAGGAGTGGGAGGCGACGCGCGTGCCGGGCTTCATCGCGAGGATGGTGGGCCGGAGCTTCATGTTGAGCGCCGGCAGGAGATAGAGGGTGATCACCGTCGCCTGCGAGAAGTCGGTGGCGAAGATGTCCGCCCGGCGGAACTGCGCGCGATCGGAGACGCCGGCTTTCTGCGCGTTCTCCTGCGAGAGCTTCACCATGTCGGGGTTGTACTCGATGCCGAGCGAGCGCGCGGCGAACTTCTTTGCCGCCATGATGACCGTGCGGCCGTCGCCCGAGCCGAGGTCCATCACGAAGTCGTTGGGGCCGACCTGCGCCATGGTCAGCATGCGCTCGACGACTTCCTCCGGCGTCGGCACCCAGATCACGTCCTTGCCGGCCTGGCCGACCTGGGGCTCGAACTTCTGCGCGGTGGCGGCAAACGGGACAAGAAGGAAAGAAAGCGCGAGCGCGCGGGCAAATGACGTCATGGGCATCCCAGGGAAGCGATAAGAGCGGCGGAATTTAGCAGAAAGGCCCGTGACGTTGGCGAAACGCCGCCTGCCTTTCGGATTCCTGAATCGGGTGCCGACACTAGGCCCCGCTTTCGCGGAGGCCTAGTCAGCGCGTCGTCGTTAGCTCGGTCGTCCCGGAATTACAGGACGTCGGCGGCGTGATCAGCGAGGCGCGAGCGCTCGCCGCGCGCGAGCGTGATGTGCCCGGCGTGCGTCCAGTCCTTCATCCGATCGACCACGTAGGTGAGGCCGGAAGAGCCTTCGGTGAGGTAGGGCGTATCGATCTGCGCGATGTTGCCAAGGCACACCACCTTGGTGCCGGGACCGGCGCGCGTCACGAGGGTCTTCATCTGCTTGGGCGTGAGATTTTGCGCCTCGTCGATGATCAGCCACTTGTTGACGAAAGTCCGGCCACGCATGAAGTTGAGCGACTTCACCTTGATGCGCGAGCGCACCAGATCGCGCGTCGCGGCGCGGCCCCATTCGCCGCCCGCTTCGTCGGTCGCATTCAGCACATCGAGGTTGTCTTCCAACGCGCCCATCCACGGCGTCATCTTCTCTTCCTCGGTGCCGGGCAGGAAGCCGATGTCCTCGCCGAGCGGCACGGTGACCCGCGTCATGATGATTTCCGAATAGCGCTTCTCGTCGAGCACCTGGGTCAGCCCGGCGGCGAGCGCGAGGAGCGTCTTGCCGGTGCCGGCCTGGCCGAGCAGCGTGATGAAGTCGATCGCCGGGTTCATCAGCAGGTTGAGCGCGAAGTTCTGCTCGCGATTGCGCGCCGTGATGCCCCACACCGCGTTCTTGGCGTGCGTGTAGTCGCGCAGCGTCTCGATCACCGCCACGCGGCCGGAGGTTTCCTTCACCACGGCGTAGAGCGGCTTCTCGCCGGTCTCGTCATAGACGAACTCGTTCACGTGGAGCTTCGACACCAAGGGTCCGCGCACACGGTAGTACGTGTGCCCTTCCTTTTTCCACGATTCGATGTCGCGCCCGTGCGTATCCCAGAAGTCCTTCGGCAGGCAGCGCACGCCGGTGTAGAGGAGGTCGGCGTCCTCCAGCACCTTGTCGTTGTAGTAGTCCTCGGCGGCGAGCCCGATGGCGCGCGCCTTGATGCGCATGTTGATGTCTTTCGACACCAGCACGACCTGGCGATCGGAATCGCGCTCTTGCAGAGAGCGCACGACCGAGAGGATCTGGTTATCCGTCTTGCCGGAGGCGAGCGTGCTCGGCAGCTCGCCGTTCATCGCTTCGGTCTGCAGGAAGAGGCGGCCCTTGGCGTTCTGCCCGTCGCGGGTCTTCAGCACCAGCCCGGACTTGATGTCCGCCGCATTTTTTCCTGAAGCGCTGGAGACGATCTCGTCGAGAAAGCGGCTCGCCTGACGCGCATTGCGCGAGACGTCAGAAAGTCCGCGCTTGTGCTGGTCGAGCTCTTCGAGCGTCGCGATCGGGATGTAGATGTCGTGCTCGTCGAAGCGAAAGAGGCTCGTCGGGTCGTGCATCAGCACGTTCGTGTCGAGCACGAAAAGCTTCTTCACTTTCGGTTTGCGCGGCGCTCGCGGCGACTTCACAGCGGCAGAAAACGAGGCATCAGCTGCGGGCTGCTCGACATCATAGGGCTTTAGCAAAGCGCGTTACCTCCACCTTGTTGAAGTTGTGGTGCGATTGAGGCGACCGCCGTATTGCACGAGCGGGATGAAATCGGTGGGTGCTGCCGGTGCTGCGAGCACTGCGACTAGCGACCGGCTTGCCGGGTGTTTCCAGAGGTTTTGAGTACCCTTCTTAGCAACTTTCTCTAACGCTTTCAGTAAACACGTTTTTTCCTGCCGCTGCAAGCTTGACCTTAGGCGCCTGAAAGAAAAGGGCTTTCGCGCCTTAGGCGAGGATGCCAGGCGCAACAGTGGCGAGCTCAGCCATCTTTTTTATTCGCCAGTCTCGCGACATCACTCGGGCACGTGGCTTGCCGCGCCCGCGCAATGGATCGTTCGAACTCGCTCCCGTCACAGCGGCTGCTCGACGTGCTCGAGCAACTTCTGCAATTGCCCGGAGCCGACCTGAAAGCCACGCTGCTACACGTCAGCGACGTCGTCGCGCGCGTGTCGGGCGCCGACAAGGTCGACGCCTTTCTCTACGACGCCGCGCGCGACTCGCTGGTCGCGGTCGGCAGCAGCACGCAGCCGCTCTCGATGCTGCAACGAGAACTGGGCCTCGATGTGCTGCCGGTATCGAACGGCGGCCGGGTGGTCGAGGCGTTCAAGACCGGCAAGACGTTCCGCTGCGGCCGGACCGACGAGGATATGGCCGAGGTTCCCGGCGTGCGCGAGGCGCTCAAGGTGAAGTCGCATCTCGCCGTGCCGCTCGAAATCGGCAGCGAGCGCCGCGGCGCCATGCTGCTCGCCTCGCTGCTGCCGGACTTTTTCAGCGACGAGGATGCGCGCCTGATGGAGACGGTGGCGCGCTGGGTCGGCCTCACCGCCCATCGAGCGCAGCTCGCCGAGCAGATCGCCGGAGCCGCCCTGGAGCAGGGCCGACGCGCGGGCGCCGAAGAGCTGGTCACGGTACTCGCCCACGACCTGCGCAATTACCTGAACCCCCTCAATATGCGCCTCGACGTGCTCCGGCTGCGTGCCGCGCGCGACGCGCGCGCAGACGACTTGCGTGATCTCGAGCTCCTCGGCAGGTCGATCGGGCGCCTCGCCGAGGTGGTGAACGACATTCTCGACGTGTCGCGGCTCGACGCGGGGCTATTCCATCTCGTGCCGCAGCGGGTGGAGCTCTCCGAGCTGGTGCGCGAGGTCGTGGGTGCCTTCGAATCGGCGCAGCACGCCATCCACGTTACGGTGCAACAAGGCGATGACATCCGGGTGATGGGCGACCCGGCGCGGCTGCGTCAGTGCCTGGAAAACATCGTCGCCAATGCCATCCAGAAATCTCCGCCGACGGCCGCGATCAACATCTTCGTGCGCCGCGAGGAGCGCATCGGGCGGCCGCGCTGCGGCATCGTTGAAGTGATCGACGAAGGGCCGGGCATCCCGCCCGAGCAGCTGCCTCACCTCTTCGATCGCTATCACACCGGCCGCTTCCGCGAAGGCGGCATGGGGCTCGGTCTGTTTATCGCCAAGCGCATCGCAGCGACTCACGGCGGCGATCTCGTCGCCGCTTCGCCGCCCGGCAAGGGCGCGCGCTTTACGCTGTCGCTGCCGCTCGAGCCCTAGGCGCGCGGCGCGAGGAAGCGCCTGAGCTCGGCGACGAGCTCGCGCGGCTTCTCCTCGGCGATGAAGTGGCCGCAGTCGAGCGGCTTGCCGCGCACGTCCTCGGCCACTTCGCGCCAGTCGGCGAGGCAGTTGAAAAGCGCCTGGATCACGCCATGCTTTCCCCACAGCGCGAGCAGCGGCATGCCGAGCTTCTTGCGCCGATCCTGCTTGTCGTGCACCAGATCGATCGTGGCGGCGGCGCGATAGTCTTCGCAGGTCGCATGGATGGTGCGCGGGTCGCGGAACACGCGTGCGTACTCGGCAATCGCCCGGCGGTCGAAATACTTGAGCCCGGCCTTGCCGCGCCCGAGGCGCTTCAGGATGTACCACGGCACATGCCCGGCGAGGAGGCGCTCGGGCAGCGGCGCTTCCTGGATGAGGAAGAACCAGTGCCAGTAGGCGCGCGCGAATTGCTGCGTCGTGTTCTCGTACATCTTGAGGGTTGGGGAAATATCCAGCACCGTGAGCGTGCGCACCCGCTTGCCGAAGTCGCGCGCCAGGCGATGGGCCACGCGAGCGCCACGATCGTGGCCGATGACGTGGAAGCCGAGAAAGCCGAGCGACTCCATGACCTCTGCCATGTCGAGCGCCATGGCGCGCTTCGCATAGTTCGTGTGCCCGGGCAGGCCACGCGGCTTGGAGGAGTCGCCATAGCCGCGCAGGTCTGGGCACACGACGGTGAACTCACGCGCGAGCTGCGGCGCCACCTTGTGCCACATGGCGTGCGTCTGCGGATAGCCATGCAGCAGCAGGAGCGGCGGGCCGTCGCCGCCGATTTCCAGGTTGATGGTGGCGTCACTCGTGCGGATGCGGCGCGTCTCGAATCCTGGAAACAGCGTGCTCATGCCGATTCTCCTTGCAGCGCGAGCGTTCCGGAGCGGCCGGGCACCGTGCCCTGCAGCACTTCGCAGCGTGGCAGCCGCTCGAGGTCAAGCGTGCGGTAGAGGTTCTCGAGCGCGACGAGCTCATAGCCCCGGACCTTCCAGCCCGCAAGCAGCGCTTCGAACATCGGCATCAGCTTGCCGCCCTCGAGCTCCGCATGCGCCGTGAAAACGTGCTCGCCATGCCCGCTGCGGGAAAGCAAGTGCTGCACTACGTCGTCGTAAAGGCCGATGAGCTCATCCAGCGTCGGCAGCGTCGTCGGCAGCTGCGGGCAGCCGATCGCGACACCGTCCCACAGCGGGCGGAAGGGTCCCGTGCCCCGGGTATCCGAGGCGTAGACGAAGTGCCGTTCCTCGTACCACGCGGCATGGCGATTCAACTGCCAGCCGGCGGCGCCCCAGGTCTTTGGTTGCATCTGGAAAACTTCCGCAAACCGGCGCGTAGCACGCTCCATCTCGCGCTCGGTCCAGTCGGCGTCGCGCCGCGTCACGAAGTCCTGCCAGCGCACATGGTCCCAGCCGTGCACGCCGACCTCGAAGCCGGCATCCCGCACCGCGCGCATCACCTGCGCGCAGCGCCGCCCGATGTCGGGACCGGGCAAGAGCGTGCCGTAGAGCAGCGTGCGCACGCCGTAGTGCTCGAGCACCGATGTCCTGGAGACTTTCTTCAGGAAATCTTTTCTGAATACGCGCCTCAGCGCCCGCCCGGTGTGATCGGGCCCGAGGCTGAAAAGGAACGTCGCGCCGGCGCCGTGC
>DASREB010000237.1:0-16740 GCA_035652275.1 Burkholderiales bacterium
GTTGAAGAGGCCGATGAGCGCGAGCGACCAGCCGGCCACCGCCGGCGGCAGGCCGCACAGGGCGACCACGTTCGGCAGATGCGTGGCGATGAACGCGACGTGGAATCCGCAGACGAAGAAGCCTGCGGAAAGCAGCAGGAAACTCGGGTCGTGCATCGCATCGCGCACCGCGTGACGCATCAACTTCTCGGGCGGCGCGCCGTGCGCTCCGGACGGATGCATGCCGCGCAGCGGCCAGGCGAGCGGCACGATAGCGAGCGACAGCAGCCCGAGGGCGGTGAGCGCGCCGACCCAGCCGAGCGTCCCGGTGAGCACGATGGCGAGCGGCGCGACGACGAACTGGCCGAACGAGCCCCCGGCGTTGACGATGCCGCTCGCAAGGCCGCGCTTTTCCGGCGGCACCGCGCGCGCCACCGAGGACATCAGCACGCCGAGCCCTGCCATGCCCCCGCCGCCGGCGCCGACGACGCCGATCAGCAGCACGAGCATCCATGTCGTCGCCGCATGCGGCGTGAGCACCGTTCCCAGCATCACCAACACGGCGCCCGTCGCTACGACGCGGCCGGTGCCGTACTTGTCGGCAACCGCGCCGGCGATCGGCTGCGTGATGCCCCACATGAGCTGTGCCACGGCGAAGGCGAGGCTGATCGAGGCGATGCCGAGCCCGGTCGCGGAGTTGATTGGGCTGATGAAGAGCGCCACCGATTGCCGCACGCCGAAGATCAGCGCGAACACGAGGCCCGCCGCGGCGATGATCCCGAGCTGGCGGCGGGTCATTGCGGCATCAGCATGCCGAGCACCGTGAGCGCCGCTGCCGCAAGCACGACAAGCCAACCGCCGATGTTCATGGCCAGCTCCCTAATATGATGATAATAATATTCCAGCGCAAAAAATCAGCCGGCCGCGCCGCGAATCAGCTCGCGCGCCGACTTGCGAATCGCCTTGGACAGTTGCTGGTCGTCAAGCGCGCGGGCGAGCATCAGCGCACCGACCATCGTCGCTACCGTCGACATGGCCTTTTCGTGCGCCGCGGGCTTGCCCCAGTCGGGGTACTGACGCTCGACCAGGCCAACCAGGTCCTTGATGCGCCGGCTGACCGCGCGGCGCACCTCCGAGCATTGGCGCGGCACCTCGGTGCCTGCCGCGGCGATCGCGCAGCCCAGGCCCTGCTCGGCGGCGGTGACGTGGCGGTCGTCGAGATACGTGTCGACGAGCGCCATCAGCTCCTCGCCAGGCCGCGCTTTCGCCAGCACTCGCGAAAACGCTTCCGCCGACTCGAGCCCGGCCTGCTCCGCCGCCGCCGTGAGCAGCGCATCGCGCGACTCGAAGTGGGCATAGAAGCCGCCATGCGTCAGTCCCGCGTCCTTCATCACGTCGGCGACGCCGACGCCTTCGTAGCCGTGCTTGCGGATGGCGCGCGCCGCCGCGCGTAGGATGCGCTCGCGGGTCTGTTCCTTCTTGGAAAGCGCCTTGACTTCCGCCATATGACGTGTATCATATTCTTCCGCGTAACGTCTGTCAAGCGAAAGGATTTCCCAGTGGACAGGATCAAGCCGCTGTACACGGCGACCGCCAGCGCTGTCGGCGGCCGCAACGGTCATACGGAAACGAGCGACGGCATCGTAAAAGCGAACCTCTCCGTGCCGAAGGAGTTCGGCGGGCCCGGCCAGCCGGGCAAGGCGACGCCCGAGCACCTCTTCGCCGCCGGCTACGCCGCGTGCTTCGGCGGCGCGCTCGATTTCGTCGGCAAGCAGAAGAAGCGCGACGCCTCCAAGGCGAAGATCACCTGCGCGGTGACCATCGGCCCGCGCGACGGCGGCGGCTTCGGCCTCGCCGTGCAGATGCAGGTCGAGGACCGAAGCATCGCGCAAGCGGAGCTCGAGGGCCTGGTGCGCGAGGCGCACGAGAAGATCTGCCCCTACTCGCATGCGACGCGCAACAACGTCGACGTGCGTTTCGAAGTAACGGGCAACTAGGAGCCCACCATGAGCGAAAACAGAGTTGCCATCGTCGCCGGCGCCCGCACGCCCTTCGTCAAGGCCGGCCAGGCATTCGCCAAGCTCGGACCGCTCGCGCTCGCGACGCATGCGGTGCGCGGCCTCGTCGAGCGCTACCACGTGGATCCGGCGGGCATCGAAGCGATCGCCTTCGGCGCGGTGGTGCCCGAACGCGGCAAGCCGAACCTCGCCCGCGAGATCGTGTTCGAAGCAGGACTGCCGGCCTCGATCGAGGCGCAGACCGTATCCTCCTACTGCATCACCGGTCTGCGCGCGGCGACGATCATCGCCGACGCCATCGCGCGCGGCCGCATCAGCGCCGGCATCGCCGGCGGCGTCGAATGGCTGAGCGGTGCCGATCCCGCCACGTTCAAGGAGCCGACCACCGGCCTGACGATGGGCGAGCACATGGAGATCACGCGCAAGAAGTGGGAGATCCCGCGCACGCGGCAGGATGAGATTGCGTTCGCGAGCCATCGCAACGCGGTCGCCGCGGTGAGCAAGCTCGCGGCGGAAATCGTGCCGCTCGAAGGCCTGACGAAGGACAGCGGGCCGCGTCCCGATACGTCGCTCGAAAAGCTGGCGACGCTCAAACCCGCGTTCGCCGCCGATGGCACGATCACGGCCGGCAACGCATCTCCGGTGACCGATGGTGCATCTGCGGTCCTGCTGATGAGCGAAGAGCGCGCCAAGCGCGAAGGCCGCAAGCCGCTCGCGTACATCGCGGGGATGGGCTATGCCGCCCTACATCCCGACGAAGGACTCCTCATGGCGCCCGCGATCACCGTGCCGCGCGTGCTCGAGCGTGCGGGACTGAAGCTCGCGGATATCGATCTGCTGGAAATCCACGAAGCGTTCGCTGCCCAGGTGCTTGCCAATGTCGCGGCCTGGGAGCGCGGCTGGAAGGGCCCGGCGACCGGACGCGTCGACTGGAGCCGCGTCAACGTCAACGGCAGCTCGGTCGCTGTGGGCCACCCGTGGTCGGCGACCGGCGGGCGCATCCTCACCACCGCAGCGAACGAGCTCGCGCGGCGCGATGGGCGTTATGCGCTCATCAGCATCTGCGCCGCCGGTGCTATGGCCGGCGCGTTTCTGCTAGCTCGAGCGTAAGGTTCGTTATCGACGGCGCGGCGGAGTTCGGCGCAAGCGTAAAGCCCAGCCGCCGCGCCAGCGCGAGCATTGCGTTGTTCGGCGATAACGTCGTGGCGACCACGCGTCGGACGCCCTGAGCGCGCGCCGCGGCGAGCAGGCTGGCGAGGAGCTTCGTGCCCAGGCCGCGGGCTTGCCAGTCGTCGCTTAGCACGATGGCGAATTCCGCGTCGCCCGCCGCGCTTTCATCTTTCACGTAGCGCGCGACGCCGATCTGGCGCTCGCGGCCGTCGACTGACGTCGTGGCGATGAGCGCCATCTCGTGCTCGTAGTCGATATCGGTGAAGCGCCTGATCTCTTCGGCCGAGAGCGGCCTTGCCGACATCAGGCGCTGGTAGCCGCTCGCCGGCGACAAGCGGCTGACGAATTCCTGCTCGAGGCCGAAGTCCGCCGCGGTGATCGGGCGGATGGTGATCGGCGTGCCGTCAGACGCCCCCCACGTCTCGGTCATTCAGCGGCGCAGCGCCGCTTCCACGCTGTCGAAAAGGCGCTGCATGCCGCCGGAGACGTCGGCGATGACGCCGTTCAGGAAGAAGGTGGGCGTGGCGCGAGCGCCGCTCTTCGCGCCGCCTTCGATGTCTTCGCGCACATGCTGTAGATACACGGTATCGGCCATCTCGGCGTCGTAGCGCACCAGGTCGAGCTCGAGCCGCGCCGCATAGCTGCGCAACTGCGGTGGTTTCAGATGCTGCTGGTTCTCGAACAGCAGGTCGTGCATCGGCCAGAACTTGCCCTGCCCCGCCGCAGCTTCCGATGCCAGCGCCGCCTGCAGCGCGTGCGGATGCACTTCCTCCAGCGGGAACTGCCGCCAGATGAAGCGCACCCGGCCGTTGAAGTGCTTGAGCAGGAGCTTCACCGCCGGCGCCGCCTGCTTGCAGTTCGGGCATTCGAAGTCGCCGTACTCGACGAGCGTCACCGGCGCATGCGACGGGCCGAGCACGTGATCGCTCGGATTCACCGGAACGGCGAGCTCGAAGTGGCGCGTGCTCATGCGGCGTGGCGCGCTCGCGCCAGCGTCGCGGCCGGGCGGGCGAGAAAAGCGTGAATCTGCGATACGACCGCGGCGCCTTCGCCGATCGCGGCGCCGACGCGCTTCACCGAGCCGGCGCGCACATCGCCGATCGCGAACACGCCCGGAACGCTGGTCTGCAGCGAGAGGGCCGCATCTTCGCCCGTGGTGACGAAACCGCGGTCGTCGACCGCGACGTCGCAGTCCCTAAGCCAGTCGGTGCTCGGGTCGGCGCCAAGAAACAGGAACACGTGGCGGAGCGCGTGCGTCTCGCGCTCGCCGGTCTCATTGCGGCGCCAGGTGACGCTTTCGATGCCGATGTCATGCGAGCCCGTAAGACCGATGAGCTCGGTGCGCGTGAGGAGCTCGATGTTCGGCGTCGCCGCGATGCGCTCGATGAGGTATTTCGACATGCTCGCCGCGAGTCCCGGGCCGCGCACCAGCATCCACACCTTGCTTGCGTGTCCGGAGAGGAACACGGCGGCCTGGCCGGCAGAGTTGCCGCCGCCCACCAGCACCACTTCCTGCCCCGCGCACATGCGCGCTTCGATGGGCGAAGCCCAGTACCAGACGCCGCGGCCGTCCATCGCTTTCAGGTTGGTGCAGTCGGGACGTCGATAACGCGCACCGGAAGCAATCACCACGGTGCGGGCGCGCACCGCGCGCCCGTCGGCGAGATGCAGGCCCATCGGCTCGCGTCGCTCCGCCGGCTCGCACTCGAGATGCACCGCTTCCATCGGGATCAGCATGCGCGCGCCGAACTTCTGCGCCTGCGTAAAGCCGCGGCCGGCGAGCGCCTGGCCGGAAATGCCGGTGGGAAAACCGAAGTAGTTCTCGATGCGGGCGCTCGCGCCCGCCTGGCCGCCGAAGGCGCGCGAGTCGATCACCAGCACCGAGAGGCCTTCCGAGCACGCGTACACCGCCGCCGCGAGCCCGGCGGGCCCGGCACCGGCGATGGCGACGTCGTACACCGCATCTTCGGCGCCCGCATCCAGCATGCCGATGCAGCGCGCAAGCTCGTTCTCATGCGGATTGCGCAGCACCTCGCCGTTCGGGCACACGGCGAGCGGCAGCTGCGCCGGCTCGGGCGCGTAGCGCGCGATGAATGCCTGCGCATCGCTGTCGGTGGCCGGATCGAGCAGCTGATGCGGGATGCCGTTGCGGCTCAAGAAGCTGCGCAGCCGCGCGACGTCGGGCGACGCAGCCGCGCCGATCAGCACCGGGCCGCCGGCGCCCGACTCGATCAGCGCCACGCGCCGCAGGATCATCGCGCGCATCAGCTTCTCGCCGAGCGCCGCCTCGGCGACGAGCAGCGCATGCGCTTGCTCGACGCCGATCTCGAGCGTGTGCGTCTCGCCGACCGCGACGCCGCTGACGAAAGACGGCCGCCCGGAGAGCTGGCTCAGCTCACCGGCAAAGTTGCCGGCCCCATGCTCGACTACCGCAACGTCGTGTCCGTGTGCATCGCGGCCGGTGACGCGGATCGCGCCGGAGAGCACGACATAGAGGCCCGGGCTCACGCTGCCGCTCGCGAGCACGTGCTCGCCGTCGGCAAAGCGCCGCGGCCTGCCGAAGCGGTGCAGGCGCGCGATCTCTTCCGGCGTGAGCACCGGAAAAGTCTGCGCGCGGCGCGCTTCGAGCGTCGCCGAGAACGGGACCGCGCTCATCCGATGTACTTCTTCACCACGTCGGCTTCGCGCACGTGCGCCTGTGCCGGGTCGCCGCCGAATTCGCGCAGCGCGCGCCGCTGGCGCAGGAGATCCCAGCACTGGTCGAGCTCGGCCTGCAGCGCGGTCAGGCGATGATTTTCGTCGCTCGAGAGCTCGCCGCGCTCGAAAAGCTGGTGCTCCTCGGCGACGAGACGCTGAATGTGCGAAAGCACGGATGCGTCGGGCTGGGCCATGAGTCCTCCTAGGCTGGGGGAAGATCGAAAAGTAATACTTCGGCGCCTTTGCCCTGCTCGATCTCGATCGGACCGCTCGCGGTCTTCAGCGCATCACCGGCCTCGAGCGGCTCGCCATTTACCGTGACCGAACCGCGCACAATGTGCACATAGCCTTTGCGCCGCGGCGCGATCTCGAGCCGCGCGCGCTCGGCGCCGTCGAAGAGTCCGGCGTAGAGCCGCGCATCCTGGTGGATCGAGACGGAGCCCTCGCGCCCGTCGGGCGAAGCGATGAGCCTCAGCCGGCCGCGCTTCTCAGGGGCGCCGAAGTGCTTCTGTTCATACGAAGGCGCGACGCCGAGCTGGTTCGGCTCGACCCAGATCTGCAGGAAATGCGTGACGCCCTGGCGCTGATGGTTGTACTCGCTGTGGCGCACGCCCGTGCCGGCGCTCATGCGCTGCACGTCGCCCGGCACGATGGTCGAGCCGTTGCCCATGGAGTCCTGGTGCCCGAGCGCCCCTTCAAGCACGTAGGTGATGATCTCCATGTCGCGGTGGCCGTGCGTGCCGAACCCCGTGCCCGGCTGCACGCGATCCTCGTTGATCACGCGCAGGACCCCGTAGCCCATGTGCTCGGGGTCGTAGTAGTCGGCGAACGAGAAGCTGTGATACGAGTCAAGCCAGCCGTGTTCGGCGTGGCCGCGCTCGGTGGCTCGCCTGAGCTCCGCCATTCAGCGGCCCGGCTCGTCGCCCCGGCGGCTCGCCTCGAACAGGAACCACACGCGGCGTTCCGCTTCGTCGATCCAGACCTCGAGCAGGCTGGCGGTGGCGACGTCGCGGCGCTCGTCGCACACGGAATGCGTTTCGCGCATCTGCGAGATGAGACGCAGGTTGTCGTCGCGCAGTTCGGCCAGCATGTCCTGCGGCGTGACGAACTCGGCGTCGTTGTCCTTGATGCGCTGCAGCCGCGCGATGTGGCCGATCGAGTGCAGCGTGGTACCGCCGAGCTTGCGCACGCGCTCGGCGACGGTGTCGGTGATGGCGAAGATCTGGTCGGCCTGCTCGTCAAGCAGCAGGTGGTAGTCGCGGAAGTGCGGTCCCGAGACATGCCAGTGGAAGTTCTTCGTCTTTACGTAAAGCCCGAATAAATCTGCAAGCAGCGCGTTGAGTGCGCCAGCGAGCTGTTTCGTCGCCTCCGCACCGAGGTCGTTGCGGGTATGAAGCGGAGCTGCGCGACGCAGCCGGGTTTCGTCGCTGATCATGCTCATGTCTCCTAATGGACGGTGTGGTGCACTAATGCGACCGCTGAAAGCTCTGGGGAAGGCGCCCAGCATGACGCTCGGGCGTCAATTGTTCAAGGTGGGCGGGGCGGCGCGGAGTCACATCGATGGCGATCGGATCGCTCGCCGGAAAGGTCTGCTCGAGCGCCGCGTCCAGCCGACGCTCGACGTCGTCTCGCTCCACCATCGCCCGAGTGTGCCGGCCGCCGGTCAACGATCTGTTACCGGTGCGCGCGCCGATTATGACAACTGATACATAAGGGCACGCGTCCGCATCCGGGAATTACGTGAATCCAAAAGGTTACGTAAAGTATGCTGCACTGAATTCGTTCGCTATGACCCTGAAACGCCTGCTTCTCATTGCACTCCTCGCTTTGGCGATTGCCGCTGTCATCGCGTGGTGGCAGCGAGCGGCAATCGCCGTCTGGCTCGCGCCACCCAAGACGGCGTCAAACGGCCAGTCCCAAGCGGCGATACGCGCAAACGATAATTTCTGGGACGCGTTGCATGGCGGGCGCTACGACCAGCTGCCGAGCGTGATCGAGGGGCTCACCGCCGCCTATCTACAAAACCCGCGCGACCCGGCCACGACCGCGCATATCGCTTTCGCGCACGCCTGGTCCGCAGCCGAACGGGCCCGGCTCGAGAAAGTGCCGGCGAGCATAACCGAGCACTTCCTCATCGCTCGCCGTTATTTCGCGGAAGCCGTGCGGCTTTCACCGCAGGACGAGCGGTTCAAGGGCTTTCTCGCGAGCATGGAGCTCGCCGAGGGCGGCATTCACGGCGATGAGAAGCTGCTACGGCGCGGCTACTTCAATCTTCTCGCCGCGGTGGACGGCTGGCCCGAATTCAATTTATTCACCCTGGGCTATGTTCTGAGCCGGCTGCCGCACACCGATCCGAGGTACGCGGAGGCGGTGGAATACCAGTGGCGCAATATCGACGTCTGCATCGGCGAGAAGATCGACCGCCGCTCGCCCGAGGGCGCAAAGTACATGGCGCTCGAGACCACCACCGGACCGAAGCGTGCCTGCTGGAACTCTTGGATCGCGCCGCATAACTTCGAAGGGTTCCTGCTCAACATGGGCGACATGCTGGTCAAGCAGGGTGATCCGGCGACCGCGCGGCACATCTACGCCAATGCGCGGCTCTCGAAAACCTACGACCAATGGCCATTCAAGCGCGTGCTCGAGCAGCGTATCGCGCAGGCGGACGAGAACGTGGCGCTTTTCCGCGACCCGAAGCCCGGCGAGAAGATCCGCACCATCATGATCGCAAGCGCCTTTGCCTGCACCGGCTGCCACCAGGAGAAATAGCCGCGGCGTAGCGCGTCGAGCCGACGCGAGGCAGACATCAAGCCGAAACTTTCAACGCGTACGGTGACGCCAACTCGGAGGTTCGATGCAACACGGCGTCATGGCGTTTACGGCGGTGTTCCTGAAGTCCAAGCATGGCTATGTCGGCTTCATCGAGGAGCTGCCGCATGTCAATTCGCACGGCAGCACCATCGAGGAAGCGCGCCGCACCTTGCAGGAGCTGATCGGTCTGGCGTTCGACGCTGCGCGGCAGAGCTCGCGCGAGCTGATCGCGGGCCGCGAGCTGGTGCGCGAAGCGTTCGTTATTCCGCTGCAGCCGGCGTAGCGGCTTCGAGCGGGATGGTGCGGTTCGCGGGAAAGTGCGCGGTGAAGCGGCTGCCGGAGCCCGGGCTGCTCGCGATCTCGAGATTCGCCTGGTGGCGCGCGAGCGCGTGCTTGACGATCGCGAGGCCAAGACCGGTGCCGCCGGTTTCGCGCGAGCGGCTGCGGTCGACGCGGTAGAAGCGCTCGGTGAGCCGCGGGACGTGCTCGGGCGCGATGCCGACCCCGCTGTCTTCGACGCTGAACGAAGCGCCCTGCGGCCCGTCGTCCCAGGCGAGCGTCACGCGCCCGCCCGTGGGGGTATAGCGCACGGCGTTCGAGAGCAGGTTGCCGAAAGCGCTGGCGATCTCGGATTCGGATCCCAGCAGATCCACATGCGGGCGGCCGCGCACGCTGATAGTGTGCCGGCCGCCCGAGAGCGCGGCCGCATCGGCCGAGAGGCGCTCGAGCAGCGGCGCGATGCGCACGCGCTCCGCGGCAGGCGGCGGCGCCGACTCGAGCACCGAGAGCGCGAGCAGATCCTCGATGATGCGATGCATGCGCGAGCCCTGCTCGCGCATCATGCCGATGTAGTCGCGCACGCGCTGTGGATCGAGCTTCAGCTCGCGCACGGTTTCCAGGAAGCCGACCAGCACGGTGAGCGGCGTGCGCAGCTCGTGCGAGACGTTGGCGACGAAGTCGCGGCGCATGGTTTCGACGCGCTCGGCCTGCGTGATGTCGCGCGCGAGGAGCAGCGTCTGCGACTCGCCGTACGGAATCAGCTGAATCGCCGCGACGCGGCCATGCGCCACCTCGAGCCGCACCGGGCGCGCGCGCTCTTCGCCTTCTGCGGCGAGGTAATCGATGAAGTCCGGCTCGCGCACGAGGTTGGCGATCGGTCGGCCGACGTCAGTGCGAGGATCGAGCTCCAGCATCGCCGCGGCCCGGTCATTGCACCATTCGATTGCGTTCTTCGCATCGAGCAGCACAACCCCATCAGGCATCGCCTGCGCCGCGCGGCGGAACTGCGTCAGCGCGCCGGCAAGCTGCTGCTCGCGTGCCGCCCCTGCTCGCTCGTAGCGATGCAGCGCCGTGAGCACCTCGTCCCAGGTGCCGCGGCCTTCCGGCACCTTGCCCGGCAGGGGTTCCGCCAGCCAGCGCGCGAGGCGCGCCAGGTGAATGATGTGGTAGGCGAGCAGCGCGCTGACGGCGAGAGCCGCGAACGCCCAACCCCACGCCGCGCCGACAACGGCGCCGACGATCAGCGCAGCGAGCGCCAGGGCGGCGAGCGCCGCCAGGGTCCGGCGGTAGAGCGCGGTCAAGCCGCCTGCAGCCCGTAGCCCGCGCCGCGCACCGTGTCGATCAGCCGGTCGTGGCCGCTCGGCTCGAGCGCCTTGCGCAGCCGGCGGATGTGCACGTCGACCGTGCGCTCCTCGACGTACACATGGTCGCCCCAGACGTGGTCGAGGAGCTGCGCGCGCGAATACACCCGGCCGGGATGCGTCATGAGGAAATGCAACAGACGGAACTCGGCCGGCGAGAGGTAAAGGCGCTGCTCACCGGCACTGACGCGATGGCTCGCGGGATCGAGGCGCAGGCCGTCGATCTCCACGGCGTCGCCCGAGAGCTGCGGCGCCCGGCGGCGCAGGATCGCCTTGATGCGCGCGGCAAGCTCCTTCGGCGAGAACGGCTTCGTCAGGTAGTCGTCGGCGCCCGCCTCGAGACCGGAAATCTTGTCCTGCTCCATGGCGCGCGCCGTGAGCATCAGGATCGGCAGGTCACGCGTACGTGCGTCGCTCCGCAGCCGCCGTGCGAGCGAAATTCCCGACTCGCCCGGGAGCATCCAGTCCAGCACCACCACATCGGGGAGCGCCGCGCGGATTGCCGCTTCCGCTTCCTCGGCGCTCGCCGCGCGCCGCACGCGATGGCCGAAGTGCTCGAGGTTCACGGCGACGAGCTCCTGGATCTGCGGCTCGTCCTCCACCACCAGCACGCTCGCGCTCATCGTCAAGTCAGCAAAATGGGGTCAGATGAACATTTCGAGCAGCAGGCACGAGGAAGTGCCGGAAATGTTGATCTGACCCCATTTTCAGGCGGCTTTTCCGCCAACGGCGGCCGCGGCGGTATGGCGCACATCGGTGCCCTTGACGATGTAGATCACGTACTCGGCCATGTTCTTCGCATGGTCGCCGATGCGCTCGAGCGCCTTGGCGACCCAGATGACGTCGAGCGCCGCGCTGATGGTGCGCGGATCCTCCATCATGTAGGTGACGAGCTGGCGCAGCAGTGACTGAAACTCGCTGTCGATCGCGGCGTCCTGCCGGATCACTTCGGTTGCGACGTTGCAGTCGAGCCGCGCGAACGCGTCGAGCGCGTGGCGCAGCATGGAAAGCGCCGCGTCGGCCGCGTGGCGCACATCCACCACGCGCGGCAGCCGGCCGCTTGGCTCGTGCTCGCAAATGTTCTTGCCCATGCGCGCGATCTTCTGTGCCTCGTCGCCGATGCGCTCGAGGTCAGTGACGGTTTTGGTGATGGCGAAGATCAGGCGCAGGTCGTTCGCCGCCGGCTGGCGTTTGACGATCACGTGGCTGCAGTCCCCATCGAGCGCCACTTCCATTGCATTGACGCGGTGGTCGGTGGCGATGACTTCATCGAGCAGCGGGCAATTGCCGGTTTGCAGGCCCTCGATGGCGCGCCGGATCTGCGATTCGACGAGCCCACCCATTTCGAGCACGCGCGAGCGGATCGACTCGAGCTCGGCGTCGAACTTCTTGGAAAGGTGCTCGCTGACTGCCATCCCGGTCGTCATTATGACAAGGGTAGGTGCCGCAGATGACCGTTCGATGACCGCCGCTGGCGCGGTCACGAAACGGCAACATTGGCTCTCTAGGCTGCGTCCGACTCAATTCACCAGGAGATGACACCCGATGTTGAGAGCATTCGTCGCCGCGGCTGCGCTGACGTCATGTATTCAGCCGGCTTTGGCGGTCGACATTACCGGCGCCGGCGCGACCTTCCCTTACCCGATCTACGCCAAGTGGGCAGATGCGTACAGGAAGGAGACGGGCGTAAGCCTCAACTACCAGTCGATCGGCTCCGGCGGCGGCATCAAGCAGATCAGCGCGAAGACGGTCGATTTCGGCGCTTCCGACATGCCGCTCAAGCCCGATGAGCTCGAGAAAGGCGGGCTGCTGCAATTTCCGACGGTGATCGGCGGCGACGTGCCGGTCGTCAATCTGAAGGGCACCGGCTCCGAGCAGCTGCGCCTCACTGGCAGCGTGCTGGCCGATATCTATCTCGGCAAGGTGACGAAGTGGAATGACCCGGCGATCGCCAGCCTGAATCCCGGCGTGCAGCTGCCGGCCAGCGCGATCAGCGTGGTGCATCGCTCCGACGGCTCGGGCACGACTTTCATCTGGACGAACTACCTCTCCAAGGTAAGCGCGGACTGGAAAGCCAAGGTCGGCGAAGGCACCGCGGTCAACTGGCCGACTGGTGTCGGCGGCAAAGGCAACGAAGGGGTCGCTTCCTACGTGCAGCGCATCGATGGCGCCATCGGTTACGTCGAGTACGCGTATGCCAAGCAGAACCGCATGGCGGTAGCGCTGGTGAAGAACCGCGAGGGCGACTACGTCGCGCCGAACGCCAAGGCGTTCCAGGCGGCGGCTGCTGGCGCCGACTGGCGGTCCGCGCCCGGCATGTACCTCATCCTCACCGATGCGCCCGGCAAAGGCGCCTGGCCGATCGCGGGCGCCACCTTCATCCTGATGCACAAGGTGCAGGAGAAGCCCGAGAACGGCCGCGAAGTGCTCAAGTTCTTCACCTGGGCGTACGACAAGGGCGATAGCCTCGCCGAGCAGCTCGATTACGTACCGATGCCCGAGAGCGTGGTGAAGCTCATCCAGGCGAGCTGGAAATCGCAGCTCAAGGACTCGGCCGGCAAACCGGTCTATTGAGCGTCGCTTAAAATCAGCGGAGCCTGTCAGTTGAGCGCCGTTCTGCCGATCAGCGAATCCGCCAGCACTGAAGAACGCGCGCGCGCCGCGCCGCCGGGACCGCACGCCTCGCCGCGCGCGAGCTGGGGCGACGCGCTGTTCGAAAACATCACCCGCCTGTTCGCCCTGCTCGTATTCGGGCTGCTTGCGGCGATCCTCATCTCGCTCGTCGTCGGCAGCCAGGCCACCCTCAACAAGTACGGGCCGAGCTTCCTGTGGAGCGCGCAGTGGGACCCGGTGCAGGAGAACTTCGGCGCGCTGGTGCCGATCTACGGCACGCTGGTCACTTCGCTCATCGCGATGCTGATCGGCGTGCCGGTGAGCTTCGGCATCGCGCTATTTCTTACCGAGCTCGCGCCCACCTGGCTCAAGCGGCCGCTCGGCACGGCAATCGAGCTGCTCGCCGCCATTCCGTCGATCATCTACGGCATGTGGGGCCTGTTCGTGTTCGCGCCGCTTTTCCAGGCGCACCTGCAGCCCGCGCTGATCGAATCGCTCGGCTCCATGCCGGTCCTTGGCCGGCTCTTCGCCGGCCCGCCGCTTGGCATCGGCATGCTGAGCGCCGGCCTCATTCTCTCGATCATGGTGATCCCGTTCATCACGGCGGTAATGCGCGATGTGTTCGAGCTGGTGCCGCCACTTCTGAAAGAATCGGCGTACGGCCTGGGCGCGACCACCTGGGAAGTGATGTGGCGCGTGGTACTGCCCTACACCAAGGTCGGCGTGGTCGGCGGGATCATGCTCGGCCTTGGCCGTGCGCTCGGCGAGACCATGGCGGTGACCTTCGTCATCGGCAACGCGCACCAGCTCGCCGCCTCGCTGATGGCGCCGGGCAACAGCATCGCCTCCGCGCTTGCCAATGAATTCACCGAGGCGGTGGGCGACCTCTACTTCTCCGCGCTGATCGAGCTCGGCCTGCTGCTCTTCCTGATCACCACCATCGTGCTGGCCTTCTCCAAGCTCCTGCTCATGCGCCTCGCGCGCCACGAAGGCGCACGCACATGAGCGCGCTTTACCGGGCGCGCAAGCGCCAGAACGCCGTGCTCCTCTTCATCTCGTGCCTGGCGCTCGCCTTCGGGCTCTTCTGGCTCGTCTGGATCCTCGGCACGCTGTTCTACGAAGGCGGCGCCGCGCTGCTGCGCGCGCAGCTCTATTACCAAATGACGCCACCGCCCGGTGACGATGGCGGCCTGGCGAACGCGATCGTCGGCAGCCTGGTGATCGTCGGCACCGCGACGCTGCTCGGCACGCCGGTCGGCATCCTCGCCGGCACCTACCTCGCCGAGTACGGCAAGAAGAGCTGGCTCGCCGCCGCGACCCGCTTCCTGAACGACGTGCTGCTGTCCGCGCCCTCCATCGTCATCGGCCTTTTCGTCTATACGGTGTACGTCGCGCGCGCGAAGCATTTTTCCGGCTGGGCCGGCTCGATCGCCCTCGCGCTCATCGTCATCCCGGTGGTGGTGCGCACCACCGACGACATGCTGAAGCTCGTGCCGAACAGCCTGCGCGAAGCCGCGGTGGCACTCGGCTGCCCGACGTGGAAGATGATTGTGCTTGTTGCCTACCGCGCCGCGCGAACCGGAATTCTCACCGGCATCCTGCTCGCGGTGGCGCGCATCAGCGGCGAGACCGCGCCCCTGCTCTTTACCGCGCTCAACAACCAGTTCTGGTCGCTGGATCTGAACCGGCCGATGTCCAACCTGCCGACGGTGATCTTCCAGTTCGCCATGAGCCCTTACGCCGACTGGCATCGCCTCGCCTGGGGCGGCGCGGCGCTCATCACGCTCGCCGTGCTGGGCCTCAATATCATTGCCCGCGTGCTGTTCGCGAAAAAGGACTGATCCAGCATGGACAGCGCAACGCGTCCCCTGATCCGCACGGCCGTGCGCGGCGGCGAGCCGGCGCCGGCTGCGACCGCGCTGCCGGCGAAGCTGCGCGTGCGCCACCTCAACTTCTATTACGGCCATTACCAGGCGCTGCACGACATCACGCTCGACATCCCGGCGAATCGCGTCACCGCCTTCATCGGCCCCTCGGGCTGCGGCAAGTCGACGCTGCTGCGTACCTTTAACCGCATGTACTCGCTCTACCCCGATCAGCGCGCCGAAGGCGAGGTGCTGCTCGACAGCACCAACATCGTCGAGGTGGCGCGCGACCTGCCGCTGATCCGCGCGAAGATCGGCATGGTGTTCCAGAAGCCGACGCCCTTCCCGATGTCGATCTACGACAACATCGCGTTCGGCGTGCGCCTGTTCGAGCGCCTTTCGAAGCGCCAGATGGACGAGCGCGTCGAATGGGCGCTGACGCGCGCCGCGCTCTGGCCCGAGGTTCGCGCCAAGCTCCAGCAGAGCGGCAACAGCCTCTCGGGCGGCCAGCAGCAGCGCCTTTGCATTGCGCGTTGCATCGCGATCAAGCCGGAAGTGCTGCTGCTGGACGAGCCGTGCTCCGCTCTCGACCCGATCTCGACGGCGCGCATCGAAGAGCTGATCAGCGAGCTGAAGAACGACTACACCGTGGTGCTGGTCACTCACAACATGCAGCAGGCTGCGCGCGTCTCCGATTACACCGCCTACATGTATCTCGGCCAGTTGATCGAGTACGGCGATACCGACAGCATCTTCATCAAGCCGCAGAGCAAGCAGACCGAGGACTACATCACCGGGCGCTTTGGCTAGCGGTTGGCTAGCGCAGTTTCGACTCGATCGCCTTCAGGCGACGGCGCAGGCCGAAGTTCTGGCTGACGAGGACGAATAGCAGTGTGACCTGAATGAGCTGCACCCACGCGTCCAAGTCCAAACTCATTTAGCTCCCCCGTAAAACGTCAGCCGCTCACATCGGCGTGCCAGGGCGCAGGATACGCCTGGCCGCTGACACGGCGCGTTGCGACGCGATCTCAATCAGGTGGCGGCAGCAGCTGCGGATTCCATGCGACCTCCCAGAGATGGCCGTCGGGGTCCTGGAAGTAGCCGGCGTAGCCGCCGTAGAACGTATCTTGCGCTCGCTTCAGCACGCGGGCGCCCGCCTTCGCCGCCTGCGCCATGACGGCGTCCACTTCAGGTTTCGAGCGCACGTTGTGCGCCAGGCTGAATTCCGTCGCGCTTTGCGGCGTGACGCCGATGCCGGCATCGTGCGCGAGGCTGGCGCGCGGCCAGAGCGCGAGCTTCAGTCCCGGCTGCAGCTCGAAGAAGGCGACCGCGCCATACTCGAACTCGGTGCCGACGACGCCGTCGGTATGGAAACCGAGACCGTCGCGATAGAAGCGCACCGCGCGCTCGAGGTCATCGACCCCGAGCGTGATCAGCGTGATGCGCGGCTTCATCGGCGGCGGCAGCCGCCTAGAGGTAACTCGCCTGGAGCGTAACGGCACGCCGCTCTAGCGCGCGCCGGTTGAGCGTGCCCTGCGGCAGGCTGGCGAAGATCTTGATCCGCCGCCACAGCGTCCAGAAGGCGTGCCGCAGCGTTTCCTCCGAGGAGATGTCATCGTCCTCGTCGTGCACGTTCCAGTGCGCGACGAAGGGCGCGCCCGGCCAGCCGCCGAAGCTCTCCTCGGCAACGCCATCCGAGAGCGTGATGATGAAATCCATCGGCGGCGCGTCGCGGCGCAAGCTCTGCAGCGTTTTGGGACAGAGGCCGGCCGTGTGCATCTGGTGGCGCGCCAGGAATTCGATCACCCGCCGGCTCGCGGCGGGCGCCGGGCGGCAGCCGGCGCTGCAGGCGCGAAAGCGGCCATCGCCGACCGTATTCAGGATCGACTCCGCCATCAGGCTGAGCGCGCAGTTGTCCTCGCAGACGAATAAGACGTTCACTGGGAT
>DASREB010000238.1:0-4321 GCA_035652275.1 Burkholderiales bacterium
CACGCAGCAAGCTTCTCGCGCTTCTCCCACTCGGGCGTGGTCCAGATGTCCTTGGCGTGCGCCGAGCCGCTCCAGGGCAGCTCGCGCAGGAGCGCCGCGTAGCGCGCCACGGAGGCCGGCGTGTGCAAAAAGTGCGCGTGCAGCCGGCCGACATCGCGCGGCAGCTCCGCAGCGAGCACCAGCGCCTGGCCGAAACGGCGCAGGCGATTCGGCGTCGGGTCGCGCACCAGGTCCTGCAGCCACTGGGCACGCGCCGCTTTGTACGCCGGCCATTTACGAACGGCGAACCAGGCGCGCAGCACGCGCAGCGGCGCCCGGTACAGATACTCCGGCAGGTAATGCACCGCAGCGCGAATTTCCCGGTGCACCGGATGCAGCCGGGCATCGGTCGGACGGCGCAGCGAGACGATCAGGATCTCGAGCCCGCGGCGCTCGAGCGCGGCGATCTCCTGCGCGATGAACGCCTCGGAAAGGCGCGGATAGCCTTTAAGTACGAACGCGACGCGCAAGCGGCTCCACCGAGAACGCGCGGACTGCCGGCACTTCGTCGGCCGGCTCGATCCACGGCGCCACCAGGCGCGAGACATTGCGCAGGCCTTCGAGCAACCCCGGCACGATGACCTCCGAGGGCCGCTGCTGCCGCGGCAGCGCGCGAAGTGCGGCCGCCATCACCGCCGGGTCATAGGTGCCGTCGTCCTTCAGCATCGAGACCAAGCCGAGCTTGGCGGCGCGCGAAGCGCGGATGTGTTGCTCGAGCCGCGGTTCGGTGCGCGGCACGATGAGCGCGCGCTTGTCGAGCGAGATCACTTCGCAGAAGGTGTTGTAGCCGCCCATCGCGACGACGCCCGCGGCGCGCGCGACCAGCGTCTCGAACTGCTTGTGGAACGTGATGGCGCTGACGCGCTTCAGCCGCGAGGCGCGCTCCATGAATTCCGCCTGCCGCTCGGCCGACATGAACGGCCCGAGCACCAGCAGCGCCGGGTAAGGCAACAGTGGATCATGCTCGTAGGCGCGCAGCACCCATTCGATCAGCGCGTCGCCGTCGCCGCCGCCGCCGGTGGTGACCAGGAGATACGGGCGCTGCGTGATCTCCGGCAGCAGCGTCGGCGTGCCGTGGTGCGGCACCTCGCGATGCAGGTAGCCGGTGTAGACCATTTTCTGGCGTACGCGCGGCGGCAGCGCGATGCCCTCGAGCGGATCGCAGATCTGCGGCAGGCCATACACCCAGATCTCGTCGTAGAACTCGCGCAGCGCGGGCATCGCTTTTTTCCGCTGCCATTCCGGCTCGAGGAGCCGCGGCTCGTCCATCACGTCGCGCAAGCCGAGCACCAGGCGCGTGCCGCGGCGCTTGAGCGCCTTGAGCGTCGGCAGCACCTCGCCTCTCAAGCCGACCGGCTCCTTGTCGACGATGAACAGATCGGGATCGAAGATTTCGGCGGTGTGCTGGATGATCGACGCGCGCATCGACAGCGTCTCGCCGATGTCCAGGTGCAGGTTCAGCGGCGTGTAGTCGCCGTTACGCAGCTTGATGACGCCGGGCACGCGCACGAAGTCGACGCGCGCGCGGAAGTCGAAGCTGCCGATGATCGGCGAGCCGGAAAGAATCAGGACCGACAGCTGCTTGTAGCGCTCGACCAGCGCGTGCGCGATCGCGCGGCAGCGGCGCAGGTGGCCGAGTCCGAAGGTGTCGTGGCTGTAGATGAGTATGCGACCATCGTTCCGACTTGCTCGCATACCGGGCCTCCCCTCCCTAAGGAACGGCAATTCTCGGGTCAAATGCCCGCCCGGGCAAGGCACGCCTTGCAAGCGCCGCAAGGCCGCAAACCCTGCGGCGCGCGCACCGGCCGCCGGCAGGACCACGTCATCTCGAGGAGCTCCCGCGGCAGCGCCGCGGCGAGCTCGCGCTTGGTCGCGTGATACACGGGGTAGATCCACTGCATGTCCGGCTCTCCCAGCTGGCGGTAGCGGTAGCACTCGTACATGACGTCGAACACGCGGCGCTGGCGCGCCGAGCGATTCTCGATATCGGTATCACGGGCAAGCGAGGCGACCGCGACGCGATTGCAGCGCGGCGTGTCAATTGCCACCTGGCATGCCACGAACGCAATCGAAAGATAGTCGATCGGAATCGCCTCGAGGGCGGTGAAGTCGAGCGCCGACTCGGAGTAGCGAAAGGGGCGATAGCGTTCGCGACACCAGCCGACGATGCGCTCCACTGCGCTCTGCTCCGCCGCGGCGCGCGCCTCGCGATTGGCCATGCGGATGTGATGCACGCGCAGCTCGTCCTGCGTCTCGGCGAGCAGCTTGAGCAGCATCGCAGTGCTGTCGAGGCCGCCGGAGAACATGACGAGTGTGGTCATGACCCGGGGGAATTCTATTAGCATTGCCGCCATGAACGTCCGGCAGCTGCTCGAGCTCGGTGGCAAACATGCCCTGGTCACCGGCGGCTCGCGCGGCCTCGGCCTGCAGATTGCCGAGGCGCTCGGCGAGATGGGCGCGAGAGTGGCCATCACTGCGCGCAAGCAGCAGGAGCTCGACCAGGCTATCGCGCACTTGAAGCGCGCCGGCATCCAGTGCGATGCGCTGGTGTGCGATCTCGGCAAGCGCGACGCCATCGTGCCGCTCGCCGATGAGGTGCTGCGCCGCTACGGGCGCGTCGAGATCCTCGTCAACAACGCGGGCGCGACCTGGGGCGCACCCGCGGAGGAGCATCCGCTCGAAGCCTGGGACAAGCTCGTCAACCTCAACCTCACGGCGGTGTTCATCCTGACGCAGCACCTCGGGCGCAAATCGATGATCCCGGCTCGCTGGGGCCGCATCATCAATATCGCGTCGATCGCCGGACTGATGGGCCAGGATCCGCGCATCGTGCGCACCATCGCCTACAACGCGACCAAAGGCGGCCTGGTGAATTTCACGCGCGCGCTCGCGGCCGAATGGGGGCAGCACGGCATTACCGTGAATGCCATCTGCCCGGGCTTTTTCCCGTCCAAGATGACCAAGGCGACCCTCGATACGACCGGTGAGCTGATCCGCGATTGGACGCCGAACAAGCGCTTTGGCAACGAGGAGGACCTCAAGGGACTCGCGGTGCTGCTCGCCTCGGAAGCGTCACGCCATATCACCGGCCAGGCGATCGCGGTCGATGGCGGCGCCACGGTGATATGAGCGACGCGCTGCAATTCGCGCGCGAGTACCAGAAGCGCATCCCGTTCATCCAGCATTTGCAGATCCGTACCGAAAGTCTCGGCGCAGGCACGGCGCAGCTTTCCGTGCCGATCGAACCGCATCTCACCAACAGTCTCGGCACACTGCATGGCGGCGTCATCATGTCGCTCCTCGATGTGGCGCTCTGCACCGCGGCGCGCACGCTGCATCCGGAGTCGGTGGGCGTCATCACCATCAACTTGAGCACGTCGTTCATCGACGCCGGGGCCGGCGCCAAGCTCTATGCGGATGCGCGCGTCTTGAAGGACGGTCGCAGCATGAGCTTCGTCGAGGGCGAAGCCAAGAACGCGGACGGTGCGCTGGTGGCGAAAGCGACGGCCACGGTGCGCGTGCTGCACAAGGAGAGGAAATGAAGCGCGAAACCTTGCCGAAAAATCGGCTTCCGCCGTCGCGGAAATCGGCTAGCGAGCGAGCCGCGCAGAAATCGGTGCCTGAGGCCGATTTTTCTGCCGCGACGCGCGGCGTGCACCATCTCGCGCTCACCACCGAAGACATGCGCATGACGGTCGACTTCTATACGCGCGTGCTCGGCATGCCGCTCGTGCACGCGATGAAGGTGCCCGCGGGCCTCGGCAGCGGGCCCGGCAACCGCGGCAATCCGCCGTACGAGGAGATCCGGCACTACTTCTTCGATATGGGCAACGACTCGCTGCTCGCGTTCTTCGAAATTCCGCGCGGCGCCGAGCCGCGAGCGAAGCGCGACGCGATCGGCGGTATGCAGCATGTGGCGTTCGCGGTGAGCGCCAAGAACTTCGCGGCGTTGCGCAAGCGTCTCGCTGCGGCCAAGGTGGCTTACGACGGGCCGATCGACGTCCTGCCCGGGCTCGTATCGATCTACTTTCTCGACCCGAACGGCATCCGGCTGGAGGCATGCTGCCAGCCGGCGGCGTCGGAGCGGCCGCGCGTCGTCGGCTCGGTGGCACAGCGGCGCGACGACGCGCGGCGCGAGCTGGAGAGCATTGAGCCGGGGTGGGCCGCCGCTACAATCGCGGCGGGGAGGTTCAAATGAGCGCAAATCCGCAAGCAGCGTCGAGCGGCGCGGAAGCCACCGTCGTCCTGCCCGGTCACTTCATTGTCGAAGCGCGCGGCGTGC
>DASREB010000239.1:0-5850 GCA_035652275.1 Burkholderiales bacterium
ACGCACGCGATCGGCGGGCTCTCGGAGAACGATTTCATCTGCGCCGCGAAGGCGGACGCATTGTTTGCACTTTGAAGCGCGTCTACAGCTCCTGGAACCTGACCATCGTCCATCACTACCGCAACGTGCTGGAGGCCGAAGGCATCCGTGCGGTGGTGAAGAACCAGTATCTCTCTTCCGCCATGGGCGACCTGCCGCCGGCGGAGTGCCAGGCGGAGCTCTGGGTGCTGAACGAGCACGACGCGGCGCGCGCCGAAGGGCTGCTGCTCGCGCCGCGCGCCGACGGCCCGGAGTGGGCCTGCGGCTGCGGCGAGAGGCTCGGCGCGCAGTTCACGCAGTGCTGGCGCTGCGGCGCCTTCCGGGTTTAAAGCAGCCGCGCGATCGTCAGCAGCACCAGCGCGAATACCCACACCACGACCGCGCGCCACAGAAGCCCCACCGTGCTGTCGAGAAACGGTCCTTCGGCCGGCTCGCCGACGCCGAGCTCGGGGCGCGGCTGCATGCCGTCGACGTCCTGTACCGGCATGCCCAGGCGCACACCCATGGCGCCGGCGCCCGCGGCGAGCACGATGCCGGCATTCGGATCGAGCCAGGTGCGCGCCTGGGTGCGCCAGCAGTACACCGCATCCTCGAAGTCACCGACCACCGCAAATGCGGCGGCGGTGAGCCGCACCGCCGGCCAGTCGAGCACGTGGAACACGCGCTCGGCGAACTCGCCGAAGCCGCCGAGATCCTTCCACCGCCACGCGAAGTAGGTCGAGAGGCGGTACAGCACCGCGCCGCTCGGGCCCGGCAGCACCAGGTACCAGAGCAGCACGCCGAACACATGCCGGTGCGAGGCGAGCAGCGCCTCCTCGATCGCGAGGCGAATCACCTCCTCGCGCGGCCGCACCACGCCGGAAGCGCCGCGCCAGTGCTCAAGCGCCACGCGCGCCCGCTCGACGTCGCCGGATTTCACCGCCACCTGGATGTCGGTGAAGTAATGGCTGAACTGGCGAAAGCCGAGCGTCAGGTAGAGCACCGCGATGTTGAAAAGAAGCGCAAGCAGCGGATGCACTGCGTACAACAGGTAATGAAGCGCCAGCGACAGCGCCACGAGCGGCAGCACGGCGACGAGCCAGGCGACCGCGCCGTGGTGGCGCTCGCCGCCGTTGAACGACTGCTCGAGCCAGCCGGCCCAGGCACCGAGCGTGCCCTGCACCGCCGGCCGCTGGCCGAGCGGCCGCCATTGCTCGATGACGAGCGCGGCAATGATGGCAACGACACTCATGCAGGCATTCTAGGCGGCGAGGTGGCGCGAAAGGTTAACCAGCATGCCGGCGGTCGCGCCCCAGATGGTGCGGCCCTGGTGCTCGATCACGTAGTACGTCGCCATGCGCGCGCCGATCTGGCGGCTCTCGCGGCGATGGTTCGCCGGGTCGAGCACGAATGCGAGCGGCACCTCGAACACTTCGTCGACCTCGCGCGCATCCGGCACCAGCTCGAGCGGCGGCTGGATCAGGCCGATCACCGGCGTCACGCGAAAGCCGGTGCGCGTGTTGTACTCGGGCATCTGTCCCAGCACCTCGACGCGTGCCGGCGGCAGGCCGATCTCCTCCTGCGCCTCGCGCAGCGCCGTGTGCTGCAGGCTCGGATCGCCGGGCTCGGCGCGGCCGCCCGGGAAGCTGATCTGGCCCGAGTGTGATTTGAGCTGCGCGGTGCGCCGGGTGAAGAGCACCGTGAAGCCTTCGGGGCGGGCGATGATCGGCACCAGCACCGCTGCGACGGTGACCGCCGCTTGCTCGCGCTCCGCGCGGTCGTCGCTGATGTAGAGCGACGCCGCGGCCGCCGGCCGCGCCAGGCGCCGGCGCAGCTCGGCGGCATCAAATATCATGGCGCCGCCTCACCACCACCCCAAGGGAGGAAGCACCCATGCAACGCATCGCACTGTTCATCGCCCTGGCGCTTGCCAGCGCCGCCGCTCTTGCCTTCCACTGCCCCGCCGACATGAAGAAGATCGACGAAGCGCTCGCCAAGAACCCGTCGCTCTCAGCGGCGCAGCTCGCCGAGGTCAAGAAGTATCGCGCCGACGGCGAGGCGCTGCACAAGGCCGGCAAGCATCAGGAGTCGGTCGACACCCTCGCCAGGGCGATGGCGATCCTCAAGATCAAGTAGCCCGCGCGCTACGGCAACAGGATCACCGACCCGGTGGTCTTGCGGCCCTCAAGGTCGCGATGCGCGTTCGCCGCCTCGTCGAGCTTGTAGCGCGCCGTGGTCTCGATCTTCACTGCGCCCGATTTCACGACGTTGAAAAGATCGGTCGAGCGCTTGACGAGGTCGGCGCGCGCGGCGATGTAGGTGGCGAGCGTCGGGCGCGTGACGTAGAGCGAGCCCTTGGCGGAGAGGATGCCGAGATTTTGCGGCGGCACGGCGCCCGAGGCGTTGCCGAACGACACCATCAGCCCGCGCGGCTGCAGGCAGTCGAGCGAGCCGTCCCAGGTCGATTTGCCGACCGCGTCGTAGACCACCGGCAGCTTCTTGCCCTTGGTGAGCTCCTTCACGCGCTCGACGAAGTTCTCGGTCGAGTAGTTGATCACGTGCTTGTAGCCGTGCGCCTTGGCGAGCTTCGCCTTCTCGTCCGAGCCGACCGTGCCGATCGCCGTCACGCCGAGCTTCTTCAGCCACTGGCCGGCAATCAGGCCGACGCCGCCGGCGGCGGCGTGCCAGAGCACGGTCTCGCCCTTCTTCACCTTGTAGGTGGAGAAGATCAGGTAGTGGACCGTCATGCCCTTCAGCAGCATCGAGGCAACCTGCTCGTCGCTGATGCCCTTGGGAACCTTCACCACGCGGTCGGCGGGCACAAGCCGCGACTCGCAGTACGACCCGGGCAGCCCCGTATAGCAGACGCGGTCGCCCACCTTGAGGTCCTTCACGCCCTTCGCCACGGCTTCGACCACGCCGACGCCCTCGTTGCCGCCGGTCGCCGGCATCTGCATCGGATAGAGGCCCGAGCGCTGGTAGGCGTCGACGAAGTTGACGCCGATCGCGGTGTGCCGGATGCGGATCTGACCGGCCTGCGGCTCGCCGACCGGCACGTCGTCGACCTGCAGCACTTCCGGACCGCCCTGCTTGTGAAAACGGATTGCCTTTGCCATTCGACTGTCTCCCGTGGATGGATGCTGCCTAGTCTTTGCGCGGTGCGTCGCCGCCGCTCGCCGTGCGCATCGCCTGCAGCGCGGCGCGCTGCAGCTCGAGGCCCTGGATGGAGAACTTCACCATGTTGAGGTTCATGTTGAGCCACCCCTCGACCGAGCGCAGCTCGGCGATGCGCTTGTCGAGCTCCTGCGGATCGAAGGTCGGCATCGCCATGCCGGGCAGCGGCACGCCGAGGCCGCCCCAGAGGCGCCGGAACATCTCGAACGGATCCTGCGGCGGCGCCTCGTCAGGCATACGCCCTTTCCTCCGGCACGGCGAAGAACTCGCGCACTTCGGCCTCGCGGCTGATGGTGTCCTGGTAGCCGAGATCGATGAGCGCGCGGCAGAAGCTTTCCTCGAATAGCAGGTAGCTCGCCAGGTTCGAGCCCGAGCGGTTGAGCGCGCCGGTGGGCTTGAGCAGGAAGCGCACGGTGCTCGGCAGCTCGTGCAGGAAGCGCGCCGCGATGCGCTCGATCGGCTGCGAGGGCGTGATGAACAGCACCTTGATCGGCCGCAGGTTGACCTTCGAATCGGCCATCCGCTCGGGCGGGATCAGCTGCACCGTGCGGTTGATGCGCTCGAGCCGCTCGATGTCGACCGCCAGGCTGTCGAGGAAGATCGAGTTGAGCGCGTGGCCGGCGATCTGCGCGAGCGACGGGTAGATGGTCGAGCGGGCGCGGTTCGCCTCCTGCCCCTGGCGCCCGGTGCCGACGATCAGCACGCGGTCGGCGCCCAGGTGCAGCGCCGGCGACACCGGCGCGATCTGGCGCATCGAGCCGTCGCCGAAGTATTCGCGATGAACCTTCACCGCCGGGAAGATGAAGGGCAGCGAGGCCGAGGCGAGCAGGTACTCGGCATTCAGCGTCACCGCGGCGCCGATGCGCTGGTTGCGCTCCCAGCCGGCGAGCTCGGCGCCGCCCTGGAAGAAGGAGACGCTCTGGCCGCTGGTGTAGCCCGAGGCGGTCACCGATACGGCGTAGAGCGATCCCGCATCGATGTTCTGCTGGATGCGTTCGAACGGCAGGTTCCTCGCGAGCATCGCCGCGAGCGGCGTATTGTCGAGAAGCGAGATCGCATTGTGGCGCGACACCAGCATCATCGCCGCGAGCCAGCGCGCGCCGCTCTTCATGATGTGCCACGCATCGGTGCGGTAGATGTGGTGGCAGTGCATGTTCTCCCATTGCTCGAGCAGCATGCCGACCGCGCGGGAGAAGTCATCGGCGAACACCGCCAGCGTCGTCGCATTGATCGCGCCGGCCGAGGTGCCGCAGAGGATCGGGAACGGGTTCTTCTTCGGCGCGCCCAGCACGTCGCGCACCGCCTTCACCACGCCGACCTGGTAGGCGGCGCGGGCGCCGCCGCCCGTCAGCACCAGCCCCGCTCGCGGCCGCGAGCGGCCCGCGTAGAGCGGCGTGATGCTCGCGCTGAGCGCGTCCATCAGAACAGGCTCTCCTGCGCGCGCGGCGCGTTGGCGTCCGCCACGGCGAGCGCCGTCATGTTGACGATGCGCCGCACCGTCGCCGAGGGCGTGAGGATATGCGCCGGGCGTGCCGCGCCGAGCAGCATCGGCCCGATGGTGACGCCGCCGCCGCTCGCGGTCTTCAGCAGGTTGAACGAAATGTTCGCCGCGTCCAGCGTCGGCATGACAAGCAGATTCGCCTCGCCGCGCAGCCGCGCGCGTGGAAACACGCGCATGCGGATCTCCTCCGAGAGTGCGGCGTCGCCGTGCATCTCGCCCTCGATCTGCAGGTCCGGCGAGCGCTCGGTGATGAGCGCGAGCGCCGCGCGCATCTTGCGCGCCGAGGGCGTGTCGACCGAGCCGAAGTTGGAGGCGGAAAGGAGCGCCACTTTCGGCACGATGCCGAAGCGGCGCACTTCCTCCGCCGCGAGCAGCGTCATCTCGGCGATGTGCTCGGCGTCCGGGTCCACCGTCACGTAGGTGTCGCAGATGAACAGCGTGCGCGTCGGCAGGATGATCGCGTTCATCGCCGCGTAGTGCCGCGCCCCGGGCCGCAGGCCGATCACCTGGTGGATGTAGCGCATGTGCTCGGCGAACATGCCGAGCGTGCCGCAGATCATCGCGTCGGCTTCATTCTTGTGGATCATCATCGTGCCGATCAGCGTGGTGCTGCGCCGCATCTCGATGCGCGCGTATTCGGGCGACACGCCGCGGCGCTCGGCGAGCTGCTGGTAGCTCGTCCAGTAGTCGCGGTAGCGCGGATCGAACTCCGGGTTCACCAGCTCGACTTCCTTCCCCGGGCGCACGCGCAGGCCGAGGCGCTCGAGGCGCTGCTCGACCACTTGCGGCCGGCCGACCAGGATCGGGCGGGCGAGGCCTTCATCGACCACCACTTGCGCCGCGCGCAGCACGCGCTCGTCCTCGCCTTCGGCATAGACCACGCGCCGCGGCTGCGCCTTCGCCGCCGTGAAGAGCGGCTTCATGATGAGGCCGGACTGGTAGACGAACTGTGAGAGCGACTGCCGGTAGGCCTCGAGGTCCGCCATTGGCCGCGTCGCGACGCCGGAGTCCATCGCCGCCTGCGCCACCGCCGGCGCGACGCGCGCAATCAGCCGCGGGTCGAAGGGCCGCGGGATGATGTAGTCGGGGCCGAAGCTGATGGTCTCGATGCCGTAGGCCTGCGCCACCTGCTCGGAAGTCTCGGCCTGCGCCAGCTC
>DASREB010000240.1:0-3335 GCA_035652275.1 Burkholderiales bacterium
GTGCTCCACACGTGGCACGCACTCGGTTGCCAAGTGATGGCGTTGTCACCCTCGGACGCCGAATACTCGGACTTCATGGCTAAGCTGCCCGACCTGTTTCCACGGCACGGCGAATCGAAGCGCGCCGCAACGACCGGCGACCGAAACGAGGTGTGCGTCGTGGTGCATGTCAAATGGCAGAATTTTTCCGTGCTTCTCGGCGCCGACATGACAGTGACGGCAGCGCGCGACCGAGGATGGAGCGCCGTGATCGCCGAGCACCACGAACAGAGGTTGCCAAAAAGCTGCGTCGTAAAGATCCCTCACCACGGTTCGCACAACGCGCATTACGAGCCAATGTGGAACGACGCGCTCGAATCGTCGCCCGTCGCCGTGATCACTCCGTTCGGGCGCGGGCCGAAGGCCACACGGCCGCCAACGACAGATGACCTTGATCGAATCGCGTCGCTATCTTCGCGCGCTTATGTGACGTCCACGCCCGCCGGTGCGCCAGCGACACGCTTCGAGTCCGCCGTAGAGCGCACGCTAAGCGACGGTGGCATTCAGGTATCGGATGCCAACCCGCCGCTTGGCTTAGTGCGACTGCGCCGCGTGCGCGACGAGTGGCAAGAGCGGCTAGTTGCGCCGGCTTCGCTAATACGGCGCCGCGCCACCGCCCGATAGGGCCCGCCCGCCTCGCCCGGGGCCGGCCGTTGCGCGTTGCATCCCCTATGGCGTGCAACACGCAACTTTTGCGGCTTCTCCCCTATGGGAGCAGGCGTTGCGCCGACGGGTGCAGCCGACGTGGCAGGCAACAGTGCGGTGACGCCAATTACACGCCCTCTGTTGGCTTGGGCAAACATCTTGAGCGCCGGAAAATTTTGTCGGCGCGCCCCCGTTGAAAAACGCGCGGCGCGTTCGGGGGTGGCGGGGTGGGTGGGTAGGGCGGCGGCCGGCGACAACCGCTCGCTGCGGCACAACTGCGGCACAACCGGCGCGGACTTGTGCCAACAGCCGGCCGCAGTCAGCAACAGCGCCGCTTGCCTAAGTGCCGGACTCGATTAGCGCTCGCGTGTTGCCGCGTGTTGCGATCAGCGCGCCGAGTCCGACTCATAATCCCTTGGTCGTTGGTTCGAATCCAACTCGGCCCACGCTACTTCGCGTCTTCGGCCTCGGTAGATGATGCGGCGCGCTGCTGCATCTGGCCGACGGCCGCGTCGATCTTCTGTTGCGCTCGCTGCAGGGTCTTTTGTCCCTGTTCGAGCTCCTGTTTCTTGATCGACGCGGCAGTGGCCGCAGTGCTGGCCGTCTCGACGCCGCAACCGGCGAGCATCGCCGCGGCGGTGAGGGCGAGAAGTGTCTTCATGGGCGGCACTATAGGCGCAACCGGGCGCGCTGCCGCGTCAAAAATACCGGCGCAAAAAAAGAGGGCCGCGCAACGCGGCCCCCGAAGCAGCCCCGCCCCACCGCGTCTAGAACGTCCAGCCCTCGATCATCGCCACCAGGATTTCGCGCTCTGTAAGGACGCGCGCCGCGTATTCCTCGGCGGGTGCGCCGCGGCCGTTGTATCGGGCAACGGCCCCGGCGACGTCGCCGCGGGCGCGCGAAAGGCATTTGCGCAGCACCCGCCCGGCCGTGCGGATGTTGACGCTGGGATCGGCAAGCGCGGTGGCGCTGGCACCGTGCATGTCGGGTCTCACTTGGCACAGGCCGACTTCACCGGCCTGGCCTACCGCCCAGGGGCGCCATGACGATTCCACGCCGACGATCGCGAGCAGTAGCGCTGGATCGGCCGGGAAGTGCTTCTCGGCGAGCGCGATCACCCGCTCGACGGCCGAAGGCTCGACGCGGTAGCGCCGCGCGATAGCGACGGCGAGCGGCGATGCTCTAAGGCTCGGCGTCGCGGTCGCGGTCGCACCGAGGGGGAATCCCCCGAGTACCGCGAGCAGGGCACGCCGCTTGGTGTTAGCCGTGCTGTCCGCCAGGATCGGTCGTTCACTCATGCCACCTCCCGAGTTGCGTTGGACCCTGCGCGGATTTTTCCAGCAGGCCGCGAGACGCGGCCACGCGTTTGACAAAGTAAGGCGCTGTTAACAAATCCTGACCAGCGGCACAGCCGTTGCTAAGGGGCAGACATGCTGCCGACGCATGATGTCCCCTGTCCGCGCTGCGGCAAGACGCTTTACAGCGCGACATCGCTCGAAGATGCCGTGGTCGCCGCAACGCCCGAGAGCCCGAAGGTCGAGCGCGATGAGCGCGGCTATTTCATGTGCTGCCCGAATTGCAGGAGCCGCATCGCCATGCAGCGCCTCGAGCGCGCCGATGCTGCAGCGTGGCGCCCGCGTGCCTAGCTCGGCTGGCGGGCCGCCTTGCGCTCGAGCAGGCGGGCGAAGTTCTCGAGGGAGATGAGGTGCAGGTAGATGCGCGCGAGGATGCCTTTGCGCATGAGGTTCTTGAGCTGCGCCGAATTCAGGTTCTCCAGGTTCTTCTCGGCTACCCGGTACATGCCGCCCACCTGCAGCGGCTTTGCTTCCTGGCCGCGTAGACTCGCCTGCATGGTGAACGGCTCGAACAGGCCGTAATCGCCGAGGATCGCGCACATCTCGCGGCTGCGCTCGAGGTCCGCTTCGTATTCGCCGAGCAGCCGCTCGAGGTCGCGCCATTTGGCGTGCGGCCGGCCCTGGTCGTCGAACATCGGCTCGCCGCTCTCGTCGATGTGGGCCTTCTCGATGCAGATCAGGCGATTCTTCTGCTCGACGCTGTTGACGTTCACCTTCGCCATGCAGAACGGGTAACGGCGCGCGTAGGCGGGAATGTAGACCGCGCTCACCCAGCTGCCGCTGTCATAGAACAGGTTTTCGCCGGCCGCGAGGCCAAGCACCGCTACCGGCGCGAAGGACTGCACGTTCGGGTCCGCGGTGAAAACGATCGGATATTCGCGTGCTACCGTCTGGAACTCCGACAGGCTGATGGGAATCGCGTTGCCGCGCTGCGCGAACTGCGGCACCTCGCCTTGCGCGAGAAGGCGCACCTTATGGTTCTTGAGGAACGGGACGACTTCCGTGTAACCAAACGGCGGCGAGATCTGCATCGGCCGATCATAGCCGCCGCCATGGCGCTTGCGGTAGAATCCGCGGCTCTCCGAGGGGTGGTAGCTCAGCTGGGAGAGCGTCGCGTTCGCAATGCGAAGGTCGGGAGTTCGATCCTCCTCCACTCCACCACATTTCGCTGAAAACGAAACGGGCCGCGTTGCGCGGCCCGTTGCTCTTTTACTTGCCGCCGCCCGTGCCGGACGAGGACGCGCCGCCGGTGCCGCCCATCGTGCTCGAGCCGGTTCCCGTACCGAGACCGCCACC
>DASREB010000241.1:0-2242 GCA_035652275.1 Burkholderiales bacterium
GCCGACCACGTCTGGCTCGCGCACTACAAGCATCTGCTGTCGCTGCGGCAGAGCCACATCGTGCCGCTCGATTGCGGCCCGGGGCGCTATCGCATGCTCGGCGAGCGCGCGTTCGAAGTGACCTGGGACAAGCTCGTCCTCATCGCCAACTGCGGCGACGAGCCGATCAGCGTGGCCGAGATGCCGCGCGGCAAGCCACTATGGACCAACGGTGACGCCGGCGGTCCGTGGACGGTGAACTGGTGGATCAAAGAATAATTCGCGCTCCGGCCCCGAATTCCGAGGTGGCGGAAAGCTATCTCGACGTCTGGGGCCATGAGAAGCGCATCGACGCCCAGACGCGTGAAGTGCTGGCGAGGGCGCTCGGACCCGCGCGCAAGCCGGCCAGAGTCAGGCTCGAGCCCGGACGCTGCTATGAGCCCGAGCTCCTCGCGCAAGGCGGGCGCATCTGGGGCTTCGCGGTGCAGCTCTATGGACTGCGCTCGAAGCGCAACTGGGGCATCGGCGACTTCGGCGATCTGAAAACCCTGGTGGAGCTCGCCGCCGACCGCGGAGCCGGCGTCATCGGCGTGAATCCGCTGCACGCCACGCAGTTGAGCCCCTACAGCCCATCGAGCCGGCTGGCGCTCAATTTTCTCTACCTCGACGTCGCCGGCGTGCCGGAGCTCGCGCGCAGTCCGGCGGCTCAGCGCCTCCTTGCGACCAAGGCGTTCCAGCGCAAGCTCGAGCAACTGCGCCGGGCGCCGCTCGTCAACTATGCCGGCGTCGCGACGCTGAAGGCGCATGTGCTCGGCCTCGTCTTCCGCGACGCAAGACCGAGCATGGGCAAGCCGAGCACCTTCGCGATCTACGAAGCGTTGCGCGAGGAGCACGGCGGCGGCTGGGAGCGCTGGCCGCGCGAGTACCGCGACCCGCAGTCGGCCGCGGTGCGCAAATTCGCCGAGCGCCACGCGCGCCGCGTCGCCTACCACGACTGGCTGCAGGCGCTCGCCCGCGCGCAGCTCGAAGGCGTGCAGCGCCGCGCGCACGAGCTCGGCATGCCGCTCGGGCTCTATGTCGATCTCGCGCTCGGTGCCGATCGGGGCGGCGCCGAAGTATGGGCGGACCAGGAGTCCTACGCGCTCGATGCCACCTGCGGCGCGCCGCCCGATGAGTTCAACCCGAAAGGCCAGGACTGGGGGCTGCCGCCGTATTCACCGCGTGCCTTGCGCGCGAGCGGCTACCGCGCCTTCCGCGAGCTGCTGCGCGCCAACATGCCCTCCGGCGGCGCGCTGCGCATGGATCACGTGATGGCGCTCTCGCGCCTCTACTGGATCCCGCGCGGTGCCAAGCCCGATCGCGGCGGATATGTGCACTATCCGCTCGACGATCTGCTGGCGGTGCTCGCCGAGGAAAGCCGCGCGCGCCGCTGCCTGGTGGTGGGCGAGGATCTCGGCACGGTGCCGGCGGAGCTCGGCACGAAGCTGAATCAGGCGGGACTCCTTTCCTACCGGCCGCTTTTCTTCGAGAAGACCCCGGATGGCGAGCTCGCGCCGCCCTCGGCCTATCCGCGCGACGCGCTGGTCTGCGTCAGCACGCATGATCTGCCGACCTGGCAGGGTTATTGGACGGCGCATGACCTCGACTGGCGCGACAAGGTGTGCCTCACCGTTGACCGCAAGAAAGAGCGCGGCCTTCGCAGCGCCGAGCTGGAGAAGCTCACGCGCGCGCTGGAGCGCGAAGGGCTCGACCGCTCGCCCCGCGCGGCGCATCTCTATATCGCGCGCACGCCATGCAAGCTCGCGGTGGTGCAGCCAGAGGACGTATTCGAGGTGCACGAGCAGGCCAACCTTCCGGGAACCGTCGCCGAGCACCCGAACTGGCGGCGCAAGCTGCCGCTCGCGCTGGAGGCCTGGACGAGCGATCCGCGCGTCGCCGCGACCGCGGAGGTGATGGCGGAGCGCAGCCTCATTTCTTCTACGGGGCGCGGCGTGCCGCAGCGCGTCCCCGATGCGACCTATCGGCTGCAGTTCCACAAGGGCTTTCGCTTCGCCGATGCCATCCGCCTGGTGCCGTATCTCGCGCGCCTGGGCATCAGTCATCTGTATGCGTCGCCATTCCTGAAAGCGCAGCCGGGAAGCATGCACGGCTACGACGTCATCGATCACAACGCGGTGAACCCGGAGATCGGCACCGAGGCAGAGCTGCGCAAGCTCATCGACACGCTGCGCGAGCACGGCATGGGACTCGTGCCGGATCTGGT
>DASREB010000242.1:0-6490 GCA_035652275.1 Burkholderiales bacterium
TCATGAACAGGAAGTTCGAGCTGCTGCGCACGAGCGCCGTCGCCAACCTCGAGCGGCGCCTGTTCCTCAAGCGCGGCCTCTCGCTCGGCGCGCTCTCGCTTCTCACCGGTTGCGATATCACCGACCAGGAAAGCGTGCAGCGCGTGCTGATGGCGATGTCGCGCTGGAACGATGGCGCGCAGCAGTGGCTGTTCAGCTCGCAGCGGCTCGCGCCGGAGTTCCCCGAGAGCCGCATCACGAAGCCGTTCCCGTACAACGGCTACTACCCGGAAGACGAGGTGCGCGAGATCGACGGCGCGACCTACAAGCTCGAGCTCGCCGGCATGATCCGTGAGCGCAAGCCCTGGACCCTCGCCGAGCTCTACGCGCTGCCGCAGGTCTCGCAGGTCACGCGGCACATCTGCGTCGAGGGCTGGAGTGCCATCGGCAAGTGGAGCGGCGTGCGCTTCTCCGACTTCCTCGCGCGCGTCGGCGCCGACACCACGGCGAAGTACGTCGGCTTTCAGTGCGCCGACGATTACTACGGCTCGATCGACATGGCCACCGCGCTGCATCCGCAGACCATCATCGCGCTGCGCTACGCCGACGACATCCTGCCGCCGAAGTACGGCTATCCGCTGAAGATCCGCATCCCGACCAAGCTCGGCTTCAAGAACCCCAAGCACGTCGCCGCCATCTTTGTCACGAACGAGTATCCCGGCGGCTACTGGGAAGACAAAGGCTACAACTGGTACAGCGGGTCCTGAGGACGGCGACTAGGCCTTAGTCTCCAGCAGCTTCACCAGCGCGAGCAGCACGCGGTTGACCGGCGTCGGCACGCCGAGCGCCTTGCCTTTGCGCACCACGACGCCGTTCAGGTAGTCGATCTCCGTCGGCTTGCCGCGCGCCAGGTCCTGCGCCGTGGAGGAGAGCTGTCCCGGCATGGTCTGCGCAATGCGCTCGGCCGTCTTGTGCATGTCGCCTTCAATTCGCACGCCCGCGGCACGCGCGACCGCGAGGCATTCATCGACGATGTCGCGCATCACCGCCGGGATACCGGGGTCGTCCACCAGCCGCCCGTAAGGCAGCTGCGTAATTGCGGAGAGCGCGTTGTACGCGCAGTTGACGATCAGCTTCGCCCACAGCACGCCGGTGACGTTCTCCGAGATCTCCACCGGCACGCCCGCGGCGCGGAAAGCGGCGGCGATGTCTTCGCTTGCCGCAGCGCGCCCGATCGCGAGCTCGGCACGGCCGTGATGTCGCACGTGCCCCGGCCCGGCCATCTCCACGGCCACGTAGACCACCGCCGGGATGACTTCGCGCTTGAGCACGGCGGCCAGCCGCTCGGGGTTATCGACGCCGTTTTGCAGGCTGATGATCGCAGCGTCGGGCGGCAGGTGCGGCGCGAGCGCTTTGCCCGCGGCTTCGGTGTCCTGCGACTTGACGCAGAAAAGCACGAGCTCGGCGCCGCGCAGCGCCTGCGGCTCGCTGCTCGCCTGCAGGCGCACGTGCTCGTCGAACGATTTGGTTTCGAGCCTCAGGCCCGCACGCCGTATCGCGTCGACATGCTGCGGCCGTGCGATCAGCGTGACGTCGCACCCGGCGCGCGCCAGCATGCCGCCGTAATAGCAGCCGACTGCGCCCGCGCCCATGACGGCGATCTTGTTCAGTGGGCGAGAAATCCTTGCACCCTTTCGGTCAGCAGCGCCGGCTGCTCCAGCATCGGGCAGTGGCCGCACTCGGGAATGTCTTCATAGCGCGCGCCGGGGATGAGCTGCGCCAGCTCGCGCGCAAGCGCCGGCGGCGTCGTCTGATCGAGCGCGCCGCAGAGGACAAGCGTTGGATTGGCGATGCGCGGCGCGTCGCGGGTGAGGTCGAGTGCGGCGAGAGCGAGGCAGGCGCGCGCGAAGCATTGTGCATCGACCGCGGCGAGTGCCGCCTTGCGCTCGGCCATGAGCTCGGGATGGCGCGCGGCAAAGGCGGGCGGAAACATCCGCGCGATCGCGGTATCGAGCACCGCCGCCATACCGCCGGCCAGCACGCGCTCAGCCATGACGCGAAACGGCACGCGCGCCCGCTCGGTGAAGGCGGCGAGCGTATCGGCCACAACCAGCGGCCCAAAGCATCCGCCGTGGCGGATGGCGAGCTCGAGGGCGACAAAGGCGCCGAAGCCGTTGCCGAACACCGCAGTGTCGTGCGGCAGCGCGAGCGATTCCATCACGCGGGCGACGTGCCCGGCATGCTCGGCCACCGTGTGCAGCCGCAGCGGCGTCGAAGCGCCGAAGCCCGGCAGGTTGATGCGCGTCACGCGCCGTGTGTCCGCGAGGGCCGGCAGGACGCGATCGAACACCGTGAGCTCGGTGAGCAGCGAATGGATCAGCAGCAGCTGCGGGCCGGCGCCGCGCTGGTCGTACTCCACCTGCGCGGCGCCGACCGTGACACGCGCCATTACTGCTCCAGGTTCTTCGCCGGCGGGAAATCGCGGGAGTACACCGGGCTCGCGAGGAACTGCTTCGGGTCGTACTTCCAGAACTGGCTCACATTCGGGTAGGTATGGATGACCGCATTCACCAGCTTGCCGTTGCGGCGCTCGACCTTGCGGATGTAGATCGGCATCACCGGGTTGCCGTACTGGTCGAGCTTCCAGTCGCCGCGCGCATCGTGCACGGTGCCAGGGTTCTTCAGTGCCTTCATGAAAGCGTCTTTGTCTTCGACCTTGCCCTTGACCATCTTCGCGGCCTGCTCGACCAGGACGCCGGCGGAGTAGGCGCCCAGCGTGTAGTAACCCGGGTCCGCGCCGAACTCCTTGTTCACCGCCTCGACGAATTTCTTGTTGTCGGGCGTGTCGATGCCGGCGGCGTACCAGCCGCCGGTGACGACGCCGAGCGCTTCGTCGCCCATCTGCTTGAGGATGCCTTCGTCGGAGGTCGTCATGCTGCCAAGGACCGGCATCTTCATGCCGTACTCCTTGTACTGGCGCAGGAAGCGAAAGCCGTTGGCGCCGGCGAAGCCCGCGTACACCGCGTCGACGTTCTGCTTGAGCTGCGCGAGGTATGAGCCGTAGTCCGGCACGGCGAGCGGCGTGAAGAGGCGCTGCACCACTTTGCCGCCGTTGTCCTCGAACACGCGCTGGAACGCCGCGGCGGTCTCGTGGCCGTAGGCGAAGTCGTCGGCAATGATGGCGACGCGCTTGTAGCCGAGGTTCTTCGCCGCGTATTCGCCAAGCGCGTGGTTCGGCTGGCCGGAGCTTGCGGCCGAGCGGACAAAGTAGGGGTTGGGCTTACGCTGCGTGAGGTCCTCGGCGGCCGCGGAGCACGAGACGGTCGGCGTCTTGGTCTCGCGGATGTAGTCGTCGATGGCGAGCGCCTCGAAGGCGGCGAGCGGGCCGATGATGACGTTGACCTTGTCGCGCTCGACCAGCTCCTGCGTCTTGGTCTTGGCGCCGGCGGGGTTGCCACCGGTGTCAGCGATGATCAGCTCCACTTTGCGGCCGGCGATGGTGTTATTGCGTTCCTTAAGAAACAGCTGGATGCCTTGTTCCATCTGCTTGCCGCCCGCGGCGAGCGGGCCGGTGCGCACCGTCAGGAACCCGATACGGATCGGCTCGGCCTGGGCGTTTGCGAGCAGTGGCAAAGCGAGCGCGACGCACAGCAACAGCGTTCGAAACATCGGCCTCCTCCTGTGGGCGCGAAAGGGTAGCACGCTTAGAATCGGTGGCGAGGAGAAGGCCCTGGCACCATTCGAACTGGTCGAGCCGCGCTCGCTGCAGGACGCCATCGCGGCGCTCGGCGCCGAAGGCGCGCGGCCCATGTCCGGCGGCACCGCACTCATGCTGATGATGAAGGCCGGCGTGCTGCGGCCATCGCGCCTCGTGAATCTTCGCCGCCTCGGCCTCGATCAGTTCGAAGTCGACTCTCGGGACGCGCTCGATGTCGGCGCAATGGTGACGCTGCGGTCGCTGGAAACGTCACCGGTAGTGCGCAAGGGCTGGCCGGTTCTGGCTCGGACGCTCGGCACGCTCTCCAACGTGCGCGTGCGCAACGTCGCGCGCATCGGCGGCGCGCTGGCGCACGGCGATCCGCATATGGATCTGCCACCTTTGCTGAGCGCGCTCGGTGCGACGGTGACGATCGCCGGCCCGGGCGGCGAGCGAACCGCGCCCGTCGAGTCCTTGTATGCGGGTTACCTGGAGACCACGCTGCAGCCGGGCGAGATCATCACGCAGGTGCACATCCCGGCGCTGGGCGGCCGGCAGGCGGCGTACCTCAAGTGCACCACGCGCTCCGCGGACGACTGGCCGGCCCTCGGCATGGCGGTCGTGCTGGACGGCGAGGCGCCGCGCATTTTCGTCAGCGCCGCGACCGACCGGCCGACGCGGCTCAGCGCGGCGGAGAAGATCCTCAGCGGAAGGACGCTCGATGAAAAGCTGATTCAGCAGGCCGCGGTTGCCGCGCGAGAAGTGCAGATCGACGGCGATCTGCACGGCTCCGCTGCATATAAGAAGCACCTGGTCGGCGTTTACCTGCGCCGGGCAATCGATGAAGCGCGCCAGCCAAGCCACTGAAACCTCGCAGATCGGCCGCTCGGTGCCGCGGCTCGAGTCGTGGCTAAAGGTCACCGGTCGCGCCGAATACGTGCACAACCTGCGCCTGCCGGGAATGCTCTACGGCAAGATCTTCCGCTCGACCGTTGCGCACGGGCGCATCCGGCGCATCGACACGAGCGCCGCGCGCGCGCAGCCCGGCGTCCACAGCGTCGTCAGCGCGGCCGAGGTGAAGACCGTGGTGCCGGATCCGTACTACGGCCCGGCATTCCACGACCAGCCGGTGCTCGCTCTCGACAAGGTGCGTTACGTCGGCGAGCCGGTCGCGGTGGTGCTCGCATCCGATCCGCACGTTGCGGAAGAAGCAGTGCATCTCATCACCGCCGAATACGACGAGCTGCCCGCGGTGTACGACGAAGTGGAGGCGGTGAGCTCGAAAGCAATCGTCCACGATGCGCTGAAGCCGGCCGGCACCTTCCCCGACCTCAAGCACCTGAAGGGCGTGAAGAACACCAACGTCGCGCTCGACTTCCGCCTGCGGCGCGGCGATTCCACCAAGGCGATGGCGAGCGCCGCGCGCATCTTCGAGCACCGGTTCCGCACGCAGCAGGTGATGCATACACCGCTCGAGCCGCTGGTGTCGGTCGCGGAGTGCACCGAGGACTCGCTCACCATCCATACGGCCTCGCAGAGCCCGTCCTTCGTGCGCATCGAGATCGCGCGGCTTCTCGGCTGGCCCGAGAACCGCGTGCGGGTGCGGGTGCCGTTCCTCGGCGGCGGCTTCGGCGCCAAGCTCTACATAAAACTGGAAGCACTGGTCGCCGTCCTGTCGCTGCTCGTCAAGCGGCCGGTGAAGGTCTCGCTCAGCATGGAGGAGCAGTTCTTCACCATCACCAAGCACGCAAGCACCTTCCGCATCAAGAGCGGCCTGAGCCGCGACGGCCGTGTGGTCGCGCGCGAATGCGAGGTCTGGTGGAACGGCGGCGCGTATGCCGACATCGGGCCACGCGTGACGCAGAAATCCGGCTTCACCGCGCCGGGGCCTTACGACGTCCAGGACGTCGCCATCGATTCCTACGCGATGTACACCAATTTGCCGCCGGCGGGCGCGCTGCGCGGCTTCGGCATCCCGCAGCTCGTCTGGGCCTACGAGAGCCATACCGACATGATCGCGCGCGAGATGGGCATCGATCCGGTGGAGTTTCGGCGCAAGAACCTGCTGCGCGAAGGCCGGCCGCAGGCGACCGGCACCGTCATGCGCGACGCGGCGATCGAGAAAGTCCTCGAGCGTGCTGCCGAGCTGATCGACTGGGGCAAGCCGTTCGACCGTGGCAGCGGCACGCGGCGCCGCGGGCGTGGCATCGCTATCGGCTTCAAGGCGTGCATTGCCAACACCACCTCGCTCGCCGCGGTACAGATCAATGCCGATGGCAGCTGCACCGTGTACATCAGCACCGTCGACATGGGCCAGGGCTCCGACACGGCGATGGCGCAGATCGCCGCTGAAGTGCTGCGGCTGCCCACCGAGGCCGTGACTGTGGTGCACTCAGATACGGATGTCACGCCGTTCGACATGGCGACGCTCGGCTCGCGCTCGCTCTTCCACACCGGGAACGCCGTCAAGCTTGCCGCCGAGGATGCGCGTGCGCAGCTCGACGCGCTGCGCCAGCAGCTCGGCCTGCCGCCCGATGCGGCGATCGCCGACATCTTCAAGAAGAAGTACGGCATGCGCGCCGGCTCGGTGACCGGCGTCGGCAATTTCATCCCGCCGTACACGCCGCCCGATGAGAACGGCCAGAGCGATAACGCGACACCATTCTGGATGATCGGCGCCACCGGCGTGGAAGTCGCGGTGGACACCGAGACCGGACGCGTGCGCGTCGAGCGGCTGGTGAATGTGGCCGACGTCGGTACGCCGATCAACCCGCGCATCGTCGAGACGCAGCTCTCGGGCGCCTCGATCATGCA
>DASREB010000243.1:0-4517 GCA_035652275.1 Burkholderiales bacterium
GGTGGCGACGAGATCCGGATAGCCCTGCTCGGCGAAGGTCGGGATATCGGCGTAATCGGGCAGCCGCTCGGCAGAGCTCAGCGCGAGCGCCCGCGCGCGGCCGCCCTTGATCTGCCCCGCGGCGGTGCTGAGCGTGGTGGAAACCGCGTTGATCTGTCCGCCCATGAGATCGGTCACGGCCTGCGACGCGCCCTTGTACGGCACGTGCACCACGCTGATGCCGGCAAGCCGTTTGAAGTACTCGGCCACGAGCTGGCCCTGGGTGCCGGCCCCGGGCGAGCCATACGTCAGCTTGCCCGGCTGCTTCTTCGCGAGCTCGACGAACTCCTTCAATGTCTTCGCCGGCAGCGACGGATCGACCGCGAACACCGCCGGCGGACCCCCGAGGAGCGCGATGTGCGTGAAGTCCTTCAGCGGCTCGTAGGGCGTGCCGCCGGGGAGATGCGGCGCGATCACGTGCGAGGCGATACCCGAGATGACGAGCGTGTAGCCATCCGGCGGGCTCTTGGCGACGAATTCCGAGCCGACCACGCCGCCTGCGCCGGCGCGGTTCTCGACGACGAAGCTCTCTTTCAGCTGCGCGGAGAGGTTCTTCGCAATGAGCCGTCCGAGCGTGTCCGCCGTGCCGCCGGGCGCGAACGGCGCCACGATTTTCACCGGCCGCGCCGGCCAGTCCTGGGCGTTCAGCGTAAAGCTGAGCGACAGCGCGATGAGCGCGAGGAGGAATCGGTGCATTTCCCGATTCTATAATCGCCGGCGATGAACGAATGCATCGACATCCACACGCACATCGTCCCGGAGAAGTTCCCACCGTACGCCGGCAGGGGCCGCGACGTGCCATGGCCCTCGATGGCGGACGCGCATGCGTGTCACAAGCACGTGATGATCTCCGGCAAGGTCTACCGCACCGTGTCGGACGGCTGCTGGAGCGTGCCGCGGCGCATCGCCGACATGGGCGAGATGCGCGTCACGCGCCAGGCGATCTCGCCGATGCCCGAGCTCCTGTCGTACTGGCTGCCGCTTGACGATGCGACCACGCTGATTCGCTATCTCAACGACGTGATCGCGTCGATGGTTGCGGAAGCGCCGCAACGCTTCACCGGCCTCGGCGCCGTGCCGCTGCAGGACGTCGATGCCGCGATCCGCGAGCTCGAGCACTGCAAAAGCCTGCGCCTCGCCGGCGTCGAGATCGCGAGCCACGTGAACGGCACGTCGATCGGTGACCCGCGCTACGAGCCGTTCTTCGCTGCCGCGGAGGAGATGGGCGCGGCGATCTTCGTCCACGCGCTGCGCCCCGCAGGTCAGGACCGCATCGTCGGCCCGTTCATCGAGCAGGCGGTGTGCTTTCCCGGGGATATCGGCCTCGCCTGCGCCTCGATGGTCACCGGCGGCATCGGCGCCCGGCATCCGAAGCTGCGCATCGCCTTTAGCCATGGCGGCGGCGTGATGTCGATCCTGCTCGCGCGCCTGGTGCGCGCATGGCATGCCTTCCCGAAGGCCAAGGAAACCTTGCCCGAGTCGCCCGCAGTAACGGCGAGGCGCTTCTACTACGACCACCTGGTATTCGATCCGGCGAACGTGCGCCACGTCATCCAGACCTTCGGCGCCTCGCAGATCATGGTGGGCAGCGACTATCCGTTCACCATGGGCGACCCCGAGCCGGTGAAGACGCTGGAAGCGGTCGGCCTCGACGCGCCGACGCTCGCCGCGATCAGTTCAGGGAACGCGAAGCGCTTTCTCGCGCTGTAACGAGCGCCGGCAGCACCGCGCTGATCGAGCCGCCGAGCACCGCGTCGGCCGCATCGTCGTAGGGCGTGGGCTCGGCGTTGATGATCACGGTCTTCGCGCCCGCCGTGCGCGCAATGTCGAAGGCGCCGGCGACCGGATACACCTGCAGGGTCGTGCCCACCGCCATGAAGAGATCCGCCTCGCCCGCTGCCTGCATCGCGCGGTCGATTACCGCCGGCACGAGCTGCTGGCCGAACGAGATGGTGTCGCTCTTGAGCATACCGCCGCAATCGCGGCACGGCGGATCGGCTTCGCCCGCCCGCACGCGCTCGAGCACCACTTCCATCGGCCCGCGCATGCCGCAGCCCCAGCACATGAAGCGGCGCATGCTGCCGTGCACCTCGATTACGCGCTCGGGCGAGTTGCCGGCGAGCTGGTGCAGCTCGTCGATGTTCTGCGTGATGAGCGCGTGCAGCCTTCCCTGCCGCTCGAGCTCGACCAGCGCGAGATGCCCGCCATTGGGTCTTGCGCCCCACGCCGGATGATTGAGCCGGCTCTGCCACGACGCTTTGCGCACCTCGGGATCGGCGAGGTAGTAGTGGATGTTGGAGAGCTTCTCGGCGAGCGGATTCTTGGTCCACACGCCCTGCGGCCCGCGGAAGTCGGGAATGCCGGAGTCGGTGGAGATGCCGGCACCGGTGAGAACCACGATCCGCTGGGCGCTCGCGACCCAGCTCTTGACCGCCGCGAGCAAGCTACGGCATCTGGATCTTGCCGCCGCCGCCCGCGCCGCCGAGCGGCGGCAGCGGCCCCTGCGGCACGACGATCTGCGACGCCGCCTGGCGGCGCAGCTCCTGCAGCTCCTTCACCGTGCGCTCGATCGCCTCGCGCGCGTGCTGGCCGAATTTGTCCGCGGCTTCCTCGAGCGTCACTGCCGGAATCTCGAAGCCGATCGGCAGCGCGCCTGCGGGCGTCAGCACTTGCGTCTCGCCCTGGTAGATCACGGGACGCGCGCTGTCGCGCTCCCCGCCTTTCTTCACCGGCGTAAGCCGGCGGATGGTGCCGACGCGCCGGTCGGTGAAGATCTCCTCCAGGTAAAGCGCGTTCGGATCAACCTTGATGTCGTTGGTGGTCTCGGGTTTGGTAGCCATGTCAGTAAGGATGCGGCTCTACGAGCTGCCAGCCGGCGGGGCACTCCGCCACGTAGGGGTAGTACGCAGCGAGCGGCGCGCAGTAGTACCAGTAAGCGGGCGCGGCCACGACCGGCGCCGCGACGACCGGCGGGTAGTAGTACCCGGGCCAGTACCCCGGCCAATAGCCGGGCCAATAATAAGGAGTCGGCCCGACGAAAAAAGTGCCGCCGACGAACACCCGCGTATGGCCGCCGTGGAAGTGATGGCCGCCGAATCCGCCGGATCCACGGCTGACCGTCCCGCCGCCGCGCGGGCCCGCGGCTTCGGCATTCAGCGCGAGCGCGGCGACCACGAGCGCGATGGCGACGGGCCACTTCATGTGTCCAAGGATAGCACCGCGGCCCCTGCAGGTATCATCGCGCGCCATGACATGGTCGATCGTCGCGCGTGATCCCGCGAGCGGCGCGTTCGGAGTCGCAATTGCCACCCGCTTCTTCGCCGCCGGCGCACTCTGCCCGCGCGCGCAGAGCGGCGTGGGCGCGCTTTCGACACAGGCGCTGGTCAACCCCTACTACGCACGTCAGGGTCTCGAGCTCCTGCGCGCAGGGGTCGCTGCGCCTGACGTGGTCAAGCGCCTGAGCGCCGCCGATGAAGGACGCGAGCACCGCCAGCTCCATGTCATCGACACGCAAGGTCGCATCGGACAGCACACCGGCAGCGCGTGCATCGACTGGTGCGGCGCGCTCGCGGGCGCTGGCTATTCCGTCGCCGGCAACATGCTCGCGAACGAGCGCGTCATCCGCGAAACGGCGCGCGCTTATGAGCAGACGAGCGAGCGCCCCTTCGCCGAGCGGCTGATCGCCGCGCTCGAGGCGGGCGAAGCCGCGGGCGGCGACAAGCGCGGCAAGCAGTCCGCAGCGCTGCTGATTCACGCGGGGGAAGACTATGCGGCGCTCGATCTGCGCGTGGATGACCATGCGGAGCCGCTCGCCGAACTGAGACGCCTCTACGACAAGGCGCACGAGCGCTTCATTCCCTACCTGCGCTGCGCGCCGAGCAAGGCGCGGCCCTTCGGCGTCCTCGATCGCAACGCCATAGAACAAGAGATTGCGCGCTACCGAAAACCTGCTTGAGGTGAGAGGCCTGCGCACGGCCTTCGACGGCGAGCAAGGCGAGGTGCGCGCGGTCGACGGCGTGGACTTCAGCCTTGCGCGCGGCCGCACGCTGGGCATCGTCGGCGAGTCGGGCTGCGGCAAGAGCGTCACGGCACTCTCGATCATGCGGCTCGTGCCGCAGCCGCCCGGGCGCATCGACGGCGGCGAGGTGCGCTTCGACGGCGCCGATCTGCTGGCGCTGCCCGACAAGGAGATGCGCAGCCTGCGGGGCGACAAGCTCTCGATGATCTTCCAGGAGCCGATGACCTCGCTCAATCCGGCGTTCCCGGTGGGCGAGCAGATCGCGGAGACCCTGTTACGTCATCGGCAACTCGGCAAGGCGCAGGCGAAACTCCAAGCAATCGAAATGCTGAACCGCGTGCGCATCCCCTCGCCGGAGAGCCGCGCGGACGACTATCCGCACCAGCTCTCGGGCGGCATGCGCCAGCGCGTGATGATCGCCATGGCGCTCGCGTGCAACCCGAAGCTGCTGATCGCGGAC
>DASREB010000244.1:0-8932 GCA_035652275.1 Burkholderiales bacterium
CGCGAAATCATCGAGCATGCGCTCGCCGCCGAATGGGGCTCGCGCCTGGTCGCGCTCTACGCGCAGCTGCCGGCGAGCCTGCCGCTCGCCGAGCGCGAGGAGGAGGCACGCCTTCGCATCGAGCGCGCCGAGCACTGGCTCGCCGAGCACAACCGGGACCCCGAGCTCCTCGCCGCGCTCGGGCGCCTGTGCGTGCAGGCCGAGCTCTGGGGCAAGGCACGCAGCTTCCTCGAAGCGAGCCTCTCGTTCGAGGCCACGCGGCCGGTGCATGTCGACCTCGCGCGGCTCGCCGAGCGCCTCGGCGACACCGGCGAAGCGCAGCGCCACTTCCGCCGCGCCGCCGAGCTGCCTTAGATTCAGCACCTCATCCGTGTAGCGCCGTCGGTCATTAGAGAAAAACTCTTTTTGTCCGACCGCAACGGCTTTTTGAACTGATTGGCAGCGGTCGCACGTTCGCATCACGTCTCCTAGCGCGCCAGCGTCGTCGCAACGTTCGTCTCATTCGTGTGCGTTTCCACACCATCTGGCGCCATCACGCTAGTTGACAACGCTGCGATTTAGAAAAACACTCCGGCTCAGGGAGGGATTTCAAATCGTCGCGATGGACCGCGCCGTTGGCTACGGCGCGAAGCCTTCTGCGCGTCGACTCCCTCCTAAGAGAAGTGGCGCCGGCCTCTCCTGAGCGCGAGGCCGGTAAAACGACAACAGCACCTGCCATGCGCGGCACGTACGCAGGCATGGTGCGGAAGGGGGGCTATGGCCACATCGAGCGCTGCGCGCGTTGTACGGTTAGTCCTGTTATTCAGCACACTAAGTCTTGCCGGTATTGCCCAGGCCACCAACTTATGGGAGGCGCACTCCGGTGATCCGCACGCCGGCATACCCCCCGAAAACTACAAGTACCTCGATGCGAACGAAGCATGCACGGCGACGTTCACCCTGCCGCCGCCCTTTGCTTGCAATGCGAATCCGCGCAACCTCAGGAACGATGCCGGTCCTCAGACTCCTGGCGGCTGTGTTTTCGACACAACTTGTACATGCGGAAGCTGCGCTATAGGAGCAGGTAGCAGCGGCGGAAACACGCTGATCAATTCTGTCGGAGTCACATCCAAGATGGCCCAGAACTGCGGCGGCTTGCTCGCTTATCTGGACCTTTGCGGAAATATCACGCCGAAGGGCAAAGGCGGGTGCGGTGACTGTAAGGGTAATCCAGTAAATATCGCAAGCGGCAACAAGTATCAAAGCGAGATCATTTATCGGGCTCCTGACGGACTGCTTGCGTTGGTGCTCTTCTATAACAGCCAAGCCGGCACCCCTTATTTCGAGAAGGACATATTCGGCACGCACTGGAGCACGCGGTACACGGTCGCGGTGCGTGATTCCGGCCAAAGCATTGTTGCCGTCCACCGACCCGACGGTCGAGATCTTCAATTTAGTGCTCCGGCGTCCGGCAACACGTTTGTGCCTGATGCGGACATTGTCGACAAGCTCGAACGCCTGACGGATACGTCGGGCAACGTGACGGGCTGGCGCTTCACCGCGACTGCAAACGACGAAGTGGAGCAGTTCGATGCAACCGGTCGCTTGATGTCAATTACCACGCGTGCCGGGCTTCAACAGACGATGACTTACAGCACCGGGACGACGCCCTTGTCCATCGCACCCGGCGAGGGCCTGCTTATCAGCGTCACTGACAGTTTTGCGCGCCGACTCAGCTTTACGTACAACTCTCGCAGGCTCATTAATGCCATGACGGACCCGGCAGGTGGCACGTACCTGTTTGAGTACGACACCTCCGGCGGGCCAGTCAACGCCGGCAACCTTAGCAAGGTCACGTGTGCCGCGAACCACGAGATGCGCGCTCAGTTGACCTAGAAATCACCTAGCAGTTGGCCCTCCATTTTGGCTGACGCAGCGGCCAGAAGGAGGTGACTAGTGGGTTCGAAAGTCGAAGACGGCGCGTCCCGAAAGCGGGGCAGCGCTTGGCCGGTGGATGTGATGTTTGCTGCGGCTTCAATGGTGGTCGATCAGCGGCTCGTTCCGGCGCGCGTTGCTAAGCAGCTCGGGATCCCCTACACGACGTTGTTAAGCTGGGTGCAGAAATACCGCGCCGGCGGTCGCGCGGCGCTTGAACAGTTGCCTGGACGCGGTGGGCGAGCAGGCGAGCGGTTATCCACGGGCCGCGCGCGTGCGCCTATTACGCACCGAAGCGCGCGGCCTGTGGGTAACCGCGACTTACCGAAGCCCGATGCTCGCCGCGAGGCGGTGCTTGCGGTCAAGCGCGAGCAGCCCCATGCGGGAAGCCGGCGCATCCGCGATGTGGTGAGGCGTTTCTTTGGCATCGGGACTTCGGATACGACGGTACGGCGGCTGCTGAAGAGCGAGGGCCTTGCACAGCCGAGGACGCCGCCGAAACCCAAGCCGAAGCCGCGAGATCGCAGCTTCGAGCGCGCGGAGCCCAATCAGCTCTGGCAGTCGGACCTCTTCACGTTCCTGCTCAGGCGCCATGAGCGCATCTACGTCGCGGCGTTCTTGGATGACCATTCGCGCTACCTCGTGAGCCTGGTGATGGCGCACCACCAGAGGAGCTCGCTCGTGCTGGAAGCCTTGGCCCGCGGCATCGCTGACTACGGGGCACCGCGCGAGATCCTGACCGACCAGGGGCGCCAGTACACCGCCTGGCGTGGTGAGACCGGGTTCGAAGAGGAGCTTCGTCGCCACGGCATCCGGCACATCAAGAGCCGGCCGCACCATCCGCAGACCTGCGGCAAGATCGAGCGCTTCTGGAAGACGATCTGGGAGGAGTTCCTCGCGCGCACGGTCTTCGCCGACTTCGACGATTGCCAGCGCCGAGCGGCGCTCTTCGTTCAGCACTACAACTTCCAGCGGCCGCATCAGGCGATCGAGGGGCTTACGCCCGCGGATCGCTTCTTCCGCTCCGCACCTCAGGTGCGCGCCGCCATCGAGGCGAGCGTGGCCGAGAACGCGCTGCGGCTCGCAAGGGACCAGCCAGCACGCAAGCCCTTCTACCTCGTCGGGCGCCTTGGCGATCGCGATCTCACGATCAGCACAAGCGGCGCGGCGCTCAAGGTTCGAGTCGGAGCGGACGAGACAACGATTCCTTTAGCAAAGGAGCCAGATCATGACCAAAACACGCAAAGCTCAAGATGGCACGGCGGCCGACCGACGCAGGAAGCACCGGCGCCGGCCGACGCCACGGTGGCTGAAGAGCGCCCCGGATCTCGACGCGATCGCGAGGAGCCGCTGCCTGATGCTGCTCTCGGTGCTCTCGGGCGAGACGCCGGTGAGCGATGCGATCGCGCAGGCGAAGATCTCGCGCCAGACCTACTACCACATGGAGACCAAAGCGCTCAGGGCGATGCTCGTGGCGTTGAACCCGCTCGCCTCGAGCTCGGAGGACGGCTCAGCGGACCTCTCGGCGGCGACCGCGCGCATCGAGGACCTCGAGGCGCAGGTGAAGCGCCTGGAGCAGGACAAGCGCCGCTCGCAGCGCCTGCTCTTCCTGACACGCAAGTGGATCCCCTCGCCGGTGAGCACGGGCCGTCGGGGACGGCCGCCGAAGAGCGCCCTCAGCTCGATCCTGAGTGGCAGCGCTCGCTCGAGGCGCTCGAAGGCGAAGGCGAGCTCGAGCGCCGCTTCGACGCCGATGAAGGCTGGCGCGAGCGTCCCCTGACCCTTGAGCGCAAGCTTGCCGGCGCTGACGCGTTAAGCGATGCTGCGCATGGGGAGGAAGCTCATGTCCAACAAGAAGAAGAACTACACCCCGGCACCGGAACTGCCGCCGGAGGTGGTGCAGCGCCTGGCGCTGATCATGGAGGTGCTCTCGGGCAAGACCAAGGTGTCCCAAGCGGCGCGGGCGCTGGGCATGTCGAGAAACCACTTCCAGTCGATCCTTCACCGCGGTCTCGGAGCGATGATCGAGGAGATCATGCCGAAGCCGGGGGGCCGGCCGGCGAAGCCCGAGGCAGTGAGTGCTCTGGAGGCGCAGATCGAGCAGCTGCGCCGCGAGAATGCGCGGCTTCTGGAGGACGTGAAGACGAGCGAGCGGGTGCTGCAGGTGGCGAGCGGCATGCTGCGCGAGCGGATCGGAACAGCGCGCCAGAGCCGCGGCAAGAAGACGAAGGAGGCCGCCGGTGAGCAGAAGGAAGAGCCTGAGGGAGAGCGCTGCCTGCGCCTCAACGAGGTCGAGGCGATGAGGCAGACGGGTTGCCGCGCAGCGCTCGCCGCAAAGGCGATCGGTGTTCACGAGGCGACCGTGCGGCGCTGGAGGGCGCGCCAACGCTGTGGCGCGCCGTCAGCGCGGCGCGCCTGCGCCAGCGCTTCATGCCTGCCTGCAGGCATTGCCGAGCGCGCAAGCGGCCTGGTGCGAGCGCTCAAGGGTCAGATCGGAGCCGAATCGCTGCGGCGAAGCGTGCTCGGGATCTCGCGCCGGCAGGCGGCGCGCCTTAAGGCGAAAACCTTGACCGCGATGGAGCACGAGCGCAAGGCCTCGCTCATGCGCATCACCGTCACGGCACCAGGCGTCATGCGAGGATTTGATGGCATGTATCTGCAAGCGGTCGACGGCTCGCTGCATGCGCTATTTACAGCGGACGCGGCAGTGCCTTACCGCACGCAGGTAAAAACCGCAAAGCGCTATGACGGAGATCTCGTCATGCGAGCGCTGCAGTCTGACATCGAGCACCATGGTGCGCCGCTCGTGTATCGCTTCGACCGTGCAAGGGCACATGACGTGCCGGCCGTGCGTGAGTTGCTAAAGGCGCACCACGTGCTCGTGCTGCATGGCCCGCCGCGCTGCCCGCGCTTCTACGGGCAGCACGAGCGGCAGAACCGCGAGCACCGCGCCTGGGCCGATGAGCTGGCGCTTGTGTCCATCGAAGATATCGAACCGCGTCTTGAGGAGATGCTCGAGGCTGTCAACAAACTCTGGCGACGGCGTACACTGCAATGGAAGACCGCGTCGGAGATCTGGAGCGCCCATGCTCCAATCAAGATCGATCGTCGTGCGCTACGCGAGGAGGTGAGCGAACGAGCCGAGCGCATTCGGCATCACATGGATTGCCGCGGCAAACCCGCGGACTTGGCTGAGCGTCTTGCCATCGAGCAGGCGCTCGAAACGAGAGGCTACTTGCGAAAGGAAATGGGAGGCTGGTGCTAGGTGTTTCTTGATCAAGCAATCGCGCAAATAGCGTGGCGCGTCACAAGTGCGCTACGGGCACTTCTAACCAGGGCATCTGGTCGGATTGTACTCAGGAGTGTGTCGTGGGCCCTACAGATGGTCGCCCCGTTCCCGCAGCTGGGAGCGAGGAGTTTCTAGATTGCACAAATGCGTGTACCCGAGCGTACGAAGAATGCATCAAGAAAAAGCCGAGGAGTTCATGTCCACCTCCAACCGTCATATAGCCGGACGAGCACCTTTGGCTGCCCGAGCTGCGGTCGTAGCAACTTGGATGATCTTCGGGGCAGCCGTCCTTCTGCTTGACGCGCCGGGCCCACGAGGCATCTACTACCTCATCAACGTCGTTGGACTCGTAGGGCTGTGTGTCTCAATTGCGTGGTTCATTCTTTCGCCGAGATGGAGGACGGCTTGTGCCAGTGTCTCCGTCTTATTTGTTCTGGTCTATGTTATGCGGTGGTATCTGCAAGTCGACGAGGTATACAAGACAGACCCAACGCTTGGCGTCGGTACCGCGATCGGACGGGTGCTTCATGTATGGGCGGCTGTATTCGAGTCTAATCGCGCGAAGTATGGAGTCACATGGGCTTTGCTTGCGGTGTATTGGGATGTACTGATCGCGCCTGTTCAAGTGTTGGTCGCTGCATTTCTGTTCTCCAGTCGAAGTTCCGGCAACCAAGTGATCGCCAAGTCGAATAGCTAGACCGCTGTTGAACGGCCTGGCTTGGCCGGCATCTCCACCTTGAATTGCTTATACCCAGTCGCGCGGGACGAGAAAGTCCTTGTACAGCGCTTCCTCGGGCGAACCGGGCGCGGGCTTCCAGTCGTAGCGCCACTCGGCGCGCGGCGGCAGCGACATCAGGATGGACTCGGTGCGGCCGCCTGACTGCAGGCCGAATAGCGTGCCGCGGTCGTAGACCAGGTTGAACTCGACATAGCGGCCGCGGCGATACGCCTGAAAGGCGCGCTCTCGCTCGCCGTATGGCGCACTGCGCCGGCGCTCGAGAATGGGCATGTACGCCGGCAGGAAATGCTCGGCTACTGAGCGCGCGAGGCCGAACGAGAAATCGAAATCGCGGTCGGCGAGGTCGTCGTAGAAGAGGCCGCCAATACCGCGCGGCTCGGCACGGTGTCGCAGGCGGAAGTACTCGTCGCACCAGCGCTTGTAACGCGGGTAGTACTCCGCGCCGAAAGGCGCAAGTGCATCGCGGCAGGTGGCGTGGAAATGGCGTGCGTCTTCGGCGAAGCCGTAGTACGGCGTGAGATCCATGCCGCCGCCGAACCACCAGGTATCGCCCGCGCTGAAGAAGCGCGTGTTCATGTGCACCGTCGGGCAGTACGGATTGCGCGGATGCAGGACGAGTGAAAGGCCCATCGCCTCGTACGCCCGGCCGGCGAGCTGGGGGCGCGACGCCGTGGCCGAGGCGGGCAGCGTGGCGCCCTGCACGCGCGAAACGTTGACGCCGGCGCGCTCGAATACCGCGCCGTCTTCAAGCACCCGGGTGATGCCGCCGCCGCCCTCGGGGCGCTGCCAGCGATCGGTGCCGAAGCGGCCGCCGTCCGCGGCTTCAAGGGCGGCGATGATGCGCGCCTGCTCCGCGGCGAGGAAGTCGTAGACCGCCGCAGTTCTCTCCATGGCGCGCAGCCTAGCGGGTTTTCTTCAGCGCGCGATGGCCGATATCGCGCCGGAACTGCATGCCGTCGTAGCGAATGCGCTCGATCGCCTCGTAGGCGCGCGTGCGCGCGATGCGCAGCGAATCGCCGAGCGCGGTGACGCACAGGACGCGGCCGCCGTTGGTGACAAGCATGCCATCCTGCAGCTTGGTGCCGGCGTGGAACACGCGACAGTCGTCGGCGGGCGAAGGGATGCCCTGGATGCGATCGTTTTTGCGCGGCTCGTCGGGATAGCCGGCAGCCGCGAGGACGACACCGAGCGCGCAGCGCCGGTCCCATTCGGCCTCGGCGCGGTCGAGCGTGCCGGCGAGCGCGTGCTCGATGAGCTCGAGGAGATCGGACTTCAGGCGCATGAGGATCGGCTGGGTCTCCGGGTCGCCGAGCCGGCAGTTGAATTCGAGCGTTCGCGGATTCCCGGCGCTGTCGATCATCAGCCCGGCGTAGAGAAAGCCGGTATAGGGAAGGCCGTCCTGCGCCATGCCCTGCACCGCGGGCTGGATGATCTCGCGCATGACGCGCGCGTGCACTTTGGGCGTCACGATTGGCGCCGGAGAATAGGCGCCCATGCCGCCGGTATTCGGGCCCTCGTCGCCGTCGCGCAGCCGCTTATGGTCCTGGCTCGTGGCAAGCGGCAGGACGTGCGTGCCGTCGCACATCACGATGAAGCTCGCTTCCTCGCCTTCGAGAAACTCCTCCACCACGACGCGCGTGCCGGCCGCGCCGTAGCGGCGGTGGAGCAGCATGTCGTCGATCGCGTCGTTAGCCTGCTCGCGCGTCATCGCCACCACGACGCCTTTGCCGGCGGCGAGGCCATCCGCCTTGATGACAATCGGCGTGCGCTCGGCGGCGACGTAGGCTCGAGCGTCGCGCGAATTGTCGAAGCTCTTATGCCGCGCGGTCGGCAATCCGTGGCGCACCATGAAGCTCTTGGCGAAGTCCTTGGACGATTCGAGCTGCGCCGCGGCGCGCGACGGGCCGAAAATGCGCAGCCCGGCTTCGCGGAAAGCGTCGACGATGCCCGCAGCAAGCGGCGCTTCCGGTCCCACGACGGTGAGCTGCACCTGCTCGCGCCGGCAGAAATCGATGAGCGCCGGGACTTCGGTGTGGGCGACGTTCTGCACACCGGTCTCGGTGGCCGTGCCGCCGTTGCCGGGCGCGACGTACACCTTCTGTACGCGCGGGCTCTGCGCGAGCTTCCAGGCGAGCGCGTGCTCGCGGCCCCCGCTGCCAACGACGAGCAGCTTCATCAGTGGCGGAAGTGACGCAAGCCGGTGAACACCATGGCGATGCCGTGCTCGTCGGCCGCGGCGATCACCTCGTCGTCGCGCACGCTGCCGCCGGGCTGGATCACCGCTGCGGCGCCCGCCTGCGCCAGCGCATCGACGCCGTCGCGGAATGGAAAGAAGGCGTCCGAGGCCACCGCGGCTCCGCTGAGCGAAAGCTTTGCGCTTTGTGCTTTCAATGCGGCGATGCGCACGCTGTCGACGCGGCTCATCTGGCCGGCGCCGATCCCGAGCGTGGCGCGATTCGCGGCAAAAACGATGGCGTTGGACTTGACGAACTTGGCCACACGCCAGGCGAACGCAAGATCGGCCCATTGCGCCTCGCTCGGCTGTTGGCGCGTCACGACGCGCAGCTCGCGGCGCTCGACCATGCGGCTGTCCGCGCTCTGCACCAGCAGCCCGCCGCTGATGCGTTTGTAGTCGTGCGCCTGGTGCTCGCGCGCGAGCGGCACCTCGAGGATGCGCAGGTTCGCCTTGCCGGCCAACACCTGCAACGCGTCGGGCGCCACGCGCGGAGCGATGATCACCTCCGCGAATTGCTGGCTAAGTGCTTGCGCCGCGGAAGCGTCGAGCGCGCGGTTGAAGCCGATGATGCCGCCGAAGGCCGACACCGGGTCGGTGGCGAACGCCCGCCCGTAGGCTGCTTGCAGCGTGGCGGCGACCGCGACGCCGCAAGGATTCGCGTGCTTCACGATGACGCAGGCCGGCTCGTCGTACTGCTTGACGCATTCCCAGGCGGCGTCCGCGTCGGCGATGTTGTTGTACGAGAGCTCCTTGC
>DASREB010000245.1:0-10038 GCA_035652275.1 Burkholderiales bacterium
GTCTCCTTCACGTCGTGCACGCGCAGTATAGTCGCGCCGCGCTGCGCGGCGATGAGCGCCATGGCGACGCTGCCGGCGAGACGCTCGCCGGCGGGCCGGCCGGTAATTTTGCCGATCGTGGATTTGCGCGATAGACCCGCGAGCAGCGGCACGCCGAGCTCGCCGAACTCGTCGAGCCGTCGAAGCAGCGTGAGATTGTGCGCAGCCGTCTTGCCGAAGCCGAAGCCCGGATCGATCACGATGCGCTCGCGCGCGATGCCCGCGGCCTCGGCCGCGGCGAGACGTTGGCGCAAAAAAGCCTTCACTTCTGCCACCACGTCATCGTAGTGCGGCTCGCGTTGCATGGTGGCCGGCTCGCCCTGCATGTGCATGAGACAGACGGCGCATTGGCTGTCGCGCACCGCGTCCAGCGCGCCCGGTGCCTGCAGCGCCTGTACATCGTTGATCATCGACGCACCGGCAGCGAGCGCCGCCCGCATCACCGGCGCACGCCGCGTGTCCACCGAGACGCACAGCTCGCCGAGCGCTTCGAGCACCGGCAGGATGCGGCCGCGCTCCTCCTCCTCGCTCACCGGCGCCGAGCCCGGCCGCGTCGATTCGCCGCCGATATCGATGATGTCGGCGCCGTCCTCAGCCAGGCGACGCGCGTGCGCGATCGCCGCATCGCGCCCGAAGTAGGCCCCGCCATCGGAGAATGAATCGGGCGTGACGTTCACCACGCCCATCACGAGCGGCTTATCGAGCGGAAAGGAAAATCGGCCGCAGCGGAGCACTGCAGCCGATTCTATTTTGAAAAACCGGGGCCCCGCTTTCGCGGGGACGACGATCTAGGCGGCGGGCGTCGGCGCGGCTTCGCCCTGCGTGCCGCCGTCGCTGGCGGGCGGCTTCGTGGTGTGCGAACCGGCGGGCTTCGGCGGGCGCGGCGGTTTGCCGGCCATGATGTCGCCGATCTGGTCGGAGTCGATGGTCTCCCACTCGAGCAGGGCCGCCGTCATCGCCTCGACCTTGTCCCGGCTGTCCGTCAGGATCTTGCGGGCAAGCTTGTATTGCTCGTCGATGATGCGCCGGATTTCGCCGTCGACCTTCTGCATGGTGACGTCCGACAGGTTCTTGTGCGTCGTGATCGAGCGGCCGAGGAACACTTCGCCCTCGTTCTCGCCGTACACCATCGGCCCGAGCTCCTCCGACATGCCGTAGCGAGTCACCATGTCACGCGCGATCTGCGTGGCGCGCTCAAAGTCATTCGACGCACCGGTGGAAACGTTGCCGACGAAGATTTCTTCGGCAACCCGGCCGCCGAACAGCATGCAGATCTGCGCCAGCATCTGGTCCTTGTAAAGGCTGTAGCGATCCTGCACCGGCAATGCCCACGTCACGCCCAATGCGCGCCCGCGCGGGATGACGGTCACTTTGTGCACCGGGTCGCAGCCGGGCAGGGTACAGCCGATGACCGCGTGGCCTGATTCGTGATACGCGGTCTTGCGCTTGTCTTCGGGGGTGATCACCATGGACTTGCGCTCGGCGCCCATGTAGATCTTGTCCCTCGCCTGCTCGAAGTCGTCCATGTCCACCAGGCGCTTATTCTTGCGCGCGGCGAAAAGCGCTGCCTCGTTGACGATGTTGGCGAGATCCGCGCCCGACATGCCGGGCGTGCTGCGCGCAATGATGTTCGCGTTCACGTCGGAGGCGAGCGGCACCTTGCGCATGTGCACCTTCAGGATCTCTTCGCGGCCGCGGATATCGGGCAGCGGCACCACCACCTGCCGGTCGAAGCGGCCCGGGCGCAGGAGCGCCGGGTCGAGTACGTCCGGCCGGTTGGTCGCCGCGATGACGATCACGCCCATGGTCGCCTCGAAGCCGTCCATTTCGACCAGCAGCTGGTTCAGCGTCTGCTCGCGCTCGTCGTTGCCGCCGCCGAGGCCCGCGCCGCGCTGGCGGCCGACGGCATCGATCTCATCAATGAACACGATGCACGGCGCATGCTTCTTCGCCTGCTCGAACATGTCGCGCACACGCGCCGCGCCGACGCCGACGAACATCTCCACGAAATCGCTACCGGAGATCGAGAAGAACGGCACCTTGGCTTCGCCGGCGATCGCGCGGGCGAGGAGTGTCTTGCCGGTGCCCGGCGAGCCGACCATCAGCACGCCCCGCGGGATGCGGCCGCCGAGCTTCTGGAACTTGGAGGGGTCGCGCAGGAAGTCGACCAGCTCGGCGACTTCTTCCTTCGCTTCCTCGCAGCCGGCGACATCGGCGAAGGTGACCGTATTGGTGGACTCGTCCAGCATCCGAGCGCGCGATTTGCCAAACGAAAAGGCGCCCCCGCGCCCGCCGCCCTGCATCTGGCGCATGAAGAAGATCCACACGCCGATCAGAAGCAGCATCGGGAACCAGGAGACGAAGATGTTCATCAGCAGCGAAGGCTCTTCTTCAGGCTTCGCCTCGATCTTCACGCCGTACTTGAGCAGGTCCGAAACCAGCCAGATGTCGCCCGGGGAGTAGCTCGTCACCCGCTTGCCGTCGACGGTCTGCGCCTTGAGCTGGCGGCCTTCGATGGTCACCTTGGAGATGCGGCCCGACTTCACCTCTTCCAGGAACTGCGAATACTCCATCGGCGCCTGGGTGGCCTGGCGGTTGTTGAACTGGTTGAACACGGTCATCAGCACCAGCCCGATGACGAGCCAGATGACCAGGTTCTTAAGCATGTTGTTCAAAGACTTACTCCTGTTTTTTGCGGCTGCGACGAACGGTCCATCTTACGCTGATTTCTCGCCACGACATAGGTTTCCCGCGACTCGCCGCGTGAGGCGCTTGGCTTGCGCACGCTCACTTTGCCGAACTCATGTTTCAAACGTTGCAATACTTCGTCGAACGCCTCGCCGTGGAAGGCCTTGAGTACGAATACGCCGTCGCTCTTTAGGGCTTTTTGGCAGAGATCGATGGCCGCGTGCGCGAGTTCAGCGGCGCGCGCCTGGTCGACGTTTGCAATGCCCGACAGGTTCGGCGCGACATCGGAAAGAATGACATCGGCGCTCGCCCCGTGAAGACTGGCGAGCAGTTGCGCGTCGCGAAAATCGCCTTTGAGCACCGTCACGCCTGAAATGGGGGCAATGTCCGCGAGATCAACAGCAAGCACCTTGCCGAGCGGCGCCACTTTCTGCGCCGCCACCTGCGACCAGCTCCCGGGCGCTGCGCCGAGATCGATGACGATGGCGCCAGGGCGGAACAACCGCTCGCGCGCATCGAGTTCGAGGAGCTTGTAAGCAGCACGGGAGCGATAGCCCGCGGCTTGCGCCTTGCGCACGTACGGATCGGTGACGTGGCGACGTAGCCACTGCTTGCTCGATTTCGCCATCGCCGAAGGATATTGCAGGTGCAACTACGCCGCAGTTGCGGCGGCATACTGCGCCGCGATGCTCACCTTGCCCCTCGGTGCGGCGGCGGCGGTGTCGGCGGCGTTTCTCGCCTCGCTGGTCGAAGCGGTCGAGGCATTCACCATCGTGCTTGCCGCAGCCGCGGTGCGCGGCTGGCGCGTTGCCACGCTCGGCGCCGCCGCGGCGCTGGCGCTCCTCGCGCTCCTCGTCATCGTGGCCGGACCGCTGCTCGAGCGCTTCCCGATCCAGTGGCTGCAGCTCGGCATCGGCATTTCGCTCCTGATCTTCGGCGTACGCTGGCTCCGCAAGGCCATCCTGCGCGCAGCCGGCGTCATCCCTTTGCACGACGAAGCCGCCGCTTTCGCGGCAGGCAGCGAGGAGCTGCGCCGTGAGCACTCGCGGCTTGCCTGGATGGCGGGCCTCGCGAGCTTCAAGGCGGTGCTGCTGGAAGGCATCGAGGTCGCCTTCATCGTGGTCGCGGTCGGGGCGGGCCGCGGCCTGCTCGTGCCGGCGAGCATCGGCGCGATCGCCGCTTGCGCGCTCGTCACCGTAATCGGGCTCGCACTGCGTCGGCCGCTCGCCCGCGTGCCGGAGAACCAGCTCAAGTTCGCCGTGGGCGTCATGCTGTCGGCCTTTGGCGTCTACTGGACAGGCGAAGGGCTTGGCGTCGCCTGGCCGCTCGGCGACCTCGCCATTGTGGCGCTCGCGGCGCTCTTCCTCGCGGTCGCGCTCCTTGCCGTGGTGGCGCTCAAGCGCCCGTCGCAGGTCGCTCCGTAATCTTTCAACCGTAACAAATCACGGCGGCGCAGAAATACTGCCGCTACCCCGGGGCAGCAGGATGCTCCCATGCGGCCTTCCCACCCAACCTCGGAGTCCTCCTCCTCCCCTTCTCTGAGGCGGGAAGGCCGCCTTCTTTTCTCGCTGCTCGCCTCGCTCCTTGCCAAAGCCCCGCAGCCGCTGCCGGCGCGCGATCCCTATCGCGGCGTAGCGCTAGGAGTGGAGAGTGCGTGGCCTTTGCCGGTGCGGCCGCAGTAGCGAGGCTACCCGCCGCGCGCCGGCAAGCTGTGCCTTCAGCGCGTAGTCGAAAAGCGCCACGCGCTGCGCAAAGACTTCGCCGAAATGGCTGGACGCGTCGGCGGGCGCGAGCGCCAGCCAGGCATTGGCTTCGCCCTGCTCCGTGACGATGCGCATGCCCTGCTTGCGCGCGATATGCATGATCGTTTCGTTTTCCCGCAGGCAGTGCATGTAGAGCGTGCGCACGCCCCAGTTGCGCGCGCGCAATACGGCCCGCTCGAGGAGTGCGCCGCCCGCGCCCTGGCCGCGATGCGCCGCGAGAACCGAAATGCCAAGCTCGGCGTGCTCGCCGGCGCGGGCGAGGTGCGCTACCCCGACGAGCTCGAGATCGCCGTCGTAGATGCCGAACACGACGTCGCGCTCAAAGTCGATCCGCCCGACGTAGGCGCGCAGCGCCGCGGCGCCGGCCGGCGCGCCGAAACGCAGCCAGCGGTCATGCGCGTCGAGCGTGAGAAAGTGGCGCAGCAGCGCGGGGCGGTGCGCGCGGGTAAGTTCAGTGACTGCTGGCGTGCTGTGTTCCATCGCCGACAACACTGCGCCGTCGGCGTGCGCGCGGCAAACGATGATTGGTCAAGCGTCGCTTGAGAAAACATCATGCCTCGCCGCGTCGCTTGCCATGACGTTGGCGAAAAGCGCGAAAGGGCTGCCGAGCGCGAGGAGCGCTCCAGCCGTGCTGCCAGGCACAACCCAGGCGACCACGACGGCGAGCGCGAGCAGAGCGCTGATCGAGACAGTGAGGGCTTTCATGTGATGATTGTGGGGCAAGGCGTCGCAGGGCGTTACCGCTGCAACGGTGAGGACGGATTTACCTGGCCCTGGTTTTCCCCAAGCGCACGCGCGAGCGCCGAGGCGAGGTCCTGGGCATGCACCGGCTTCTTCAGGATCTCGCGCACGCCGGCGCTCGAGGCGAGCTCGGAGATGACCGAGCCGACGTAGCCCGAGACCAGGATCACCGGCAGATTCGAGCGCCGGCCGCGCAGCACCGTGGCGAGCTGCGTGCCGGTGAAATCGGGCATCACTTCGTCGGTGAGCACCGCGTCGTAGCGCCCGGGCTCGCGCTCGAATTCGGCGAGCGCGGCCTGCGCATCGGCGTAGCCGGCGGGCTCGTAGCCCAGGCGCTTCAGCGTCTCGCAGGTCACCGCGAGGAGCGGCGCCTCGTCGTCGACCACCAGCACGCGCTCGCCGTGCCCGCGAGCGAGCGGCGCGCGCGCATCGTCCGCGGCCGCGGCCGGCGCATCGACGAGCGGCAGATAGACGGCGAAGCAGCTGCCCTTGCCCGGCGTGCTGGTGACCTCGATCGCGCCGCCCGAGTCCATGACGATGCCGTAGACGAGCGACAGGCCGAGGCCCGTGCCCTTGCCGACTTCCTTGGTGGTGAAGAACGGCTCGAACAGCCGCCCGAGCGTCGCCGCATCCATGCCGCGCCCGGTGTCCTCGACCTTCAGCACCGCATAGCGTCCGGGCGCGAGCGTCGTATGCGCGAAGGCGCGTTCGGTGGGTGAATCGACCGCTTCGACGCTCACACCGATGGTGCCGCGCTCGCCGATCGCGTGCATGGCGTTGGTGCAGAGATTCATGACGATCTGGTGGACATGCGTCGGATCGGCAATGACGTGCAGCGACTTCGCGGGAAGCGTGATCTCGAGCTCGCTATTCATCGAGAGCGAGCCGCGCACCAGCTCGAGCGTCTCGGCGACGATCGCGCCGAGATCCACCGCCACGCGGTTGCCGCGCTGGCTGCGGCTGTAGGTGAGGATCTGCTCGACGAGCGCGCTGGCGCGCTCCGCCGCCGTCAGCACGTTCTGCGCATAGCGGCGCTCCGCCGAGCCGGGCTTGGCATTCTCCACCAGCATCTCGGCGTAGCCGAGGATGCCGCCGAGGATATTGTTGAAGTCGTGCGCGATGCCGCCGGCGAGGCGTCCGACCGCTTCCATCTTCGCCGACTGGCGCAGGCGGTTCTCCAGGCGCGAGCGCTCGGCTTCGGCGAGCTTGCGCTCCGTGATATCGCGCAGGTTGATGACAATCGCCCTCACCGCCGCCTCGCGCAGCAGGTTGGTCGCCGTGATCTCCATCCAGCGATAGGCGCCGTCGCGGTGCTGCACCAGGAATTCGCGCGTGACGATGTTGCCCGGCATGCGCAAGCCCTCATCGCGCAGCGCGAGCGCGCCTGCGCGGTGCTCCGGGTGGATGAAGTCGAGGAACTGCTTGCCGCGCACGTCGTCCACCCCGTAGCCGGTCATGCGCCTGAAAGCCGGGCTCACATAGACGATGCCTTCGTTGCGCGGGCGCGTCACCAGGATGGCGTCGGTGCTGTTTTCGATCATCGCGCGAAAGCGCTTCTCGTTCGCCTGCAGCGCGAGCTCGCGCCGCTGCAGCCCCCAGGCGGCGAGCGCAATCAGCGCGAGCATCGCCGCCGAGGTGAGCAGCGTGCGCTCGGCGGTGAAACGGGTCTCGTGGCGCCAGGCGGCGAGCGCCGCGCGCTCGGTCTTGCTGACCGAGACGAACAGCGGAAACCCCCGCACCGCGGCGATCGAGACGATCACCGGCTCCTTCAGCACCTCGCTCATGATGCGTCCGTCGAAGCGCCCGGTGCGCCGCACTTTCTCGGCGAGCGGCACCGTCGAGTCGAGCTTGGTGCCCTTCAACTGCTGGGGATCGGGAACACGCGTGATGATGGTGCCGCTCGCGCTGAATAGACCGATGCCGCCGCCCTCCTCGCCGAGGTCGATGCTGCGATACAGGCGCTCGTAGCTTTCCACTTCGACGACGGCCGCGACCACGCCGGCAAAGGCGTCGCTCGGGCCGCTCAGCCGGCGCGAGAGGACGAAGCGCCAATGCCGGTCGTCGGCCGCTCCGCCGAGGTAAGGATCGCTGACGTACAGGCCGACATCCTTGCCCTGCATGTGCACCTTGACGAACGGCCGGTCGCTGCGCGAGGTGTCGATGGTCGGCGTCTCACTGGTACGCGCCGCGACACGCCCCTCGGCGTCGTACACGATGATGGCGGCGACCTGCGAAACATAGGCGAGCTCGTCCTGCAGCCGCGGCATCTGGATGTCGATGCGAGCCGGCGTGCCCATGCGCTGCACGTCCCGCAGCACCAGGTCCACGGCCTCCAGTCCCGCCGTGGTCTGCTCCACCAGGAGGCCGCTGATATTGGAGACGTCCCGCTGCACATCATGGAAGATGCGCTCGCGATCGGAGAGCGCGTCCCATACCGCCGAGCCGATGTTAATGACGACCAGCAGTGCGCCCAGACCGATCAGCAGGCGCACGAGCGACACCCGCTCGAACGCCGCGCGCAGCCTCCCCGGAAATGTCACTCAGGTCGCCGGGCCGATGAGCTCGGACACCGCGATGAGGAGCTGCGCGCGCCGTACCGGTTTGGCGAGCGCGCGCGCCGCGCCGGCGGCGAGCGCCTGCTCGGCGCTCACGCCGCTACCGGACTTGAAGTATCCCGATACGGCGATCACCGGCGCAGCCGGCGCATGGCGCTTGAGCTCCGCCAGCGCCTCGCGGCCGCAAGCGCCCGGCATGAACATATCGGAGACGATCAGCGCGGGCTCGCCGTCCAGGATCGCCTGCTGCGCCGCCTGGCAGTTCGCCGCCTTGCGCACCTTGTATCCTGCGCCTTCCAGCCAGTCCGCCACGAGGTCGCGCAGGATTGCGTCATCGTCGATGACGAGGACGTCCCCACCGGCCTTCGCAGCAGCTGCGCTCATCCCTGCGATTCCACTCCTACGCAATTGCGTGTAATTTACAGGCGTTCCGCCATGGAGTTACAGCCGTAACAGAGGAGCCTCGTCGTTGCTTAAAGTTTGTGAAGTATGCGACGGGAAGCGGTCATGAGTCCCTCATCCCAGCCGACAGCCGCCCTGGCACGCCCCCACGTGCTGGTGGTCGACGACGACCCGACGATCCGCGAGCTCGTCTCCGACTATCTCGGCAACAACGATTTTCGCGTCACCGCGGTCACCGGCGGCACGGAAATGCGCGACGTGCTGAAGGAGCAGGTGGTAGACCTGCTGGTGCTCGACCTCGGCCTGCGCGGCGAGGACGGCATGGCCATCGCCCGGCGCATGCGCGATGAATCCGAGATCCCGATGGTCATGCTCACCGGCCGTGCCGAGGAAGCCGACCGCGTGATGGGCCTCGAGCTCGGTGCCGACGACTACATCACCAAGCCGTTCAGCCCGCGCGAGCTGCTCGCCCGCATCCGCACGGTGCTGCGCCGCCGCCGCGCGGAGGTGCGCCAGGGCAAGCCCGACGGCATCCGCGCGTACCGCTTCGACGGCTGGGAGCTCAACCTCAACCTTCGGCGCCTCAGCGGTCCGGACGGGCAGGCCGTGCCGCTCACCAACGGCGAATTCAGCCTGCTCGTCGTGCTGCTCGGCGCGCCGAACCGGATTCTCTCGCGCGACCAGCTGCTCGACCTCTCGCGCCTGCACAACGACGAGGTGTTCAACCGCTCGATCGACGTGCAGATCCTGCGCCTGCGACGCAAGATCGAGCGCGATCCGGGCGACCCGCGCTACATCAAGACCGAGCGCGGCGCAGGCTACGTTTTCGGCGTCCCGGTCGAAACCGTGTACTGAAACGCCGTCGTCTCCGCGAAAGCGGGGACCACGATTTTTTAAGGCGCTTGGAGGGCCGATTCCCAGACTGAGCCATTTTCGGCCCCAGCGGACGTTCGTGTTAGCTGGCCCGCTTGGCTTTCCTGTAATCCTCAACCAGCGAGGAAGCTTCGGCGAATTCGCCATCCGGCACAGCTACGCTGACGTCGGGCGTCTCACCGGACGGGTGCAACCCCGAGCGCGCCCAATCGGCGCCCCAAATCACGGGCTTGAATCCGCTCCCCTCAAGCATCGCTACAACACCCTGAGCTTCTACCCAGTCAAATGAGGAAAAGACAACCTTCATTGGTTACGTCTGGCTTCGGGTCGTTAGCCGACCTTAGGTTAACTCACGCCGAAGAGCATGATTGCCGGTGGCGAACTGCGCCAACATTCATCGTCACCGGTATCGTTCCACGTCGAGCGCGGACACCGGCGCGCCGGCGTTGCCCCATGAGGCGCGCACGTACGTGAGGACCGCCGCCACCTCCTGGTCGTTCAGCTTGCCGTAGAACGGCGGCATGCCATACGGCCGCGGATTCGCGCGCGTGGCCGGCGCGTAGCCGCCGTTCAGCAGCGCCTTGATGGCGTTTGCCGCCACGGCGGCATTCATGCTCGGATTGCCGGCGAGCGGCGGATAGGCCGGAGGTGCGCCTTCGCCGTTGTCGCCGTGACACTCGGCGCAATGATCGCCATAGAGCGCCGCACCGCGCCCCATGGTGCGCTCGTCCGGCGCGCGCGACGTGCGCTGCGGCGGTGGCATGGCAGAGGACTGCAGATAGGCGGCGATGGCGCGCGCATCGGCCGCCGTCAGGTTCTGCGTGCTGCGATACACCACCTCGGCCATCGGCCCCATGGCCGTCGCGCGCGGCGAGACGCCGCTCGTCAGCAGCGCCGCGATATGCGCCGCATCCCAGCCGGCGATGCCGGTGCTCGTGCCAAGCGGCGGCGCATACCAGTTCTGCAGCGCAATCAGG
>DASREB010000246.1:0-6957 GCA_035652275.1 Burkholderiales bacterium
GTCGCGCTGGGACGAAGATGGCCGTCCGCAGAAGCTGCGTCAGGACCTGGAAGGCAGCCTCAAGCGTCTCAAGCTCGAGCGCATCGATCTCTATCAGCTGCATGCGCCCGACCCGAAGGTGCCGTTCGAGGACCAGGTCGGTGCGCTCGCCGACTTCCAGCGCGCGGGCAAGGTGCGCCATGTCGGGCTTTCGAACGTCACGGTGAGCGAGCTCGAGCAGGCGCGCAAAATCGCCCCGATCGTCTCGGTGCAGAACCGCTACAACATCGGCGACCGCCATTGCGAAGACGTGCTCAAGGCCTGCGAGCGCCTCGGCATCGCATTTCTGCCGTGGTACCCGCTCGGCGACGGCGCGGCGCTGCGCAGCCCCAAGGTCAAGGCGCTCGCCCACAAGCTTGGCGCGACGCCGGCACAGGTGGCGATCGCATGGCTGCTGAAGAAGTCGCCGGTGATGTTGCCGATCCCCGGCACCGGATCGGTCGCTCACCTGGAAGAAAACATGCGGGCCGCCCGGCTGGAACTCGCCGAGGACGACATTAAAATGCTCTGAGGAGGACGCTGGAAATGTTGCGAACGCTGCTATTGATCATCTACGCCGCGGCGCTGCCCGCGGCGGCGCAGGACTATCCCACCAAGCCGATCCACATCATCGTCGGCTATGCCGCTGGCGGCGGCAACGACATCATCGTGCGCGTCATGCAGCCAGAGATGACGAAGGGCCTCGGTCAGCCGGTGATCGTCGAGAACAAGCCCGGCGCGCAATCGATCATCGCTGCCGAATATGCGGCGAAGGCGGCGCCCGACGGCTATACGATCTTCATGGGACCGAGCGGGCCGATGACCATCAATCCCGCCACGTACTCGAAGCTGCCTTACGATCCAGTGCGCGATTTCGCGCCGATCTCGCTCATCTGCGACTTCCCGCTGATCCTCGCGGTGAGCGCAGCGTCGCCGGTGCAGGACGTCAAGAGCCTGATCGCTTACGCCAAGGCGCACCCCGACAAGGCGAACTACGGCTCGAGCGCCGGCATCTTCCAGGTGACCACCGAGCTCTTCAAGCAGAAGACCGGCGCGAACTTCGTCATGATCCCTTATAAGAGCAGCGGCGAATCGGCGCAGGCGGTCATCGCCGGGCAGGTCACGATGACGATCGCCGATCCGCCGCCGCTGACCGGCCCTCTCAAGGCAGGCACGCTGCGCGGTCTGGCGGTGACTTCCGCGAAGCGCCAGCCCTCATGGCCGAACATCCCGACGATGGCCGAGGCGGGCGTGCCGGACATGGAAGTGCCGGTGTGGACGGCGTTCTTCGCGCCGGCGAAGACGCCGCGCGCCATCATCGAGCGGCTGCAAAAGGAAGTGGCGCGCGCCGTGCAGACCCCGGAGGTGAAGGAGCGCTTCGCGCAGATGGGCCTCGAGCCGGTCGGCAGCACGCCCGAGGCGCTCGGGCGCATCGTGGCACGCGACGTGGCGAAGTACACTGCAGTCGCCAAGGCGGCGAATATCAAGAACGACTGAAAGGCGCGCTTATAGCGGCCTGATTTCCACCTTGCGCCACTTGATCGGGCCGCCCTGCACGCCTTGCACGCCGGGGCCCATCTGCAAGGCGAAGGGTCCGGAAGCATGCTTGCCGTCCTGGGCGTTGGCGGTCTGCACGCCGTTCAGTTTCACCGTCAGCTGTGAGCCCTTCGCGGTGATCTCGTACGTGTTCCATTTGCCGCCGGCCGTGTTCTCGATCGGCACCGGGACGGCCGCGACGTCGACGATGGCGCCCGTGCCGTACTTGGGCTCGGGCCGGATATCCCAGATGTTCACCTCATAGCAGGTGGCGCCGCCGATCTTCTGGTGGTCGGCGCAGCGGATGAAGATGCCGCTATTGGTATCGGTGTCGGCGTAGAACTCGGCGCGCAGCTCGAAGTCGCCGTAGGACTTCTTCGTCACCAGGAAACCCATCTTGCCCTTGTCGGCGATGATGGCGCCGCCTGCGGGATGCCAGTTGGCGTCGCCCACCTGGTTGAAGTTCTCCATGCCCTTCTCGCCATCGATCAGCGTCTCCCAGCCCATTCCCGGGATGCGCATGCCGGCGCATCCGGCGAGCGCAGCCACGATTACCGCCGCAGCCATTGCATGCCGTTTCATGTCCCCGCCTCCTCTCCGTGAAAGCCGGATTCTAAGCCGGCTCGTAGCGGGCGATGCGCCGTCGCGTCTCGCGCACGTCGTCGCCGCGCAGCTCACGCAGCGCGTAGCCGACGAAGGCGGCGGTCACGTCCTTGCGCCAGTAGAGATCGAGGTCGGCGTTGTCCATCGGCTTCGCGCGCGAGGCGGCGAGGCGGCCCGCCTCTTCGATGACTTCATCGGTAAGCTCTTTGCCGCGGAGGAACTGGTTCGCTTTATCGACCAGGAACGGGCGCGAAGCCACAGCGCCTAGCGCGAGGCGCGCGCTGCCTTCGATCAGTGCGGCGGCGACGCCGAGCACCGGAAAATCGAAGGCGCCACGCCGGCGGAGCTTCCAGTAGGTGCTCGGCGCATTGGCGCAGCGCACTTGCGTCAGGATCTCATCGGGCCGACGACGCAGATAATCGATACCGTCGTTGTGGTAGAGCTCTTCGAGCCCCAGCTCGCGCTCGCCGCTCGCGGAGACGAGCGTCACGCGAGCGTCCAGCGCGAGCAGCGCCGGCGCGCAATCGGTCGATGACATGGCAACGCAGCGCTTGCTCGCGGTGGCGACCCAGCAGATATCGCCGTCCTTTTTCAGACAGAAGTCGATCGCTTTGCGCCACTCGTAGTTCTGGTTGTAGTAATTGCAGCGCGTATCGAGGCACAGATTGCCGCCGAGCGTGCCCATGTTGCGCAGATGCACGGTTGCCACTTGCCCCGCCGCCTGGCGCAGGCCGCGCGGCAGCTCGGCGTTGCGCACGATCTCGGTGAGGGTGAGACCTGCGCCCAGGACAGCGCCGTTGCGCTTGAGCTCCGCTATATGCCGCACGCTGATCAAAACCTTCGGCGCAGTCTGGCGGCGCTTCATGTTCGGCAGGAGATCGGTGCCGCCGGCGATCAGCGCCGCATCGGGTCCTTCGCCTGCGAGAATGCGCGCCGCCTCGCCGAGCGCGCGCGGCATGCGGTAGTCAAACCACGGCAGGCGCATCATGGTGTTTCACCTCGTTGCCATCGCCGCCTTCCCACGGCGGCGGCACGATGAGCGCGCGCGGATACGGCACCTGCGGAAAGCGCTCCGGCCCGACGCGCGGCGTTTCGCCCTTCGCTTTCCTCTCGAGCGCGCGCAGCACCTTGTCGGGCGTAATCGGAATCTCATCGATGCGCACGCCCACCGCGTCGTAGATCGCATTGGCCAGCGCCGGCGGCACCGGCAGCAGCGGCCCCTGACCGACTTCCTTCGCACCGAAAGGCCCGTTGGGATCCGGATCTTCGATGAGCACGGTATCCATCTGCGGCATCTCGAGCGACGTGATGCTCTTGTACTCGAGAAGCGACGGCATCTTGTGTACCAGCGCGCGCGAGAGCTTTGGCGGCAGGCGACGGAACACCTGCTCTTCCATCAGCGCTTCCGAGAGGCCCATGTAGACGCTGCCTTCCACCTGCCCCCGCGCGAGCACCGGGTTGATGGCGCGGCCGATATCATGCGCGATCCAGATCTTCGGCACGTGGATCCAGCCGGTGTGCGGATCAACTTCCGTCTCGACCACGCACGCGGTGTAGGAGTACGCGGGCGACGGCCCGACGCCCGCGCCCTTGAATTTTCCCGGCCCACGCGGCGGCGTGTACGAGCCGACCGCACCGAGGGTGCCGAACTTCGCCTCCGCCAGTACTACGGCTTCGGCGAACGTAAGGCTGCGGCTCTCGAATGACACGCGGCCGTTGGCGAATTGCAGCCGTGCCGGCGCCACCTCCAGTTCCTCGGCGGCTGCTTCGGCGAGCATCGCCTTCAGCTTCTCCGCGGCCTGAATCGCGGCATTGCCAGCCATCAGCGTCACGCGGCTCGAATAGGAGCCGAGGTCCACGGGCGTCATGCCGGTGTCGCCCGTCAAGCAGCGCACCTCGAGCGGATCGATGCCGAGCACCTCGGCAACGATCGCAGCCAGGATGTCGTCCGAGCCCTGCCCGATTTCGGTCGCGCCGCAGAACAGCGTCACCTGGCCGCTGCGGTCGAGCAGCAGCTGCACGCCGCTTTGCGGCATCTTGTTCCAGTAGATCGGCAGCCCCGCGCCGCAGAGATAGGCGCCGCAGGCGAGCCCCAAGCCACGCCCGTAGGGCAGCTTGCGATAGCGATTAGCCCAGTCCGAGCGCTCCACTACCGTTCGAATGCATTGCTCGAGTCCGATGGTGCCGATGCGCAGCCAGTTGGCCGTGATCGAATTCGGCTTGGCGAGCATGCCGAGCCGCAACTGCGCCGGGTCCTTGCTCAGGCGCTCGGCAATCTTGTCGAGCTGGATCTCCTGTCCGAAGCGCGGCTGTGGCGTGCCATGGCCGCGCTTCGGGCCGCAGGGCGGCTTGTTCGTGAAGACGCGCGCCGCTTCGAACTGATATCGCGGCAGCTCGTAGGTCACGGTCTGCAGGGCGCCGGTGTAGAAGGTGCTCGCCACGCCATAGGAGCCGTAGCCGCCGCCGTCGACCAGCGTTTGCAGATGCATCCCGGTCAACTTGCCGTCCTTGGTGACGCCGGTGCGAAACTTCATCAGCACCGGATGTCGCCCGCGATGCATGTAGAACACCTCTTCGCGGTTGAGGCAGATCTTCACCGGCCGGCCGAGCACGAGCGCCGCCTTCGCCGCAACCAGCTCATGGTTGCAGATGTCGGTCTTGCCGCCGAAGCCGCCGCCATTGGGAGTGGCGATGACCCGGATGCGCGACGCGGGCAGCTGCAACACGCGCGCGAGCGCGCGATGCACATAGTGCGGTACCTGCGTCGAGGACCAGAGCGCGAGCTTGCCGTCAGGGTCGATCGCCGCCACGCAGGCGTGCTGCTCGATCGGCAGATGCGTGTTGCCTTCGTAGAAGAAGAGGTCCTCGAACACATGGTCCGAAGCCGCAATGGCGGCGTCCGCCTCACCAAAGCGGAATGCCTGCAATCGATGGATATTTCCCTGCTCGCCATACGCGTGGATACGCGGCTCGGGTTTGGCAAGCGCTTCTTCGGCGCTCGCGATCGGCTCGAGCGGCTGATAGCGCACCTCAATGAGATCGAGCGCGGCAGTGGCGATCTGCTCGTCGCGCGCCACCACCGCGGCCAGCGGGTCGCCCACATAGCGCACGTGCCGCGGCGCGAGCGGATATTCATCCTGGGTGACGGGCAGAATGCCGAAAGTCACCGGGAAGTCCTTGCCGCTGAGGACCAGGTGCACCCCCGGATGCGCCTGCGCGCGCGCAAGGTCGATCGACTCGATGAGCGCGTGAGCATGCGGCGAGCGCAGAAGCTTCATGTGCAGCATGCGCGGCAGGGCGATGTCATCGGCGAAGCGCGTCTGCCCGGTGACTTTCGCGCGGCCGTCGACGCGCCGGCGCGGTTTACCGATGACTCTCATCGTTCATCCTGCGCGCTCCCTCGACGATGGCTTCGACGATCTGCTGGTAACCGGTGCAGCGGCAAAGGTTTCCTGAGATCGCCTCCTGGATGCGCTCCACCGTCGGCGCGGGCTCGCGTGCGAGCAGCGCCTTGGCGGTGAGCAGGATGCCGGGCGTGCAGTAGCCGCACTGCGCGGCGCCCAGATCGGCGAAGGATGCCTGCAGCGGATGGAGCTCCGCGCCGCGCGACATGCCTTCGATCGTCTCGATCGCGCGGCCTTCGCATTCGAGCGCGAGCAGCAGACAGGAGAGCTGCGGCTCGCCGTCGACCAGCACGGCGCAGGCGCCGCATTCGCCGAGCTCACAGCCATGCTTCGTGCCGGTGAGCCCGAGATCCTCGCGCAGCACTTCGAGCAGGGTTTTGTACGGCGCGAACGCCGTCTCGACCGCTTCGCCGTTCAACGACAGCACGAGGTGCGCGTGGCGCATTTGTTTGGACCCCAAACTATTCACCGCTACTCTACCCTCGCCAGGCGTCCGCGGCAAAAGTTTCCAGCGCCCGCATATGCGCGCCGCGGCATCGCCACATGCCAAAAAGTTATCTCACCGGGCTACGAGTGGCGCTAACATTCGGCCATACCCGAAGGAGGCTCTACATGACGCTGCGCATTGGCGACACCGCGCCCAATTTTCAGGCAGACACCACCCAGGGGCGCATCGACTTCCACGACTGGATTGGCGACAAATGGGCGGTGCTCTTCTCCCATCCGAAGGACTTCACCCCGGTCTGCACCACCGAGCTCGGCTACATGGCGCGCATCAAGCCGGAATTCGATCGACGCAACGCCAAGATCATCGGCCTGTCGATTGACCCGGTTGATGATCACCAGCGGTGGGCGAAAGACATCGAGGAAACGCAAGGCACCGCACCCAACTATCCGATGATCGGCGACCCGGACCTTAAAGTGGCGAAGCTCTACGACATGCTGCCGGCTGAAGCGGTGCCCGGAAAGCGCACGCCGGCCGACAACGCTACCGTGCGTACCGTGTTCCTCGTCGGACCCGATAAGAAAATCAAGCTGATGCTCTTTTACCCGATGACCACCGGTCGCAATTTCGACGAGGTGCTGCGTGCGCTCGATTCGATCCAGCTCACCGCCAAGCACAAGGTGGCAACGCCCGCGAACTGGCGCCAGGGCCAGGACGTGATCATTGCGGGCTCGGTCAGCGACGATGAGGCGAAGAAGCTATTCCCCAAGGGCTGGAAGGCCCCTAAACCTTATCTGCGGATCACCGAACAGCCGAAATAGAAATACGCTGTAACAATCAGTTACCCCTCGGCGGGCACGCGGCGGCTACTCTGTTGTCCAAGGAGACGGAGTAACGTATGAAGAAACCGTCGAAACTGCTTATCGGCCTCGCGCTCGCCGCGGCCGGCGT
>DASREB010000247.1:0-9937 GCA_035652275.1 Burkholderiales bacterium
GCTTTTGTGCGCTGCGGCGACGCGGGTGCGAATTTGCCTTTTGGCAAGTTTGATGTAAGCATCCGCGCGCCACACTTGCGATAACCAGCAGCACCAACTAGGGAGGAGCGCACAGTTATGGCCGCCGCGATTCCGCAGAACTTTCGAACCGTGATCGTTGCCGCCTCGGTGGGCAACGTCATCGAGTGGTACGACTTCTACATATTCGGCAGCCTGGCAGCGGTTCTCTCGGTCAAGTTCTTCGACAAGACGCACCCGGTCGCTGCGCTTCTCAGCACGATTGCGCTATTCACAGCGGGGTTTCTGATTCGTCCGCTCGGCGCGTTCCTCTTCGGCTGGCTGGGTGACCGCGTCGGGCGCAAGTACACCTTCTTGATCACGCTCACCGGCATGGGCCTCGGCACTGGTTGCATTGGCTTGATACCGACGTTCCAGGAGATTGGGCTATCGGCGGCGTTCATTCTCTTTGCCCTGCGCATGCTCCAAGGCCTGTGCCTGGGCGGCGAGTACGGCGGCGCCATCACCTACGTCGCCGAGCATGTGAGCGACGAACGCCGCGGCTACTACACAGGTTGGCTGCAGACCTCGCCGACCCTCGGCATCGTGGTCTCGCTCGCCGTGATCCTCGGTTGCCGCACGTACTTCGGCAACGATGTCTTCAACGATTGGGCGTGGCGCGTGCCGTTCCTGATCTCGTTCCTCCTCGTGGCAATCGCCATCTACATCCGGCTGCAGTTGCAGGAGACGCCGATCTTCCAGGAGATCAAGGCCAAAGGGCAGATGACGAAGAACCCGTGGAAGGAGGCGTTCCTCAGCCAGAACATCAAGTTCGTGCTGATTGCGTCGATCATCGTGATCGGCGAGGGCGTGGTCTGGTACAGCGGCCAGTTCTGGGCGCTGTACTTCTTGCAGCAGGTCTCCAAGGTTGACCCGGTCACGACGGCGTGGATCGTCGGCGCTGGGCTATTGATCGGTACGCCGACCCTGATCCTTTATGGATGGCTGTCCGATATTATCGGGCGCAAGCCGATCATCCTCGGCGGGTTCCTGCTCGCGGCGGTCACCTACTATCCGCTCTACCTGTGGCTGGGAAGCGTCACCAAGCCCGGCGCGATCAACTATCCGATCGCGATCCTGATCGTGGCAATCCTGGTCTCCTACGTCGGCATGGTGTACGGGCCGATTGGCGCGTTCCTCGCCGAATATTTCCCGGGCCGCATTCGCTACACATCCGTATCGGTGCCATACCACATCGGCAATGGCTGGGGCGGCGGTCTGGTGCCATTCATCACCTCTGCCGCGTTCGCGGCGACCGGCAGCGTCGGCTATGCGCTGCTCTATCCAATCCTCGTGCCTGCGGTGTGCTTCGTGCTCGGCGTCTTCCTCATGCCGGAGACGCGTAAGAACAGCATCTGGCAGGAGCAGCCGGTACCGGCACCGGCGCGCACCTACTAGGTACGTTCGCGCTGCGAGAAAGCCCGCCCGAGAGGCGGGCTTTCTTTTTTGCGCGGGTAAAATGTGGGGCTGCGGAGAGATGGCCGAGCGGTCTAAGGCGCACGCCTGGAAAGTGTGTATGCGTGATGAGCGCATCGTGGGTTCGAATCCCACTCTCTCCGCCACCCACCCTGGAAAGAAAAACGCCCGCGGTTTAGGCCGCGGGCGTGAACCATCGCGTTGTAGCGCGATGGAGGAGGATCCGACTCCCGCACCTTAGCGCGCCGGGCGTGTCCAACGCCTGACTCGCAACTGACAGTGACCTGACTGGCCGCGCGCATGACTTACAATGTGCTCGGCGGGCCTCCCCGCATTGCAGTCTGGTGAACCTGGTCAGGTCCGGAAGGAAGCAGCCACAGCCGGTCGCTGCAAGTGCCGGGGGTTAGGCTCGCCTCTTATTTTCACGACGCGATGAGCTATCAAGTACTTGCCCGCAAGTGGCGCCCCAAGGATTTCTCGAGCCTGGTGGGACAGGAGCATGTGGTGCGCGCGCTGCGCCACGCGCTCGAGGCGAAGCGCCTGCACCACGCCTATCTGTTCACCGGCACGCGCGGCGTCGGCAAGACCACACTCGCGCGCATTCTCGCGAAGTGCCTCAATTGCGAAACAGGCGTCACGCCGGAGCCCTGCGGCAAATGCGCCGCATGCGTCGAGATCGACGCCGGCCGCTTCGTCGATCTGCTGGAAGTCGACGCGGCGACCAACACGCGCGTCGACGAGATGCGGCAGCTCCTCGAGACGGCGCAATACGCGCCAACCGCCGGGCGCTACAAGGTGTATGTGATCGACGAGGTGCACCAGCTCTCGGGCCACGCATTCAACGCCATGCTGAAGACGCTCGAGGAGCCTCCCGAGCACATGAAATTCGTGCTGGCGACAACCGATCCGCAGAAAATCCCGGTGACGGTATTGAGCCGCTGCCTGCAGTTCAATCTGAAGCAGATGCCGCCCGCGGCGATCGCCGCGCACCTCGCGCGCATCCTGCGCGAGGAGCAGGTGCCGGCGCAGCCCGAGGCGCTGGCACTCATCGCGCGCGCCGCCGCCGGCAGCATGCGCGATGCGCTCTCGCTCCTCGATCAGGCGATTGCGCACGGCGCAGGACGGCTGGGCGCCGCCGACGTGGCCGACATGCTGGGGGCGATCGATCGCAGCCACCTGCTGGCGTTGATCGATGCCGTCGCGCGCAACGATGCGGCGGCCGCGGTGAAGCTCGCCGACCAGATGCAGGAGCGCAGCCTTTCGTTCGATGCCGCGCTCGCCGACCTGGCGGCGCTCTTTCTCAAACTGGCGCTCGCGCAAAGCGTACCTTCGGCGCTCGACGAGGAGCCTGAACGGGCGCGACTCGCCGAGCTCGCCGAGCGGCTCGATCCCGAGTCGCTGCAGCTCTACTACCAGATCGCGCTGCAGGGACGCGAGGATCTGCCGCTTGCACCGGATGAGCACGGCGGCTTCGTGATGACGCTGCTGCGCATGCTGGCCTTCCGTCCGGAAGGTGCGGAGAAGCCGATCGAGCGGCCGGTGCAAAGGAGCGCCGCTGCGCCAAAGGCGTCGAGCGCCGCTGCGCCGAAGGCCTCGAGCGATACGGCCTCGGCTTGGCCCGAGCTGGTGCAGCAGCTCAGTGTGGCCGGGGCCGCACGGGAGCTCGCGCGCAACGCCGAGCTCCAGCGGCGCCAAGGCAACACCTTCGAGCTGGTCGTGCCCAAGGCCAAGGCTTATCTCGCGGAACGCCAATACGCCGACAAGCTGAAAGCGGCGCTCGAGCAGCATCTCGGCGCCAGCGTCATCATCAAAGTGAGCGTCGGCGAAACCGCCGGCACCAGCACCGCGGCGCTCGAAGCGAACGAGCGTGAAGCGCGGCGCGCTGCGGCGGCGCAGGCGGTGCATTCGGACGGCTTCGTCAAGGACCTCGTCAACCTGTTCGACGGCAAGGTCGTCGATTCCACCATACGGGAAGAGCGCAAATGAAAGGCAACATCGGCCAGCTGATGAAGCAGGCGCAACTCATGCAGGAGAACATGCGCCGCATGCAGGAGAGCCTCGCGAGCACCGAGGTCGAGGGCCAGTCCGGCGCCGGCATGGTGAAGGTGCAGATGACCTGCAAATACGAAGTGAAGCGCGTGACCATCGATCCGTCGCTGGTGGGCGATGAGCGCGAAATGCTGGAAGATCTGGTGGCCGCCGCCTTCAACGACGCGGCGCGACGCGTCGAGGCGACGATCGCGGAGAAAATGAGCGGCATGACGGCCGGCCTCGGGCTGCCGCCCGGGTTCAAGCTGCCGTTTTGACCAAAGAGGCGCTTCCCTCGGCGAAGGGCCTCGAGTTGCTGGTCGAGGCGCTGCGCGTGCTGCCGGGCGTCGGCCCGCGCTCGGCACAACGTATGGCCTTTCACCTGCTGCAGCACGACCGCGCCGGCGGCGAGCAGCTCGCCGCGGCGCTCACCCAGGCGCTCGCCACCGTGCGGCGCTGCGCGCAGTGCAACAACTTCACCGAGGAAGAGATCTGCGCGCTCTGCCGCTCACCGCGCCGCGATGCTGCGCTCCTCTGCGTCGTCGAGACGCCCGCGGATCTGGCGATGGTGGAGCAGACGCTCGCGTACTCCGGCATGTACTTCGTGCTGATGGGCCGGCTGTCGCCGCTCGACGGCGTCGGGCCGCGCGACATCGGTCTTGACCGCCTGCAGGCGCGCGTCGCGGACGACGCAGTGCGCGAGGTGATCCTCGCCACCAACTTCACCAACGAGGGCGAGGCCACCGCTCATTACATCGCCGAGATGCTGCGCGCGCGCGGCGTGAAAGTGAGCCGCATCGCGCGCGGCGTGCCGCTCGGCGGCGAGCTCGAGTACGTCGACGCGGGCACCATCTCGCAGGCGCTGCTGGAGCGGCGCGAAATCTAGTAGAGTTGCGCCGCCGAGGAGGACGACCATGAAACATGCAATGCTTGCCCTGGCGCTCGCGCTGTCCGGCGTCGCGCACGCGCAAATCGAAAGACCGGACGTGCACATCGCCGTCGGTGGGAAGACCGCGCTCTACTATCTGCCCCTGACTATCACGGAGCGACTCGGCTACTTCAAGGACGAAGGGCTGAACGTGCGCATCAGCGACTTTGCCGGCGGCACGCGCTCGCTCGAGGCCGTGGTCGGCGGTAGCGCCGACGTCGTCGCCGGCGCTTATGAGCACACCATCAACATGCAATCGCGCCGGCAGCACTTTCAAGGCTTCGTCCTCACCGGCTCGGCACCGCAGATCACCGTGGCCATCGTCAGCCGGCTTGCCGATAAGTACAAATCGCCCAAGGACCTGAAGGGACTCAAGGTCGGCATCAGCGCTCCCGGCTCGAGCACCAACATGGTGATCAACTACCTGGCGGCGAAAGGCGGCCTCAAGCCGAGCGACTTTGCGGTGATCGGCGTCGGCGCGGGCGCGAGCGTAATCACGGCAGTCGACCAGGGACGTGTCGAGGTCGTGTCGCAGACCGACCCGGCAGTGACGATGCTCGAGAAGGCCGGCAAGGTAAAAGTGATTGCCGAGACACGTACGCCGGAAGGCACCGAGAAGATCTTTGGCGGCCCGATGCCGGCGGCGAGCCTCTACGCGCCCATCGACTTCGTCAAGAAAAATCCGCACACCGTGCAGGCGCTGACGAATGCGACGGTGCGCGCGCTCAAGTGGATGCAAGAAGCATCACCGCAACAGATCCTGAAGGCCGTACCTGAGGAATATCTGCTCGGCGATCCGGCGATGTACCTCTTCGCCTATAACAACGTCAAGACCGCCTATTCGAAGGACGGCTATTTCCCCGAGGCCGGCGCGAAGACCACGCTCAAGGCGCTCGCTTCGTTCAACCCCAACATCAAGCCCGCCGAGATCAATCTCGCCGAGACGTACACGAACGAGTTCGTGAAGAAAGCGCACGCCAAGCTCGACCAGAAGAAGTGACCGCATGGCGGCCGCAGCCCCGGCGCTCGCGCTGGAAAACGTGACCGTCACGTTCCTCTCGCCCGACGGCGGCCGCTACACCGCAGTGCGCGACACCACGCTGCGCGTGGAGCCGGGCGAGTTCGTTTCGGTGGTAGGCCCGACCGGCTGCGGCAAATCCACGCTTCTCAATGTCGCGGTCGGCCTGTTGCGGCCCTCGGCCGGGGAGGTAAAGGTATTCGGTGCGCCGCTTGGCGGCCTCAACGGCAAGGCCGGTTACTTGTTCCAGACGGAAGCCCTGATGCCCTGGCGCACCGCGCGCGCCAATGTCGCGGCCGGACTGGAATTCCGCGGCGTCGAGCACCGCGAAGCGCTGACGCGCGCCGACGACTGGCTGCAGCGCGTCGGATTGCGCGGCTTCGGCGGCCGTTATCCGCATCAGCTCTCGGGCGGCATGCGAAAGCGCGTCGCGCTCGCGCAGACGTTGATCCTCGACCCGCAGATCATCCTCATGGATGAGCCCTTTTCGGCGCTCGACATCCAGACGCGCCAGCTGATGGAAAACCAGCTGCTCGAACTCTGGTCGGCGAATCGCAAGTCGGTGGTCTTCATCACTCATGATCTGGAGGAGGCCATTTCGCTCTCCGACCGGGTGGTGGTGCTCGCGGCCGGGCCGGCATCACATCCGATCGGCGAATTCAAGATCGATCTGCCGCGGCCGCGCGACGTGGCGGAGATCCGCCTCACGCCGCGCTTCATCGAGCTGCATACGCTGATCTGGCATGCGATGAAGGAAGAGGTGCTGAAAAGCTATGCGCAGCAACAGCTCCACTAGGCTCTTGCGGCTGTGGCAGGTGCTGCTGGCAGCTGCGCTGCTCGGCTTCTGGTACGTCGCGACCAGTCCGACGCTCCTGCCGCCGATCTATTTCGACGATCCGAACAAAGCCGCGTTCTTCTTTGGCGAACCGCTAAAGGTGTTTCAGCGCATCTGGGAATGGTTCGCCACGGGCACGATTTACGCCCATCTCTGGGTGACGCTGCTCGAGACGCTGCTCGCCTTCGTCGTCGGCACTGCACTCGGACTGGCGATCGGCCTGTGGCTCGCGCTCGCGCCGACCGCCTCCGCGCTGCTTGATCCCTACATCAAGGCGCTGAACTCCATGCCGCGTGTGATCCTCGCGCCGATCTTCGCCGTCTGGTTCGGCCTCGACATCGGCTCCAAGGTGGCGCTCGGCGTGACGCTGGTCTTCTTCATCGTTTTCTTCAACGTCTATCAGGGCGTGCGTGAAGTGAGCTTCACTGTCGTGGCGAACGCACGCATCCTCGGTGCGAGCGACCGGCAGTTGCTGCGGCACGTCTACGTGCCGAGCGCGATGAGCTGGGTGTTCGCAAGCCTGCACAACTCTGTTGGCCTTGCTTTCGTCGGCGCGGTAGTCGGCGAGTACCTCGGATCGTCACGCGGGGTGGGATACCTCATCCTGCAGGCCGAAGGCACCTTCGACATCAACGCGGTGTTCGCCGGCATTGTCGTCCTGACGATTTTCGCGCTGCTGCTCGACTGGGCCGTTACGCTCGCCGAGCGCCGTTTGCTCGTGTGGCAGCCGCGCGGCGGCGAGACCGAGAAGATCTGATGCGCTGGGGGCTGCTCACTGCGGCTTGCATCTGCTGCGTCGCCGCGGCGCAGCCGTATCCGGCGCACCCGGTGAAACTGATCGTGCCGTTTCCGCCTGGCTCGACGCCCGACATCGTCGGTCGCACGCTCGGCGCAGGACTGCAGGAAGCGCTCGGTCAGCCGTTCGTGGTGGAGAACCGCACCGGCGCTGGCGGCAACATCGGCACGGAAGCCGTCGCCAAGGCGACGGCGGACGGCTATACGCTGCTGATCGGCATCAACGGGCCGATCGCGACCAACAAGTATCTTTACAAGTCGCTGCCGTACGAGCCGGACAAGGATCTCGTGCCGATCTCGTTGCTCGCGACGGCGCCGCAAATGCTGGTGGTCGCGCCGGCGCTCGGCGTCGACACGTTCCGCGGCTTCATCGACTACGCACAGGCCCATCCCGGCCGCATCTCGTATGGGTCGGTCGGCAGTGGCAGCGCCTCGCACCTCACCATGGAGCTCCTGAAGGGCGAGGCGAAAATCAACGTGGTTCATGTTCCGTACCGCGGCTTCCCGCCGGCAGTGACCGACATGCTTGCCGGCAACATCCAGGCGATGTTCGCCATCATTCCGGGCGTGCTGCCGCACGTGCGCGCGGGCAAGATGAAAGCGCTCGCCGTCACGGCGCTGAAGCGCAGCGCACTCGCGCCCGACGTGCCGAGCGTCGCGGAGCTGGGCTATCCGCAGCTCGAATCGCTGGCATGGATCGGGTTGCTTGCGCCGACCGGCACGCCGCGTGAAGTGCTGGAGCGCCTGAGCGGCGAGACGATACGCACGATGCATGCGCCTAATACGCAGGACTTGCTCGCCAAGCAGGGCTTCGACATCGTCGCGAGCACGCCGGGCGAGTTCCAGCGCTGGATCCGCGCCGAAGCGACCAAATGGGCGCGCGTCATCAAGGCGAGCGGCGCGACCGCTGACTAGCCCGGGCGGCGCAGCCCGAGCTCGAGCAAGCGCTCGTAGTCGGACGGCTCGTTATAGATTTGCGCAGAGACTCGCGCCCATAGCGCTCCTTCCATTGGCATGATGGCGACGGCAATGCGATGCTCGCGCATGAGCCACGACTGCAGTTGCGCGGCGCTTTCGCGCGTCGGTGCGCCCTGCCAATACGGCGGGAGGCGGATGGCCATCATGAAGCCATGAAAAGCAGGCGGCCCGCCCAGCGGTTCGCCCCAGGCGCGCGCGATGCGCTCGGCGGCCGCGACGGCTAGACCATGGCAATAGCGCCGCGCAGCTTGCACGCCGAGCTCCGTCAGGAAGCGGATGCCGGCGCCCGCGGCGAGCCACGCGGAAAAGTCGCGCGTCCCTGTCCAATCAAACTCCGCGGCGAAGCCGCGGCCGTACGCATGGGAGATGGCGAGCGGGTGCAGGTGAGCTTGGGCGTCGCGCGCTGACCACAGGAAGCCGCAGCCGCGCGCAGCGAAAAGCCACTTGTGGCAGTTGCCCGCGTACCAGTCGGCGCCGAGCGCCGGCAAATCGAGCTCGAGCTGGCCTGGCGCATGCGCTCCATCCACGAGCACGCGCGCCCCATGCGAACGCGCGAGCGCGACCGCCTCGGCGAGCGGCCAGATGACCCCGCTCGGCGAAGAAATGTGGTCGACGATGAGGAGGCGCGTGCGCAGAGAGAGGGCGCCGGCCAGCTCGGCGAGCAGCTCGGCCGCATCCCGGACCGGGACACGCACGTGCGGCTCCACGGACTTGGCGCCGGTGCGATCGCAGACGAAGCGCACCGCCTGGCGCACGGCGCCGTAACTTTGGCTGTTGAGCAGAATCTCGTCGCCCGGCTTGAATTCGAGCGAGCGCAGCACGACGTTGGCGGCAGCGGTCGCGTTCTCGACGAAAACCAGGTCGGCAGGGTCGGCTTGCAGAAAGCGCGCAAGCTCCGCGACTGCCGAACGCAATGCCTCTGGCAGCACGTCGCGGAGAAAACCGTCGGGATTGGCCTCCATTTGGGACCGCCAGCGCTCGGCGGCCGCCAGCACGCTGAGGGGTGGCGCCCCGAAAGAGCCATGATTGATGAAGTCAACCCCGGGCTCGAGCAGGAACTCGCGTCGAAGGCGCCGCCCGAAGCCGCTCATCGGACGAGTGTAGCGGTGCGGCGACGGCAAACTTCGAGGGCACGCCGTTCCAATCGCGCGCGCTCGCGTTTGCGGTGTTCCGGTTTCGTTGACACCCCCTTACAGCGACCGATATAATCTTTGTCTCTTCGGGCGCGGGGTGGAGCAGTCTGGCAGCTCGTCGGGCTCATAACCCGAAGGTCAGAGGTTCAAATCCTCTCCCCGCAACCAACGCTCTTTAAAAATTCGCAGCCGATAGGTGTGGGCGCTTGAGCTTTGAGCGCAACCGCAAGGCAGTTTTTTGCCGAGCGGCTCCAAGCATCAAGTGCTCACGAGAAGTAAACCTCGTTTACTTTGAGTGAAGCATCAGTAATCCGCCGGCCTAACCAGCCGGCATCAGGTTCAAATCAATTGAAGAGTTTGATCCTGGCTCAGATTGAACGCTGGCGGCATGCCTTACACATGCAAGTCGAGCGGCAGCGCGGGGGCAACCCTGGCGGCGAGCGGCGCACGGGTGAGTAATGCATCGGAACGTGTCCTCTTGTGGGGGATAACCAGTCGAAAGACTGGCTAATACCGCATGAGCACGAGAGTGGAAAGCGGGGGACCGCAAGGCCTCGCGCGAGAGGAGCGGCCGATGCCGGATTAGCTAGTTGGTGAGGTAATGGCCCACCAAGGCGACGATCCGTAGCTGGTCTGAGAGGACGACCAGCCACACTGGGACTGAGACACGGCCCAGACTCCTACGGGAGGCAGCAGTGGGGAATTTTGGACAATGGGGGCAACCCTGATCCAGCCATGCCGCGTGTGTG
>DASREB010000248.1:0-8496 GCA_035652275.1 Burkholderiales bacterium
ACGAGCACGGCGTTCGTCGCGAACAGCCCCGGTACCTGCGCCTGATAGGTCTGAAGCTGCCGAAACGCGGACCACACGGTCGCGTTCTCGTCCGCGGAATTCTTCAGCTCGATCACCGCCAGGGGAAGGCCGTTGACGAACAACAGGACGTCCGGCCGACGCGTGTGCTGACCCTCCGAGACGGTGAACTGGTTGACGGCCAGCCAGTCGTTATTGGCGATCACGTCGAAGTCGATCACCCGCGCCTGCGCCCCTGCGATCGAGCCGTCCTTGCGTCGGCACTCGACCGTCACGCCATCGACCAGCATCCGGTGCACCGCGCGATTGCGCTCCACTAGCGACGGAGCGTCTACGCGCGTGAGCTTGCGCCAGGCGTCGTTCAGCGCCTCGGGCGGGAGGTCCGGATTCAGGCGCACGAGCGCCTGACGCAGCCGCCGCTCCAGCAGGACGTCGCGGTAGTTCGGGTCGCTGCGCTCCGCGCCGGGTTCGCCCGCGGCGATGTCCGGCCCGTGCAGCACCGCGTAGCCCAGCCCTTCCAGCCAGCCGAGGGCGGCGTCTTCAACAACTGATTCCGTAAAACCAGTCACGGCTAAGCCCGGCTTGCCTCGACGTTACGAAGCCGCCAGATCTCATCAGCACTCTTGTCCTTTAATGCGTTGCTGATTGCTTCGATCGCCTTGGGTGAGTAGCGCTTGAAGACAGCCTTGCCGATCTTGATCTCTTTGTAGCATTCCGGCTGACCTCGAAGGCCGAGATAGTCCACGACCGCCACCGCTTTCGGCATCGTGAGACCGATCTTCTCCGCGAGCTGCTGCGCACCCAGACTGTAGAAGCTCAGTTCATCGACGCGCTTCACGGCGACGACTGACGCACCCGGCGTACCTTCTGCCACCAGCTGAATCGGGATACCCTCCTTCTTCGATAGTCGAAGCGACAGGCTTGGTCCAGCACCTTCGGTCGTGATTTCAACTGCCGATGCTCCCTTAAACGCATCACCCCACGACTTACCCGATAAGACTTCTTTTCCGAGGCGCCGGAGGTCAGCATCGCTCGGCTGGCCCTTCTCACCTTGTATGGTCGCATCGAGAATAGCTAGAGGACGCAGGCGTGCCATCGCTTCGACCTGTCGCCGCTTGCCAGGTCGGAGCAGCTTCTTAATCTCTTCGACCTCAGACTCGAAAAGTGTGGCGAGTGTTGTTGGCGGCGATGTCGAGACGGGAAGGACACGAGTCGGCAGATGGCTAATCAGATCCTGTTTGAAGACCGCGTTAAGCAAATCGCGAAACAGCGTCACGCCCGACTGCATGTGAACGTATAGCTGTCCCTCGGAGATGTCCAGCAAGTGGTGCTGCGCGGCGTCTCGAAGTCCGTTGATCGTCTGCAGCACCAACGCTTGTTCGTTACTCAGAAACTTTATCTTTGCGTCGCTGAGTGACCTACGCACACAAGCATCGAAGCCGATCGTCTCCTTTATGCGTTTCTCGCGTATTCGCCCGCCGCGGTGCAAGATCGCCGCCTTCAGCAGCATTTCGAACGCATGATCAAGCTGAATGAGTGTGCTGCTGACGCGACCGCGGTCGTTGGGTCTATTGAATAACTCGATGCTGAGTACGAGCGAGTCACAACCTTTTGCGAGAAGCAACTTCGCTTCGCGCTTCATGCGTCAAACCTCTGCGACAGTTCGTTCCGCATCTCTGATACGCAGCTCGCCGGAAATCAGCTTAGGTAGCAATGCATCCCGCAGACCAGCGAGAGTGCCGGATTCCTCTTCGAGGGCCTGTATCCGGTCTAGAGTTGGACTAGCTAGAGAGTCAAACCGCTCAACGAGCTGCGTCGATGGCCGAGCGAACGTGAAAGAAGGAACCGCCTCCTTCGCGAGATGTAGAACCGTCGTCCCTGTCGTGTGCGCGTAGGTGTGAGCTACGAACGCTTCCGTTCCACCAAGGAAGTAGAGAAACGCTCGCGTCATGCTTGAATGGCGGGGGCGCACGATTAGCGTATCCAGAGAGGCTACCAATCTGCGATATCCGCTTGTACCGCGAACTATCGCCGGGCGCCCAATGACTTCGGCAGCCTGCGTCACATCAGTACATGCGATTACGAGGTCACCGGGAGTGACGATTTGTTCAGGCTTGTAAGTCCCAGCGAAGGGCTTTAGACCATCCGGACGGTAACCACCGCCGCGAGCGAACGACTTAAGTGTAACTAGCGCCGTATCGGACTCGATCAGTTCTTCGCTCTTGTACGAGCGCCCCTTGACCGTGTCGATCAACTCGCCAAGTGCCCCCACCTCCCACCCCCTCGGAATCTTCCCTATCTCCGAGTCCTCGAAGGAATTCGGGAAGAGGTCGGCGAGGGGCTGGGGCAGGCCGGGGTCGCGGCCTTCAGCCTTGGCGCGGACAGGGTCGAAGTCCACGAACCACGATTTGAAGAGCGCCCGCGCTATCGCCTCCAGCGTCTCGTTCATCCGCCGGATCAAGTCGATCTTGTCGTCCAGCGTGCCGAGGATGTGGGCAATGGCGCGTTGGTGTTCAATGTTCGGAAACCGGAATCGAAAATCGTGCTGTTGCGAGATACTCACGTAGTCCGCGACCATTGCTCCATGCGTCTTCACTCCGTCGAGCGCCGATTGAAACTCATGACTGAGCATGAGGTAGAAGATAAACCCGGGATCCAAGACCGATTGATCGTTCACGCGCCAGTACGCCACCTGGGGCGCGAACACTACTGCCGGCTGTCCGAGACGAAGCCGACCCGCTCGCCCTACCGTGCCTTTTGTGATGAACGCGGCGTCCCCTGCCCGAGCGAGCTTCGCCTGCACGCGATGGGCGAGTTCAGGTTTGATGTGATCCTCCGTGTCAGTGTTGATCCAGCCATCACCGATGTCGCCGCCGCGGACAAACGGTATTCCCTCTGGACTAAGTTCTTCGTTACGCACGCGATAGCCGTCGGAGACTGAAAGCACTCCCCGACTTACAAGATCACCTACACGAATCTCCGCCCACTCATCCGCCATACCCAAGCTCCTTCAGGTTGGCGGCGATGGCGGCATCGAGCTTCGCGGCCTCGGCCTGCTGCTCGCGCCGGGTCGCCGTGAGCCGCCGCATCTTCTCCTCGAACGGCTCGCCGTCGTCCTCGGCGGCCTCGGCGCCGACGTAGCGGCCGGGCGTGAGCACGTGACCGTGCTTGCGGATGTCGTCGACCTTCGCTGCCTTGCAGAAACCGGGCACGTCGGCGTACTTGCCAGCCTCTTTGTCACCCCGCCAAGCGTGATAGGTGCCGGCGATCTTCGCGATGTCGGCGTCGGTCAGCTCGCGGTGCACGCGGTCGGCCATGGTGCCGAGCTTGCGCGCGTCGATGAAGAGGGTCTCGCCGCGCCGGTCGCGGAAGCGGCCGTTCTTCTTGTTGCGGGCGAGGAACCAGAGGCAGACTGGGATCTGCGTCGAGTAGAACAGCTGGCCCGGCAGCGCCACCATGCAGTCGACGAGGTCGGCTTCGATGATGGCTTTGCGGATCTCGCCCTCGCCCGACTGGTTCGAGGACATGGAGCCGTTGGCGAGCACGAAGCCGGCGAGCCCGGTGGGCGCGAGGTGATGGATGAAGTGCTGCACCCAGGCGTAGTTGGCGTTACCCGCGGGCGGCACACCGTAGACCCAGCGCTTGTCGTCCTTCAGCAGCTCGCCGCGCCAGTCGCTGTCGTTGAAGGGCGGGTTGGCGAGCACGTAGTCGGCCTTGAGGTCGGGGTGCTTGTCGTTGTGGAAGGTGTCGCCGTGCGCGATCTGCGCGTCGATGCCGCGGATGGCGAGGTTCATCTTGGCGAGGCGCCAGGTGGTGTAGTTCGACTCCTGGCCGTAGATGGAGATGTCGCCCAGCTTGCCGGCGTGGGCCTCGATGAACTTCTCGCTTTGCACGAACATGCCGCCCGAGCCGCAGCAGGGGTCGTACACGCGGCCTTTGTACGGGGCGAGCACCTCGACCAGCACGCGCACCACATGCGAGGGCGTGTAGAACTGCCCGCCGCTCTTGCCCTCGGCGCTGGCAAAGCGCGCGAGGAAGTACTCGTACACGCGGCCGAGCGTGTCCTTGGAGCGATCGGCGGCGCTGCCGAGCGCGATGTCGCTCACCAGGTTGATGATCTGGCCGAGGCGCTGCTTGTCGAGGCCGGGGCGGGCGTAATCCTTGGGCAGCACGCCCTTGAGCGAGGGGTTGTCGCGCTCGATGGCGGTCATCGCGTCGTCCACGAGCTGGCCGATCGTCGGCTGCGGGGCCATGGACTTCAGGTAATGCCAGCGCGCCTCCGGCGGCACCCAGAAGATGCTGGCAGCACGGTATTCGTCGGGATCTTCGGGCTCCGCGCCTTGCTTCTTCTGCGCTTCGAGCTCGGTGTGTTTGGCCTCGAACGCGTCTGAAATATATTTGAGAAAGATCAGGCCGAGGACGACGTGCTTGTACTCCGCCGCGTCCATGTTGTTGCGCAGCGCATCGGCCATTTGCCAGAGCTTGGCTTCATAGCCGATCGTCGCGCCGTTGGATTTTGAATTTTCGTTGCGCGCCATTCTTCAAAACTCGGTTACTTCGAAAGGACTGCTCACTGCGGTATCGGTGCGACGTCACCCCTTCGCACTAAAATCCAAATCACCCCCCGACACCGTCGCCGGCCCCGCCTTGGCGGCATTCGGCGCCTGCGGCGGCGTGAACGCCACCGCGTCCTTCTTCGCCTCCGTCGCCAGCCGCTCGATATCCGCCTTCACTTGCGCGTTGTCGAGCGCGACCCTTCCCTGCAGCCGCAGCAGGATCCGCGACGGCAGGTCGATCATCCGCGGATCGCCCGCGCGCATGTTGGCCGCGACGTTCAGGAGCGGCACGAGGTGGGTGCTTCGGAATCCCGGCTCGGCGCGCTCGACGGCTTCGGCGATGGCGTTCTGGGCGCGGGCGATGCCGATGAGGAGGTCGGCGAGGTACTCGGAGGTGATGTTCACGGGACCCTCCCTGGGTCTTGTTGCATTCGAGCGGAAGGATAAACCAGGAGGCGTCTGGGGCGCCGGTTCCTGGTGAAAGGCGAAAAGCAGATCCTTCGCTGCGCTCAGGATGACAGGGCGCAGGATGACACCACTCCCGGCCGCCGTCAGCCGGGAAAATCCTGACAATCGGCTGTCGCCTGACGCGCCGCCGCACGCGTGCGCTTTCCCCTCCGCCGTTCGCGAAGGTGTCACTGTCGCGATGCGTTTACTGTAACAATCGACGGGCACGCTCGTTGCATCGCACCGCCACGAGCGGCCGCGCGTCGGCCGTGGTACGGTGTTTCACGGGCCTGGAGATTCGAATGCCGCGTCGCTTGTTTGCATTTCTGACCACGCTGCTTGCAGCTTTTGCCATCGCCGGGCACCCGGCGCGCGCGGACGATCCGAAGAACGACGCGCTCATGCTGGTCGCCCAGCCGAAGCTGGTCGACGCGGTCTACAACCGCACGGTCCTGATCGTGAAGCCGCTCCCGAACGGCGGGCACGCGGGCTTCATCATCAACAAGCCGACCGAGGCGCACCTGGGCGAGGTGTTCCCGGACCACGCCCCGTCCAAGAAGGTCGTCGACCCGCTCTACCTGGGCGGGCCCGAGAGCCTGAACACGGTGTTCGCCCTGGTCGAGCGCCAGAAGGCGGTCGACCCGAGCGAGGTGCCCTTCTCGCCGGGCGTGTACCTCGCGGTGAAGGGCACCGACGTCGACCACGTGATCGAGTCCGAGGCCGACCACGCGCGCTTCCTCGTGGGCCTCGTGATCTGGAAGCCGGGCGAGCTCGACGCCGAGATGGACAAGGGCTTCTGGTACCAGATGGAGGCCGATCCCAAGGTGTTCATGAGGAAGGACACGACGCACCTCTGGGAGGAGCTGATGCAGAAGGGCGAGGACCGGAAGCACTCGACCTGACGGGCCCTCACCGCCGCCTGGCGATCCGGGCCGCGAACCAGGCGGCGATATCGTCGTAAGCGAGGCGCTCTTCCACGACCCGCAGGATGAGCCGCTCCAGCTCTACATGGACGTTCATCGTCCGCGACTCCAGCCTGTAGCCGCTTCGGTACAGAAAGAGGTCGACGATCAGAAACGCCGTGCGCTTGTTTCCGTCGGCGAAACCGTGGTTGCGGTAAGCGACTCGACGAGCGCGGCCGCCTTCTTGTGGATGCGCCGATAGTACCCGGTGTAGGGTCTCCCGATCGCGGATTCCAGCAAGCCCCAGTCTCGCACGCCGGGCAAACCGCCGAAGCGAAGCGCCTGTTCATGCGCCTCGATGACGTCCCGAATCGTGACCCGGTAGTGGCGTATCAGATCAGCGCTTCGCCAAGCGCTTCAGCGAGTCCGCGGCACGGCTCGAGGTGTCGCGGATACGAGTCGCGGAACGCTGCGACGTGAAGGAGCCGCTCCGGGCGTCCCGTTGGATGACGAGAGTACCCGAGCGCGATTTGACGCTCAGCGAGGCCACGCCGCGCGTGTCTTTGGCAACCCAACTTCCGGCAGGCTGCTTCTTGGCGCTGGAGATCTTGGCCATGTCAGAAAGTATACCTGCATCTCCGAAGAGCAGTTGGCCGAGAAATAGACCACCAGGGGCTATTGAGGCGTAATCCCCGCTCTCTTCAAGACCGCGCCCCAGCGGTCGATCTCGCTCGCGATGAACGCGCCGAACTCCTCCGGGGTCCCGGCGGCGGCGATCGCGCCCTCCTGGTCGAGGCGCGCCTTCAGCTCGGGCGTGGCGACGATCCTGCGCACCTCGGCGTTCAGCCGCTCGATCGCGGTCCCCGGCGTCCCCGCGGGCGCCACGATCCCGTACCAGCCGTTCGCCTCGAACCCGGGCACGCCCGACTCGGCGAGCGTCGGCAGATCGGGCAGCGCGGGGAGCCGCTTCGCGCTCGAGACCGCGAGCGCGCGCAGGCGCCCCTGGCTGACGTAGGGCATCACCGCCGGCGCGCCGTTCAGCCCCATCGAGATCTGTCCGCCCACGAGGTCGGCGAGCATCGGCCCGATCCCCTTGTACGGCACGTGCAGGATGTCGGTGCCGGTCGCGAGCTTGAAGTACTCGGTGGTGAGGTGCGAGGACGACCCCAGCCCGCCCGAGCCGTAGGTCAGCTGCCCCGGATGCGCGCGCGCGTAGGCGACGAGCTCCTCGGCGCTCTTCACGTCGAGCACCCGCGGATTCACGACCAGCACCGAGGGCACGAGCGCCATCAGCGCGACCGGCGCGAAGCTCTTCACCGGATCGTAGGCGAGCTTGCGGTAGATCGCGGGCGCGACCGCGAGCGTGCCGAGGTGCCCCATCATGATCGTGTGGCCGTCCGCCGCGGCTTTCGCGGCCTCGGCGGCGCCGATCGTGCCGCCCGCGCCGCCGCGGTTGTCGATCACCACCGGCTGGCCCAGGTTCTCGGCGAGCTTCTGCGCGAGGGCGCGCGCGAGGATGTCGGTCGAGCCGCCGGGCGGGAAGGGGACGATCAGGTGCAGCGGGCGCGAAGGAAACGCCTCGGCCTGCGCGAAGGCCGAGAACAGCGCGAGCGCCGCGAAAAAGCAGATCCTTCGGCCTGCGGCCTCAGGATGACACGGCATTACCGCCCGGCTCCGAGCTGCTCCGCCATCCAGTCCGCGGTCTGGTCGCGGTAGCGGTACCAGAGGTTGTTCACCACGTGGTTGCCGCCCTCGATCACCGAGAGCACGCACGGGCCCGAGACCTCGGCGGCGAGCTGCTCGGCGTGCGTGTGCGGCGTGAGGCGGTCCTTCGTCCCCGCGACGATGTAGATCGGGCAGGTGATGTTCGCAGCCGCCCCTTTGAGCGTCATGCGCAGCGCCACCTTCCCCGCCTCCTCGAGGTTCGCGCTCTTCGAGCGCACGCGGAAAGTCTCGACGTTGATCGAGGGGCGCCCCTCGAACGAGGCCGAGCGCGCGTACGGGCCGGAGAGCGCGACGCAGGCCTTGAAGCGCTTCTCGAAGGCGGCCGCGCGCGGCGCGTAGTAGCCGCCGAGCGACACGCCCCAGACGCCGATCCGGTCGCGGTCGAGGTCGCTCCGCGTCTGGACGAAATCCACCACCGCCTTCGCCGGCTTCTCGTACTCGGGGCAGATCGCAAGATCGTACTCGGCCTCGCCCTGCCCTGGCCCGTCGAACGCGAGCGTCGCCACGCCGCGCGCGAGGAAGCGGCTCTCGTAGTCGTCCATCTCCTCTTTCGCCGAGTCGAGGCCCATGCACATCACGACCACCGCGGGCTTCACGACGCCCTTCGGCTTCCTGAGGTTCCCGTAGAGCTTCTTCCCATCGTAGGGAATCGCGACGCGCTCGCCCGGCGGCTCGAGGAAGGGCAGCGCCTTGTTGCGGCACTCGACCGCTTTCGCGTGCGCGCGCTTCATCTGCTCGGGATCGATCACGAAGAGGAACTTGCCGAAGTGGTAGCACACCGCGGCGCGCGTCCAGTGGCCGGCGGCGGAGAGCTTCTTCCCTTTCGCGGCGGCCTCGTCGCCCATTTT
>DASREB010000249.1:0-6724 GCA_035652275.1 Burkholderiales bacterium
CCGTCCGGGCAATAGGCGAGAAGCTCGCGCGGAACGATCGAGCCGGCATAGAGGCAGACCGGGCAGCGGGCGATCAACTCGCGCCCCCTCACCGTGATGAGGTCGGGAGCGCCGGGACCCGCGCCGATGAAATGCACCGTCATGACGCGTTCGTGTCGGCCAGTGCGCAGGTGACGGGCCCGACCGCAATACGGGGCAGGAGGAGCGTGGCCTTAGGCCCTCCCGCCGCGAGCGCCGCGGCCTCCGCCACCGACGGCACGCCGACGAGGGCCTTTACCCGCGGGGACGAGGACTGCGTGCGGTCTCCCACGGCCTCGAGTTCGGCCGGTGTCACGCGCATGAGCGGAACCCCGCGCGCCTCGGCCGCCGCCACGATGCCCGGCTCGCTCGCCTTGCCGTCAGAGGTGGCGATGAGGCGAAGCGTCTCGCGCCCGCGCTTGGCTTGCGCGAACGCCTCGTCGATCGCCGCTTCGACCTCGGCTTGAGAGGCGCCCCTGCGGCAGCCGATGCCCGCGACGATCATGGCTTGATCCAATTGAATTGCGTGACCGGCAACGCCGTGCGCCACCCCAACTTGCCGCCGACCGCGTCGGCGCGCGCCACCGCGATGCGGGTAAGCTCCCCGCCGAACCTCGCATGATAGGAGATGATCAGCCCCTCGGTCTCAAGCGTCACCGCATTGACGACCAACCGGCCGCCTGTGCGAAGTGCGCCGATCGCCGCATCGATCACGCCGTCTCCGCTCGCGCCACCGCCGATGAAGATGGCGTCGGGCGTAGGCAGTCCGGCGAGCGCCTTGGGCGCTCGACCTTCGACCACTTCGAGAGAGGGCACGCCGAGCGCCGCGGCATTGCGGCCGATCCGCGCGGCTCGATCGGGGCGCGCCTCGATGGCGATGGCACTGAGCGAGGGATGGGCGAGCATCCATTCGATGGCGACCGAGCCCGAGCCCGCGCCGATGTCCCACAGCAATTGCCCACGCTTCGGCGCGAGCGACGAGAGCGTGACGGCCCTGATCTCGCGTTTGGTGATCTGCCCGTCATGCTCGAACAGCGCCTCGTCGAGGCCGGAGCCGTACGGGATTACGCGCGCATCGGCGCCGGCCATGACCTCGATCGCGACGGTGTTGAGCGCGGCAATCCCGGTGAGGGCGAAGCCCGCTGCCGTCGCCGAGCGGACACGCTCGCATCTCCCGCCGAGCGCTTCGAGCACCGTCACACGCGAGTTCCCGAAGCCCAAGTCTGCGAGCAGCCGCGCGAGCCTTCGAGGCCCTTCGCTGTCCGAGGTGAGCGCAAGGATGCGCGCGCCGTGATGAAGATGCGGACGAATGCGGGATAGCTCCCGCCCGTGGAGCGACAAAAGCGCCGTCTCGGGCAGCGGCCAGCAGAGCCGTGCCGCGGCGAGGCTGAAGGCCGAGGGCGCCGGCACGACCAAGGTCTCTTCCGGCGGCACGCTGCGCGCGAGCACCGAACCCACGCCGTAGTTGAACGGATCGCCCGAAGCGAGCACGCAGACCTGGCTCCCGCGCGTCTCAAGCACCTGCTCGATGCCGCGCGCAAACGGGCTCGGCCAGGGCCGCGCGCGGCCCTTGATCAAGGGCGCGGCAAGCTCGAGATGCCGCTCCCCGCCGAACACGATGTCGGCGCCCGAGACGAGTGCGCGCGCCGTCGCGCTCAAGCCCTCGACGCCGTCCTCGCCGATCCCGACGATGGACAGCCAGCGCCTCGATGAGGCACCTTCCGGCATGGCACGCTCAGCCCGCATGACGCGCATCCACATTCTCGGCGGCACGGCCGAAGCCCGCGCGCTCGCCGCGGCGCTTGCCGCACGCAAGGATCTCGCCGTGACGCTGTCGCTCGCCGGACGCACCGCTGAGCCTCTGCCTCAGCCCGTGCCGGTGAGGAGCGGCGGCTTCGGTGGCGCCGAGGGCCTTGCCGACTATCTCCGCGCCGAGAGGATCGATTTGCTGATCGATGCCACCCACCCTTATGCCGCCGCGATCTCTGCCAATGCCGCGGAAGCGGCGCGGGCTTCCGGCATTCGCTTGCTCGCGCTCCGCCGCCCGCCCTGGCGCAAGGTCCGTGGCGACAGCTGGATCGAGGTCGAGACGATGGAACAGGCGGTTTGGGCACTTGGAGAGGCGCCGCGCCGCGTGTTCCTCGCGCTCGGGCGAAAAGAACTTCGCCCCTTCGAATCGGCGCCGCAGCACGTCTATCTCGTGCGCAGCGTCGATCCCGTCGATCCGCCGCTTGCCGTGCCGCATGCCATCTACCTCACCGCGCGCGGGCCGTTCAGCGAGGACGAGGATCGCGCCCTCATCGAGCGCCATGGCATCGAGACGATCGTCGCCAAGAACAGCGGTGGCGAGGCGACCTATGGCAAGATTGCCGCAGCCCGCGCTCGGCATGTGCCGGTAATCATGCTGAAGCGACCCAAGCTGCCTGCGGCCGAGAGTGTGGCGACGGTCGATGAAGCGATGGCGTGGCTCGATCATGCGGTCACCTTTTCGGCGGCGCGAGGCGTGTAGACGAGCGGCGGCAGCCCCTCGCGCGGAATGAGCCGTGTTTCAGCCGATCCGACAATGACGAGCGTCGCCATGTCGGCTTTGATCGCCGGCGCTTTCTCGAGCGTTGCGATGGTGATGCTTTCCTCTTCGCGCCCCACGGCGCGGCCGAAGACGACGGGGGTGATGCCGGGCAGGTGGCGTGAGAGCCGCGCCAAGGCCTCGCCGAACTGCCAGGGGCGGGCGCGGGACACCGGGTTGTAGAGCGCGACCACGAAGCCCGCCTCGGCGGCGGCGTCGAGACGCTTCAGCACGAGCTCCCAGGGCTTCAGATTGTCGGAGAGGGAGATGGCGCAGAAATCGTGGCCGAGCGGCGCACCCGCCTTCGCCGCCACGGCGAGCATCGCAGTGATTCCCGGCACCACCCTGATGTCGAGGTCCCGCCACGCCTTTGGCCCCGCCGCGATCTCCTCGCACACCGTGGCCGCCATGGCGAACACACCGGGATCCCCGCCGGAGACGAGGGCGACCTCTGCGCCTTTCGCGGCATGGCGGAGTGCCGCCTTCGCGCGTGTGGATTCCTCGCGATTGTCCGACGCATGCCGCGTCTGGTCTTCGCGGACCGGAACGCGGTCGAGATAGGGGCCGTAGCCGTAAAGCGCCTCGGCGATGGTGAGCGCATCGTCCGCCTCGGGCGTCAGATAGCGTTCATCGCCAGGACCGAGACCAACAATGGTGAGCCTGCCGCTCACGCCCGACCCTCCCAGCCCGGCACGAGCACGATGGCGAAATAGGGCGCCGGCGTATCGAGCTTGTCGGCAAGCGGCATAACTTGCGCGTTCGACATGGTGCCGCGCTCGACATAGATGGCGCGGTCAAGACGGCCGGCACGGTCGAGGGCACGGCGTACCTTGGCGAGATTGCGCCCGATCTTCATCACCACGGCGGCATCGGTGTCGGCGAGCCTGCGCTCGAGCTCGAATTCGGGCAGCGTCGCCGGCAGCACGGTGAACACGTCGTCGCCTTGCGCGATCGGAGTCGCGATCGAAGACCAGCAGCCCGACATTCCGGTCACCCCGGCAATGACCTCGGTCGGGTAGCGTGGCGCGAGCCTGACATGGAGGTGCATGTAGGAACCGTAGAACAAAGGATCGCCCTCTGCGATCACCGCGACGACGCGGCCCTCGTCGAGCCTGGCGGCGATGGCTCGAGCCGAGGCCTCGTAGAATTCGGCAAGCGCCTCGCGATAGGCGGCGTCCGCCTTCGGGATCTCGGTGGTGACCGGATAGTTGAGCGGCAGCTCCTCGACGCCGAGCTTGAGATGCGCCGCGGCGATCGTCCGTGCGTTGCTCGCGTTGCCCGCCTTGGCGAAGTGGGCGACGACGTCGGCCGCCTTCAGGGCGGCAATTGCGTTCAGCGTGAGGAGGCCCGGATCGCCAGGCCCCACGCCGACGCCGATGAGACGGCCGGTCATATTCCCTCCTTGGCCAGCGCGTTGATCGCCGCCGCCGTTATGGCGCTTCCGCCGATCCGCCCACGCACGATGAGATAGGGCACCCCGCGCGAATTTTCGGCAAGCGCCTCCTTGGACTCCGCGGCACCGACGAAGCCGACCGGGATGCCGAGGATCGCGGCCGGCTTCGACGCACCTTCGTCCAGCATTTCGAGCAGGCGGTAGAGCGCGGTCGGCGCGTTGCCGATGGCGACGACCGCGCCTTGAAGCTTGTCGCGCCAGAGTTCGAGCGCGGCAGCCGAGCGCGTGGTGCCGAGCTTCGCGGCGAGCGCGGGCACGCGCGCATCGCGCAAGGTGCAGATCACCTCATTCTTGGCCGGGAGCCGTGCCCGGGTGATGCCATGCGCCACCATCTCGGCGTCGCACAGGATCGGCGCGCCGCGCTTCAGTGCCGTGCGGGCGGCCCTCACAAGGCCTGCCCCGAACTGGATCGAGTCTGCGAGCGCGACCTGGCCCGCGGCGTGAATCATGCGCACCGCGATCTCGGCCTCTTCGGCTGAGAAGCGCGAGAGATCGGCCTCCTCGCGGATGATGGCGAAGGAGCGCTCGTAGATCGCGGCGCCGTCGCGGAGATAAGAGGGACGCTCAAGCATTGATGGCCTCGCGTCGTGAGGTGAGAGAAGCGAACGCCGCGGCAAGGTCGTCGGTCGCGACCAAAGCCTCCGGAGCCTCGCGCGCCGTGCCGTCGCGCACGATGCCGCAGCCGCGGGCAGTGCCGACGATGTTGAGGGGCGCGGCGGCGGGATGCGCGCAACCCTTGGCGCATCCCGAGACGTGCACGAGTGGCACCGTGGCCGGCAAGTGGCGCGCAAGCTCGGCGGCGATGGCGCGGGCCGGGATCAGCCCCGAGGCGCAAGAGGGCGATCCTGGGCAGGCGACGATGCGGCGGCGGGAATCGTTCGCTTCGACGATGAAGCCGAGCCTTGCCGCGACCTGGCGCACCGCGCTTGCTTCCGTCGCCGTCAAAGGCCCGACGAGCAGGGCGCGGCGAGGTGCGGGCCTCGCCCACGCCGCGCCCTTCGCCCTTGCGATGTCGGCGAACGCGATCAGCGTGTTTGCATCGGCGTGCCCGAAGGCCAAGCCAAGCCCGAGCGCACACGTGCTGTCCTTCAGGCGGTGAAGTCCGATTGCCGCCACGGCTTTGCGAGCAGGGAGCGCAGCAGCGGGGGCAACGCGCGCGCCTAACCCATCGCGAATGCCGCCGATGCCCCCGGCACGCAGCAAATCGGCCGCGCGCGCCCCTGACCCAAGGACAGCGATTGCCGAGAGCAACTGCACGGCGACATCGATCGCGGCGTCTTCGGCTACCATGCCGAGCGGAGTCGCAGACGACGCATCTCCGGCGAGCGCGATATGCATCGTCGCACCGCTCGCCGTTTCGGCGGCGCGCAAACGGATGTCTGCGGTGAGATCATCGAGATGCAGCGCGCTCCCGTCGTCAATCACCACCGACACTTTCGGCGCGAGCGCAAGAGCCCTTTCGGCGACGGCGTGGCGCAGCGCGGCGGCCGTGGCGTCGGCGTCGATGAGCGCGGCGGGATCGCCGGGAAGCGGGCTCGCGATGACCGGCACGGACTCGCAAAGATCGATATCGAGCGCCGCGACGGTTTCGGCAAAGAGCGGCGCCGAATGAGGCGTGAGCCCGCGGACCTGCAAGCTCCCGCGCGCGCTGATTTCCATCACGCCGTTGCCGTGTTCGCGCGCCAAGGCGCAGATCCTGGCGAAAGCGTCGATCGGCACCGGCCCAGCCACCGCCAAGCGGGCGAGCAGGCCGTCTCCGGTCGGCATCGGCGCGGAGAGTCGAGGGCATGCGCCGCGAACAATAACCAGGCTCATGACAATGCCCCCGCGGTCTCGGTCGGCGCCTCACCAAGGTCGGTCGCGAGATCGTTGCGGCGCGGATGCCACAATCCCTTGCGCCGCATCGCTTCGAGCCGCTCGGCGATGGCGCGCGCCGCGGACGGGTTCTCCCGCATCAGAAACGCGCGCACGCGCAGATCGCCGAGATAAGCGTCATGCACGAGGTCGAACAGCTCGCTCGCGACCTTGCCCGTGGTCTCGGCGAAATCGGCGAGCCGGTCGACCGTCTCGGCAAATTCTGCGGCGCCGCGTGCGCCGTGGCGCATCTGGCCCTCGATGAAGCGCGGATTGACGGCTCGGCTTCGCACGATGCGGGCAAGCTGGGAGGAAAGCGTTCGCGCCCGCGGGCGCTTGCCGTCGGTCACCTCGAGCACGATGAGCTCCGGCACATTGCCGAGCGATGACGCCGCCGCAGCGAAGCCGCCGATAAAGGCCGCATCCTCGGAACCTTCGAGCAGATCGCGCGCCGGGTCGTCGGCGCCGTGCAGGAGGAGGTCGGCTGCAGCGACGCGCGCGGCGAAGCCGCCCGGCAACTCCCGATCCTCGCCCTCGGCCCCGCCATACACATGCGATGCCGCGGCGAGATAGGCGGCGCCGACCTCGTCGGGGTCCATGTTGCGGCCGAGCAGGTCCTCGACACCAGCGCCATAGGCGCCGGGGGCATTGCCGAAGATGCGCGCGACCGGTGCGTCGCGCGAGGCGCGTGACGCGGCGGCGAGCGGGTTCTCCTCGTCGTCCTCGTCGCGCCCCGCGATGAGCTTCACCGCGGCGTCGATCAGCGCGATCTGCGCCGGGAAGAGATCGCGGAACAGTCCCGAGATGCGCCAGGTCACATCGACGCGCGGGCG
>DASREB010000250.1:0-12014 GCA_035652275.1 Burkholderiales bacterium
CCTCGCGTCGACGATCACTCCCGAACCGGCTGCGATCTGCGGCTCCGCCTGTTGCGGCATGCCGAAGAAGCGGCGGAAAAACGGATCGCGCATCAGCGGGTTGTCTTCTTCCGGAGTCGCCTGCAGCACCGCGATGTTCACTACCGCCGGCGTCACCTTCTCGAGGATCGGCGCGAGCGTCGGCAAGCCGTCGCGCGTCGGCAGCCCCGCCGGCTGCGCCAGCAGCGGTGCTGCCACGAGCAGCAAGAGCCACAAGACAGGGACGGACCCTATTTTTCTCGTTCGCCAATCCACAAAATTGGTGCCTGACACCGATTTATTCGTCGGACTCGGCTTTGTCGCCGCTGTGGCGCTGCACTTCGGTGTTCATGCCGACATCCGTGCGCCGCCGCTGCACGAGCTTCTCGCCGGTCGCGAAATACTCGCCGCGCACCGCCGCCTGCGCGGCCTGCTCGAGCTCCGCGGGCCAATCGCCGAGGCTGTAGCCGTACCACGGCGCCTCGGGTTTCAGGGCGGGGAGGCCGAGCTCTTCCCAGATCGCACGCGCGCGCTCCATGTATTCGCGCTTGGGAAGCGAAATCGGCGGGAAATCCTCCTTTAGCGTGGCGTCGATCAGCACCGAGCAGTCTTCGCCGTTATTGCGCTGGCTGCGCGGCCCATGCCCCTGGTCGCGGTGCGGCAGCAGCTGCAAATCGAGTGCGGGATTCGCGCGATACGACATCGCCCAGAGGAGCGCATCCGCGTTGTCCGGATCGATGTCGTCGTTCACCGCGATCACGTACTTTCCCGCCGCGCGGTTCCACGCCGCCGCGCCGTAGAGCGCGCGCCACACCTCGGTCCTGGGCATGTTCCGGTCAAGCACGACGACCACCACCTTGCGCAGATTGGTGAGCGGCTCGTGCATCGACACCCGCTTCACGCCCTGGATGCCGAGCGCCTGCCGCAAGTGCTGGGTATAAAGCGGCTCGAGCGCGACGCGCTTGATCAGGCTCGACTCGCTCGGCGTCACCTGCGAAATGATCGAGGTGAGGATCGCGTCCTTGCGCCGGGTGATACACGTCACCTCCATGAAGGCGTTGTACTCCTGGAGGTTCACGTGCCCGTGCGACTCGCCGAACGGCGCCTCGGGCTCGAGGTATTCGGTGTCGATATAGCCCTCGACCACGATCTCCGCCTCGGCCGGCACCAGCAGGTCCACGGTCTTCGCCTTGACCACGTTGATCGGCCCACCGACCAGGCCGCCGGCGACGTGCAGCTCGTCCAGCGTCTCGGGCACTTTCTGGGCGGACGTAAACGCCACGCAGGGCGGCGCGCCGAGCACTACGGCCGCCGCCAGCTTTTGCTTGCGCTTTTTCGCCTTCTGCCAGTGGATATAGATGCCCGGCCGCAGCTCGAGCGACGGATTCATCCCCAGCCGCTTCGGCGCCTTCACCTGGCCCCGATAGATGCCCATGTTCTGCACGCCGGTCTCGGGATCCTTGGTGATGTATTGCGAGAGCGTGGTGAACGGCGCGATGTCCCAGCCCGGTGTCGAGATCGGGATCGGCAGCGCATCGAGCCCTGCGACTTCCATCTCGTGGCACGGCGCTTTGTCGAGCACTTTCGGCGCCACCGGATTGGCGATGGCGCGCGTCCACACCTCGTTGATCTTTTCCAGCGGACAGCCCATGCCCATGCGGTAGATCTCGCGGCTCGCGGCGAGCGCGCCGACCACGACCGGGATGTCGTACCTGCGGCCCTGGCTGTCGGTGACGTTGGTGAAGAGGAAGGCCTTGCGCTCCTTCTCCGGGATGCCGCCGCGGAACTGCCAGCGCACCAGCGGATGCATCTCCGTGTCCTTGTTGATCGGCCGGGTGACGCGGACGAGCAGTCCCGCGGCTTCCAGCGCTTTAAGATGCGCGTGCAGGTCGGCGTACATGTCAGTCCACGGTGATGTGCATTTGGCGGATGAGCGGCCCCCACTTGGCCTGCTCTTCCTTGATCAGCTGACTGAGCTGCTCGGGCGTGCCGGCGACGACCTCGCAGCTCTGGCTTTCGAGCCGATCGCGCACCGCCCGGTCGGCGAGCACCTTGGCGAGCGCATCATGCAGGCGCTCGACAATCGGCCGTGGTGTTTCCGCGGGGGCGAACAGCGCCGTCCAGGAAGTCGATTCGAAGCCCGGGTAGGTCTCGGCGATCGTCGGCAGCCCGGGCCAGAACGGCGAGCGCTGCGCCGTGCTCACCGCGAGGGCGACGAGCTTCCCGGCTTTCACATGCTGGGCGATGGCGCCGCCGCCCTGGATGAGCATCACCTGCACCTGCCCGGAGACGAGGTCCTGCATCGCCGGGCCGCCGCCGCGGTAGTGGATCGGCACGGTTTCGATGCCGGCGGTTCGCTTGAAGAGCTCGTAGGCGAGCCGGCTGGAAGATGCCGGCCCCGCCGAGCCGTAGTTGAGGCTCGCGCCGCGCTCCTTGGCGAGCGCCACGAAATCCTTCACCGTCTTGACGCCGAGGCTCGGGTGGACGACCAGCACCTGCGGATAGCGGCACACCTGCATGACTGCTGCGAAATCGCGCAGCGGGTCCCACTTCAGTCCCTTATAGAGGAACGGGTTGGTGGCGAAGGTATCGAAGGTGACGAGCAGAGTGTGCCCATCCGGCGCCGCCTCGGCGACTTGCTGAGTGCCGATGATGCCGCCTGAGGTGACGCGGTTCTCGACCACGAACGCCTCGCCGAGCTCGGCGGCGAGCGCCGGCGCAATGATGCGCGCCGTGAGGTCGCTGCCGCCGCCGGGGCTCGCGGGTACTACTACACGGACCGGCCGCGTCGGGTAATTTTGGGCCTGTGCATCGCCGACGGCGACAAGAACGACGCCCAGCAGCGACAGGAAAACGAGGCGCGGCATGCGCTTTTGATTATCGCCGACCGCCGGATATTCCCCGCGACCAGCGGCCCCCTTGCGGGGGTCGAACGGGCGTATCATCGGAGCAGTTAGAAAAGTAAGGCCGTACCAGCGCAGTACGGCAAAAACAGGGTGGATTCCATGCATTCGCAGATCGCTTTGCCGGTCGCCTCCTGTGCGGCTTGGCGAGCGGGGGAGGACGAGGCTGCGCCGCCGCTCGACTTCATCGAGCCGCAGTTGCGCCGGCGCCTGTCATTACTCGATCGGATCGCGCTGCACGTCGCACACGCCTGTGTGAAACAAGGCGAAGCGGTCCGCGTGGTGTTCGCCTCCCGGCACGGCGAATTGGCACGCAGCGCCGAGCTCCTCGCGCAGCTCGCAGCCGGCGAGATGCCCTCGCCGATGGCCTTCAGCCTGTCGGTGCTGAATGCCGCACCGGGGCTCTACGGCATCGCACGCAAAGACCGCACGGCGAGCACCGCCATCTCCGCGGGCGCGGAGACCTTTCCCATGTCACTCGTCGAGGCCGCGGCACAGGTCCAGTCCGAGCCTGAGCTGCCGGTCGTCGTTGCGTTCGCCGACGAGCCGCCCCCGGCGGTGTATCGGGTGCTGGTGGGCACGCCGCGCTCGGCCTACGCCATCGGCGTGCGTCTCGACGCGGGCGCGAAGCGCAGCGTCACGATGCGCTGGGCGCCGAGCGAGCGTGAGGATGAGGCAGAAGCGGCGCCCGATGCGTTTCGCGCGTGCGTCGAAGGCGGTGCGGATAGCGCCTGGCACGGCGGCGGCCGTGCCTGGCACTGGACCCAGCATGGCCACGCTTAGCGTCGTCTGGCGAATCGCGCTCGCCGGCCTGTGCTTCGCCGCGTTCATGCTTGGCGGCATCGCATTCTCGCTGCTGCTCTTTCCGCTGCTGCGCCTCCTCGCGCCTGGCCGGGCGGAGCACGAGCGGCGTGTGCGCGCGGTGGTGCGCCTGTCGTTCGCAACGCTCCTCGGCCTGCTGCGCCTGGCCGGGATGCTGCGCATCGACGCCCGCAATACGGCGCTCCTTCGCCAGTCCGGCGCAGTCCTGGTGCTCGCCAACCATCCGAGTTATCTCGATATCGTGGTGCTGATCGCGCACATCCCCAATGCGGTGTGCGTGGTGAAGAGCAAGCTCTGGTCGAGTCCCTTCTTCGGCGGCGTGGTGCGCGCCGCCGGCTACATCCGCAACGACGAGCCCGAGACGCTGATCCGCAGCTGCGCAGCGAAGCTCGCGGCAGGCCTGCCGCTCATCATCTTTCCCGAGGGCACGCGCAGCGTGCCGGGCGCGCCGCTGCATTTCGTCCGCGGCGCTGCGCATATCGCGCTTACCACCGGCGTGCCGATCCTGCCGGTGCTATTGCGCTGCGAGCCCCGCGTCCTGACGAAGGGGGGTAAGTGGTACGCGCTGCCGCCGCGCGTCGTGACCATCGAGGTCCACGTGCAGGCCCGCGTCACCCCCGCGACACTCGTCGCCAAGGAACGTGCCGGCGCCCGCAGCCTGACGCTCGCCCTCGAACGTTTCTTCCTCGACCGGTTGGCCCTGCCATGAGCGATCTCCTGCGCGAACTGAAGTGCCTCGTGGTCGACGTGCTGCACCTCGAGGAGATCCGGCCCGAAGAGATCGGCGACGACACGTTGCTCTTCGCCGATGAAGGCCTCGGTCTGGACTCGATCGACGCGCTCGAACTCGGCGTCGCCCTGCAGAAGAAGTACCGCCTCAAGTTCGAGCGCGGCGACCAGCGCATCCGCGAGCACTTCCGCTCGGTGCGCACGCTCGCCGAGCTCATCCGCTCGCAGCCAAGCGCATGACTCAGACCCAGATCCTCTCCCGGCTGCGGGAGCTCCTCGCCGACACCTTCGAGATCGACCCGGCGCGCGTCACCCCGGAGGCCGACCTCTACAAGGACCTCGACCTCGACTCGATCGACGCGGTCGACCTCGCCATCAAGCTTCAGGAAATGACCGGCAAGCGCATCAAGCCCGATGAATTTCGCAGCGTGCGCACCGTGAGGGATGTGATCACGGCGGTCGATCGCCTGCTCGCCGCCTGAAGATGTCCCTGTCGCGGCTCGGCGCGCGCCTGGCGCTCGCGCTTGCGTATCCCGTTGGCATTTACTGCGCGCTGGTCTGGTTCGAGCCGCGCGTCGTCGCCGGCGCGCTGATCGTCATCGTGCTTTTGCGCCGTCGCTTCTACGCGCAGCGCTACTTCCGCGAGCTCTCCTGGACCTCGCGCGCCATCCTCGCCGCGCTGCTCGGGCTTTTCCTCGGCGCACTCTTCGCGAACGACGAGACATTGCTGCGCCTCTACCCCGCGCTCCTCAGCGCGGCATTCCTGCTGGTCTTCGGGCTGTCGCTGTTTAATCCACCGACGGTCATCGAGCGTCTCGCCCGGCTGCGCAATCCCGAACTCACCGCCTCGGGTGTGCGCTACACGCGTCAGGTGACGCAGGTCTGGTGCATCTTCTTCGTGTTGAATGGCCTCGTCGCCGCGTGGACCGCGGTGTGGGGCAGCCGCGAGCTCTGGGCGGTGTACACCGGCTTCATCTCGTACATCGCAATGGGCCTGCTCTTCGCCGGCGAGTGGGTAGTGCGCCGCCGTCTCTTCCCGGAAGCGCGCTGATGTTCGATCACCCCGCTTCTCAACTGCTCGGCTGGTCCGCCGATCGTCCGGTGACCTGGGGCGACTTGTGCCGCCGCGCCGCCGCCATCTCGCTCCGACAGCGCGACGCGGTCATCGCTTGCGCCCAGCCCTTCAACTTCCTCGCCGCGCTCCTGGCCGTTTGGCAGCGCGGCGGCGAAGCGCTGATCCCGGCGAGCCTGCAACCCGATGCGATCGCCGCCGCCGGCAGCTACGTGCTGCGTGACCACGATGTCGCGGAAGCGAAAAGGGGTCAGAGCAATTTTTCAGTCACCGAAGGGCGCCTCGCGCTTTACACGTCCGGCAGCACCGGGACGCCGAAGCGCATCGAGAAGACGCTGGCGCAGCTCAAGCGCGAAGTGGACAACCTGCATGCGCTCTGGGGCACCACCCTGCAGCGCGCCTGCGTGCTGTCGACGGTGCCGCATTACCACATCTACGGCCTGCTCTTCCGCGCGCTCTGGCCGCTCGCCGCCGGTCGGCCGGCCGACGAGACCACCTGCGCCGATCCAATGCAGCTGCGCGCGCTGGCACAAAAGCGCGGGCCCTACGTGCTCGTTTCGACGCCGGCGCATCTCGCGCGCTTCCCCGATTTGCTGCCGCTCGCCGACTGGCAGCGTCCGGCCATGATTTTCTCCTCCGGCGGGCCGCTCGATGCGCAAAGCGCGGCGCGCTATCGCGAAGCGTTTGGCTGCGCACCGTTCGAGGTGTTCGGCAGCACCGAGACCGGCGGCGTCGCGTGGCGCAGCCGCGATGGCTCGGCGCTCGAAGATGCGTGGACCACTTTCCCCGGCATCGGCATCGCGCTTGGCCACGACGGCGCGCTGCGGCTCGATTCGCCATATCTGCCGGAGCGCGACTGGCGCATGGACGATGCGGCCGAGCTGCTGCCGGATGGACGTTTCCTCCTGCGGGGAAGACTCGACCGCGTGGTGAAGGTGGAGGGCAAACGGCTCTCGCTGCCGCAGCTCGAGCAGCTGCTCGCAAGCCACGAGTGGGTGAGCGCCGCCTGCGCCGTGGCGCTTCCCGGGCCGCAGCGCGTCGGCGTCGTGGTAGTGCCCAGCGCCGCAGGCGCCAACGCCCTGCGCAACGACGGCCCGCGCGCCGTGCGCGATGCGCTGCGCATGCACCTCGCGGCCGCACTGGAGCCGAGCGTGCTGCCGCGCAGCTACCGTTTCGTCGAAGCGCTGCCGTACGACGAGCGCGGCAAGCTGAAGGCGGTCGATATCGAACAACTCTTCGTGGAGAAAGGGTGACGGTCGCCAATTTTCCGCAGGTGATGGACGAAGCGCGCGAGGGCGACAAGGTGCGCATGGTGCTCTACGTGCCGAAGACGCTCGCGTATTTCGCCGGCCATTTCCCGGGGCTGCCGATCCTCCCGGGCGTCGTGCAGATCGACTGGGCGATCCGCTATGCACGCAAGCACTACGGGCGGCTCGCGGAAAGCTACGGCATCGATGCGCTCAAGTGCCGCGCGCCGGTGCTGCCGGAGACGCGACTGACGCTCGAGCTGGCGTACGACGCGGCGCGCTCGAGCCTGCGCTTCGCATATGCCGACCCGCGCCGGCCGGTGTGCAGCGGGACGGTGCTCTTCCGATGAGCTTCCGCGCCTGCGCCGTCGTGCCCTGCTATAACCATGGCGCCACCGCCGGCGCGGTGGTCGAGCGGCTCGTCGCGCACGGTCTCGACGTGCTGCTGATCGATGACGGCTCCGATGCCACCACGGCGCAGGCGCTGCGCGTGCTCGGGATGCAGCAGCCGCGCGTGCAGGTGCTGCGCATCGAGCCGAACGGCGGCAAAGGCGCCGCGGTGCTCTACGGCTTGCGCGAAGCGGCGAAGCGCGGCTTCACGCACGCCCTGCAGGTCGATGCCGACGGGCAGCACGATTTGAACGACGTGCCGCGTTTCCTCGCCGAGGGCCAGCGCGAGCCCAATGCCGTCGTCTGCGGCGCGCCGCGCTACGACGCCGGCGCGCCGGCGAGCCGCCGCTACGGCCGCTGGATCACGCACTTCTGGGTGTGGCTCGAAACGCGCTCCTTCGCCATCGGCGATTCGCTCTGCGGCTTCCGCCTCTATCCGCTCGCGCCGACGCTCGCGCTCGCCAACCGCGTGCGGCTTGCCCACGGCATGAGCTTCGACATCGATGTCGCCGTGCGACTCGCGTGGGAAGGACTGCCGATCATCAACGTGCGCACGACCGTGACCTATCCGCCCGGCGGCATCTCGCATTTCCAGCTGCTGCGCGACAACCTGCGCATCAGCGGCACGCACACGCGCCTCTTTTTCGGCATGTTGTGGCGGCTCGTCTATCGGCCGCGCCGCGAGAGGCACTGGTCGCGCCTGCCCGAGCGCGGCAGCACGCTCGGCATGCGCATCGTGATGGCGGCCTGGCGCCTGCTCGGACCGCGCGCCGCGCGCATCGCCGCGCTGCCGGCGGTGCTGTGGGTGTTTGCCACCGGCGCACAAGCGCGGCGCGCTTCGCGCGCTTATCTGAAACGGCTCGGTGCACGCTCCACACCGCCGACCTCGTGGAGCGTGCTGCGCCACATGTATACGTTCGCCGAGGCGTGCATCGATCGGTTCGCCGCGTGGCAGGGCGACGTCGCGCCGGTGGACTTCCACGGCGAGGCGGAGTTCCGGCGCCTGTCGGCGGAAAAGCGCGGCGCGCTCTTCATCGGCTCGCATCTCGGCAACCTCGAGATGGTGCGCGCGCTCGCCACGCTGGGCGACGTCGCCCGCATCACCGCGGTGGTCTACACCGAGCACGGCAAGCGCTTCGTCAATACGCTGCGCAGCACGAATCCGCGCTTTGCCGAGAACCTGCTGGAGGTGGCCGACTTCGGGCCGGAAACCGCGGTGCTGCTAAAAGAGCGGGTCGATCGCGGCGAGATCCTCGTCATTGTCGGCGACCGCACGCCGGCTGCCGACAACGGACGCTCGACCAACGCGCTCTTCCTCGGCCAGACGGCGCCCTTCCCCCAGGGGCCGATGATCCTCGCGCATCTGCTGGAATGCCCGGTGTACCTCTTCTTCTGCCTGAAGCGCGGGCGCCGCTACGACCTGCATCTCGAGCGCTTCGCGGAGCGTGTCGAGCTGCCGCGCGAAGCACGCGAGGAGGCGATTGCGCGCTACGTCGCCGCGTACGCCGCGCGGCTCGAGTACTACTGCCGCGAAGCACCGCTGCAATGGTTCAACTTCTACGACTTCTGGCATGAGCCTGTCCGCTGACGTCGAGATCGATGTGCCGTTCTTCGACGTGGATCCGATGCACGTCGTCTGGCACGGGCACTACGTGAAATACTTCGAGCAGGCGCGCTGCGCGCTCCTGCGGCGGCTGGACTACGACTATCCGGCGATGCAGGCCTCGGGCTATCTCTGGCCGGTGGTCGAGCTCTATCTGAAGTACGTGAACGCCGCGCGCTATGGGCAGCGCGTGCGCGCCGAAGCCAAGCTCCTCGAGTACGAGAACCGGCTAAAAATCGGCTACCTCCTCACCGATATCGCCAGCGGCGAGCGGCTCACCAAGGGCCATTCGGTGCAGGTCGCGGTGCACGCAACGACACGTGAGCTGCAGTTTGTCTCGCCGCCGGTGCTGCTCGACAAGGTGAAGGCCGCCCGATGAATGATTTCGTACTCAGTACGAAATATTTGCTGGCCGCGCTGCTTTTCATCTGCGCGGCCGCCCGGGCCGACGACCTGGCCGATCGGGTCGCCGCCCGCCTGGCGTCGTACCCGGTAGTGCGCGCGGAGTTCGTGCAGGAGCGCACCGTCGCCTCGCTCACCAAGCCGGTGGTGAGCACCGGCCGCCTCGTGTTCTCTCGCGAGGGGCTCACCTGGCAGGTCGAGACGCCGGTGAAGGCGGTGATGACGTTCAGTGCGGATGGCGCAAGCGACGGCGGCGCTGCCCAGGCGGAGATGGGACGGCTCGTCCGCGCGCTGGTGGCGGGCGACCTGCGCGAGCTGCGCCAGAGCTTCGACATCGAGCCGCGGGGCGATCTCGAGCGCTGGACGCTGCAGCTAAAGCCGAGAACGCTGGAGCTCGCGCAATACCTGCGCGGCATCGCGCTCGGCGGCGGCCAGCACCTCGAGGCGATCGACGTCGTCGAAGCGAGCGGCGACCGCCTCAAGGTCCGGATGAAGAACTTCGTCGTCACGCCATGAGCCTGAAGACGCGCGCCGCACTGGTCCTTCTCGCCGTCGCGCTGGCGGCGGCCGCTTGCATCGCCTATCTGGTCCGCGGCGTGCCGCTGCAGACCAACCTCCTCGCCATGCTGCCGCCCACGGAGCGCGACCCGATCGCCGAGCAGGTCGTCGCCAAGCTGGCCGGCGCCGTCGGCGGCCGCGTGGTGTTCATGGTGTCGCACGAGCGTGCCGGTCCCGCCCGCCACGCCGCGGAAATCTTCGCCGCCTCGCTTCAGCGAACCGGGGGCCTGCGAGCCGTGATGGCGCATTTCGGAACGGTGGACCTGTCGCTGCCGGCGAAGCTCTATGCGCCGCATCGCTTCGGCCTGCTGACCGACGAAGACCGCGCTGGGCTCGCCGGCAGCGGCTTCAGCGTGCGCGACGCGGCGCTGCGTCAGCTTGTCCTGCCGCTGCCGGCGGCCACCGCCTTGCCGCTCGCACAGGACCCGTTCGGCTTCTACCGCCGCTGGCTCGCCTCGCGCGAGCCGGCCGCCGGCCGCCTGCGCCTGGAGGACGGTTATCTCGCAGCGCGCGACGGTGATCGCCTGCGCATCCTCGTGCTCGGTGAGCTCGATGGCGATGCCTACGACGAGCGCGTGCAGCAGCAGCTCGTCGCCTCTGTCGAACGCGCCACAGCTTCAATGCAGGCCGCGGAACCGCAATCCGAGCTCTGGCGCGCCGGCACCGTGTTCTACGCCGCCACCGCGCGCGCCGCCGCCAAGCGCGACATGGAGCGCATCGGCATCGGCGCCACGCTCGGCGTCGCGCTGCTGGTACTTGTCGCGTTCCGCACGCTGCGGCCGATGCTGCTCGGCCTGCTCTCCGCCGCGATCGGCATCCTCTTCGGCACGCTTGCCGTGCTGGTGGTGGACGGCGAGGTGCAGCTGGTCTCGCTTGCCTTTGGCGCGAGCCTGATCGGCGAAGCGGTCGATTACTCTATCCTGCTCTTCGCCGCGCACCTCGCCGCCGGCGCCGTGTGGACACCCGAGCGTGGCGTCGCCGCCGTCCGGCCCGGACTGACGGTGGCCGTGGCGACCAGTCTGCTGGCGTATGCGCTTCTTGCGCTCCTGCCCTTCCCCGGCATCTCGCAGATCGCGCGCTTCGCCCTCGTCGGGCTTGCCGCTTCGTACCTCACCGTGCTGTGGCTTCTGCCAGCGTTCATGCAGCGGCCGAGCGCGCGCAATCCCGAGATGGCGACCGGCTGGGCGGCGCGCCTGCTCGACCGTTGGACCGCCGTGCTCCATGGCCGCTACGCGCCGATCGCCGCAATCGCGATCGTGGCTGCGTGCGTCCCTGGCTGGCTCTCGCTGCACCCGAACGACGATGTGCGCCTGCTCATCTCGCGCGACCCGCAGCTCGCTCAACAGGAAGCTGCGATCCGCGCGCTGACCGGCCTCGATGCCGGTGGCCGCTTCTTCCTCGTGCGTGGCGCCGACGAGGAGCAGGTTTTGCAACGCGAAGCCCTGCTGGTAGGGCGCCTGCGCGCGCTCGAGCACGCCGGTGCGCTTGCGCGCCATCAGGCGGTGAGCGACCAGGTGCCGCCGCGATCGCGCCAGGAAGAAGACCGCGCGCTCGTCGCGAAGCGCGTCTTCGGCGAACCGAAAACGTTGCTGCGCGAGCTCGCGCAAATCGGTTTCCCGGCGGCGAGCGCAAAGACGCTGCTGCAGGATTTCGACAGCTCGCGCGAGCCGCTCACCGTGGCCGCGTGGCTCGACTCGCCGCTCTCCACGCCGATGCGCCATCTCTGGCTCTCGGAGTTGCCGGCGAGCGTGGTCACCCTGCATGGCGAGCGCGATGCCAGCGCTACCGCTGCCATCACCGCCGGCCTCGATGGCGTCACGCTGGTCGACAAAGCGGGCAGCGTCTCGGCGTTGCTCGGCTGGTATCGCGCCAGCGCGCTCCCCGGTTTGCTGATCGCCGCCGCGGCGGTGCTGCTCGTGCTCGTGTTGCGTTATCGTCGCGAAGCGCCGCGCCTGATGCTGCCGGTGATCGTCGCGCTGCTCCTGTCAGCGGCGATCTTTGGCTACAGCGGCCAGCCGCTCACCGTCTTCGCGATCGGCGGCTGGCTGCTAACGCTCGGCATCGGCGTCAACTACGCCATCTTCCTGCGTGAAGGCATGGCCCGCCGCGGCGCGACCGCGATGGCCGTAATGCTCTCCGGCTCGACCACGCTCCTCGCGTGGGGACTGCTCGCGCTCTCCGGCGTACCGGCGCTGCGCCAGTTCGGTCTTGCACTCCTCAGTGGAATCGCCGGCGCAGTGCTCCTCACGCCGCTCGCTCTCCGCCGCCCA
>DASREB010000251.1:0-29680 GCA_035652275.1 Burkholderiales bacterium
AGCTTTTCGTCTCGGCGCATGTCTGGGCGCGGTGGCCCGACGCGGCGAAGCACGCGACCATCACGGTGGATCAGTCCATCTCGTATCGGCAGTTCTTCTCCGCGTGTCTCCACCTTACCAGCGACCCCTCCACCTTGGCGCGGCTCAAACATGCTTTGTCGAGCACGGAGCAGCTGCGGCAGTTCGCTGGCGAGCTGCTGTGGCAGGTCTGGTGCAAGAACAACGATCCGCGCGCGCATGTGCTGCGGACGCTAGTGCGCGAGGAGCTGAGCAACTACCGGCGGGAGTACCGATGAATGGCTACCGGCACAGTGCGGCGCTGGTGGCGGAAGGAAGGCTTCGGCTTCGTCGTCCCGGACGACGGAAGCGCGGAGCTATTCGGCCGAGGCCAGCGCCGGTTGCGCGCCGGGCAGCGGGTCGAATTCAGCACCGAACAGACGGCGAAGGGATCGCGCGCTGTAGACGTTAAGGCTCTGCCCGCTGCGCCTGAGATAGCTCGGCCATAAGGCGCGGCGGGATCGCGAGAAATCAATCCTGCGCCTCGCGAGGGTGAAAATGGCCGGGCACCGGCCCGCTGGCGCTTTAACGGCGGGGCTGCGCCTCCGGCCGCGCGCCCATCCATGGCGCGTTGCACGGCGCAGACCACCCGGAGTCAACTGCCTGAATGCAACTTGTGCCAGATCCAGATCACGAGAGCGCTCAATCGCTGGATCCACGTGTACACCTTGCCCCACTTTTCCAAGCCGCACGCATCGAGGAAGGCGTGCCAGTGCCGGACCTTGACGACGAATGCCTTCCAGCGGCCCCCTTCTTTCAGCGCGCGCCGGTACTCCAGCAAGTAGTCCGACACGGCGGGCACGAAGATGTTGGTGACCTCGTCTTCGCAGAAAAACCAATTCGCGATGGACAACATCCTGGAATGGCGCAACGCGGGATATTGGCGCCGGAACGCTCGCTGCCGCGCCCGCTTCTCCTGCTTGGCCTTGATCTTCACGGCGACCTTCACCATGATGTCCCGGCGCCAGTGCGCGGGCACGACCGCCAGCAGGATGCCGAGGTCTCTGATGAACTGTTGCAGCTCGTGTCTTCGGCGCGGCGTGGCCTCTTCGATGACCTTCTCTACGGCGATCTTTGCCTGAGCGTCAGTCACCTTCCCGCCGAGGAACTCGGCGACGAGGGTAGCTAGCGCATCTTTCCCGTCGTATGTGACGGAGTGCGTCTTTGAACTTTCCACTTATCGACTCCTTTTTTCATGCGAACACCTGCCCCTGTTGCGACCCGAGGTCTAGCAGTCTTCGCCATGTCAGAAGCACCTGCTGACCGAGACCGGTCGGCCGGTAGACCTTGCGAGGAATGTCGGACCCGACAACTTCTGTGCGCCCCTCGATGAATCCCTTCTTCTCCAAGCGATCGAGCATCACATACACAGTGCCACGTTTGAGTTTCCCTTCCGACTTCTCCACCAACTCCAAGCCGTACATCTCTGTTTGGTTGTTATTCATCAGCAACTCCATGATCAGGTGCTCCGTCGCGGTAAGCGTCGCCGGTTGACCTGCTTGTTTCATTGACCGCTCCTTTCAACACTCCTTCTCTCCTCCGAGAAATCCCTAAGCTGCGCGCCCTCCTCGGCATTGGCGCTTGGCCCTCCCGGTGCCATGCAGTCTTAAGGTCCATAAGACTCCATGCTAACAAAAGTTAAGACTGGGCGCAAATCTCGGTACGCCGCGCTCCCTGAGGCCGCTGCCGCGCGTGTACAGCCGATTTCCCATCGATTTCCCGACGGGATCGGCGAATCGGCAGTTCTGGGTAAGTACCTGATTATTTGGTGCCGGCTGACGGAATCGAACCGCCGACCAACGGTTTACAAAACCGCTGCTCTACCAACTGAGCTAAGCCGGCTTCGGGAAACGAATTATGCGCCTTACTTGATGCGGCGCAGGGTCGGCTTGCCGCCGCCGGGCTTCTTCGGCGGCTCGGAGCTCGACGGCGCGGGCAGCGCCGCAGGCGGCTTCGAGTTGGCCGAGACCGATTCGGTCTCGCCTTTCGCCTGCACCGCGGGCTTCGCCCCTTCGACGTCGAATGTCATGCCGTGCCCGGTCTCGCGCGCATAAAGCGCGTAAACGTTGGTCACCGGAACGGAGATCTGACGCGCGACACCGCCGAAGCGCGCCGAGAATTCGATCAGTTCGTTGCCCATCTGCAGCTTGTGCACCGCGTTGGGGCTGATGTTGAGCGTGATCTCGCCGCCTTTCACGTATTCGGGCGGCACCTGCGTGCGCGAGTCGACCTTCACCGCGAGGTGCGGCGTGTAGCCGTTGTCCACGCACCACTCGAAAAGCGCGCGCAGCACATAGGGCTTGGTCGGTATCTCCTTCATCTCGCTATTTGCGCATCACCTTTTCCGAGGGCGTGAGGGCTTCGATGAACGCCGGCCGGGAGAATATACGCTCGGCGTACTTCATCAGCGGCGCGGCCGTCTTGCCGAGCTTGATGCCGTAGTGGTCCAGGCGCCAGAGGAGCGGCGCGATCGCGACGTCGAGCATCGTAAAGTCGTCGCCCAGCATGTGCTTGGTCTTGGTAAAGACCGGGGCGAGCTCGATCAGCCGGTCGGTCACGTGCTGGCGCGCACGCTCGACCTGCTTCTCCTTGCCTGACTCCAGCGCCTCGATCTGTGAAAAGAGCTCCACTTCCATGTTGAAGAGCATGAGCCGCGCCCGCGCGCGCATCACCGGGTCGGCCGGCATGAGCTGCGGGTGCGGGAAGCGCTCGTCGATGTACTCGTTGATGATGTTCGACTCATAGAGAATCAGATCGCGCTCCACCAGCACCGGCAGCCGGTTGTACGGATTCATCACCGCGATGTCTTCGGGCTTGTTGTAGAGATCCACGTCGATGACCTGGAAATCCATGCCCTTCTCGTAGAGCACGAAGCGGCAGCGATGGCTGAAGGGGCAGGTGGTGCCCGAATAAAGTTGCATCATGGCTTGATTGCGGCTCCCGACACGGGGCGCGGCGCGCCCGCAGTTACTTCACGTCCTTCCAGTATTCCTTTTTCAGCAAGTAGGCAAAGATGAACAGCACGCCGAGCACGAACAGCACCACGATGCCGATCGGCCGACGCTCGATGCCCGAGGGCTCGGCGGCATACATCAGAAAGTTGACGAGGTCACGCACCGTGGCGTCGTACTCCGCCGGCGACTGCATTCCCTTCGTCACCTGCGACCACTTGTACTGCACCGGGCCGTGGCCATCCTTCGGTTCCACGACTTCGAGCGCCCGCTGGCCCTGCAGCGTCCAGAGCGCGTGCGGCATGCTGACGTTCGGAAAGACGGCATTGTTCCAGCCGGTGACGGTTTTCGGGTCGCGGTAGAAGGTGCGCAGATAGGTATAGAGCCAGTCGGCCCCGCGCGAGCGTCCGACCACCGACAGATCGGGCGGCGCGACGCCGAACCAGCTTTTCGCGTCCTTCGGATTGAATGCGATCTTGATCGGCTCACCGACCTTCTCGGCCGTGAACATCAGGTTGTCCTTGACTTGGGCTTCGGTGAGCCCGAGCTCTTTCAGCCCCTCATAGCGCATGAACTGCAGGCCGTGGCAGCCAAGGCAGTAGTTCATGTAAGTGCGTGCGCCGGACTGCAGGCTGACGAGATCGCGCGGATCGTGCGGCGAGCGATCGAGTCGGTAACCCTCGGCGCCGAAGGCGATGAGCGGTACAGCCGCGAGCAGCACGAGGAAGGCTTTCATGCGTGCAACACCACGCGTTCCGGCACCGGCTTCACCCGGTCGCGCGCGGTGTACCAGGGCATCAGGAAGAAGAACAAGAAATACACGATCGCGCACAGGCGGGCGACCCAGGTCGCACGGTCCTTGGTATCGAGGAAGAATGCGTCGAAGCCGAATTGTCCCCAGACCGTGGTCGGCTCGGTACCGAGGTAGCCGAGGATCAGGAAGACCACGACGAAGGCGGCGAGCCAGCCCTTGTACAAGCCACCGCGGTAGCGGATCGACTTCACCGGCGAGCGATCAAGCCACGGCAGGAAAAACAGGATCAGCACCGCGATACCCATCGCCAGTACGCCCGGAAACTGCGAATGGAACAGCGGCGGGACCGCGCGCAGGATCGAGTAGTAGGGGGTGAAGTACCACACCGGTGCGATGTGCGGGGGCGTTTTCAATGGATCGGCCGGGTTGAAGTTGTTCGCCTCGAGGAAATAGCCGCCCATCTCGGGAACAAAGAACATGATGAAGCAGAAGATCGCGAGGAACGCGACCGCCACCGCCAGGTCCTTCACCGTGTAGTACGGATGAAACGGAATGCCGTCGAGTGGATGGCCGTTGGCATCCTTGAACTTTTTGATGTCGACGCCGTCGGGATTGTTCGAGCCGACGTCGTGCAGTGCCAGGATGTGCGCCACGACCAGCCCGAGCAGCACGAGCGGCAGTGCAATGACGTGCAGCGCGAAGAAACGATTGAGGGTCGCGTCCGACACGACGTAATCGCCGCGGATCCATAAAGCGAGATCCGGCCCGATGAACGGAATCGTGCCGAACAGGTTCACGATCACCTGCGCGCCCCAGTAGGACATCTGTCCCCACGGCAGCAGATAACCGAAGAACGCCTCGCCCATCAGCGTGAGGTAGATCAGCACGCCGAAAATCCAGACCAGCTCGCGCGGCTGCTTGTGCGACCCGTAGAGCAGGGCGCGGAACATGTGCAGGTACACAACGATGAAGAAGGCCGAGGCACCGGTCGAATGGATGTAGCGGATGATCCAGCCCCCGGGCACGTCGCGCATGATGTACTCGACGGAGCCGAACGCCAGGTTGGCATCGGGCTTGTAGTTCATCGTCAGGAAGATGCCCGAGACGATCTGGATGATCAGTACCAGCCCGGCGAGCGAGCCGAAGTCGTACCAGAGATTGAGGTTCTTGGGCGCGTAATACTCGGAGGCGTGCTTGCGCCATTCCGCTCCGAGCGTGGGCATGCGCGCATCGATCCACTTCCATACCCCGATCGCCATGCCTACGCTCCCTTGGTCTTTTCGTCTTCGCCGATCACGAGCTTGTCGGATGCGAGCTCATAGGGCGGCACCACCAGATTGAGCGGCGCCGGCGAGCCCTTGAAGACGCGGCCGGCGAAATCGAACTTCGAACCGTGGCACGGGCAATAAAAACCGCCAGGCCAGTCGGCGCCCATTTCGGCTTTCGCATCGGCCGGCTTCTCCTGCGGCGAGCAGCCGAGGTGCGTGCACACCCCGACCAGCACCAGCACGTCGGGCGCTCGCGAGCGGTATTCGTTCTCCGCGTATTTGGGCTGCTCGGAGGCCTTCGATTGCGGATCGGAAAGCCGCGGTTCGACGGCTTTCAGCGACTCGATCATTTCTTTCGTCCGCCGCATCACCCAGACCGGCTTGCCGCGCCACTCGATCACCGCCAGCTCGCCGGGCGGGATGCGCGACACGTCGACTTCCACCGGCGCACCGGCGGCGCGCGCGCGCTCCGACGGCCACAGGCTCGCTGCGAAGGGCACCGCGGCGCCGACGCCGGCGGCGCCACCGACGACCGACGTGGCAACCACCAGGTTGCGCCGCGTCTTGTCGACTTTTTCTTGCTCGTTCATGGAGATGGAATTCTTCTAGGAGGGGCGCAAAAGCACGCGATTTTAGCGACGCGCTTCTTCATTGTCACGATTTCGCGTGTAAGCACTTAGTTTTCAAGGAGATTTTTGTATACTAGGCGCGCCCCCCAATGGCGCGCCTCTGGCTTATTTTTTCGCAGGCCACGACGATTGCTGTCGCGGTGCTGTTCGTGGTGACGACCTTCCGTCCGGAATGGCTGCCGGCGCGCTCGCCCGCGGCTCCTGCCTTCAACCAGAGCGCGCCGGCAATGCTGGTGTCGAGCTCGCGCGTCGCCTCGTACAGCGACGCCGTGCAACGCGCGACGCCCTCGGTCGTCAATGTCTCCACCTCGAAGGAGATCCGCTCGCCGCGCCATCCGCTGCTCAACGACCCGGTGTTTCGGCGCTTCTTCGGCGACCAGCTGCCGGAGGAGGCGCAGCGCGCATCGAGTCTCGGCTCGGGCGTGATCGTCAGCACCAGCGGTTACGTGCTGACCAATCACCATGTGGTTGAAGCGGCGGACGAGATCGAAGTCACCCTGGCCGACGGCAAAAAGCTGCTGGCGAAAGTGGTCGGCAACGATCCGGACACCGATCTTGCGGTACTGCGCGTCGATGCAGAGAATCTGCCGGCGATCACCTTCGGCTCGTCGGAAAGCCTGCGCGTCGGCGATGTCGTGCTTGCCATCGGCAGCCCCTTCGGCTTCAGCCAGAGCGTGACGAGCGGCATCGTCTCCGCGCTCGGACGGACGGGGCTGGGTATCAATACGTTCGAAAACTTCATCCAGACCGATGCCGCGATCAATCCGGGGAACTCGGGCGGCGCGCTGACCGACGCCGCCGGCAACCTGATCGGCATCAACACGGCGATCTTCTCCCCCTCGGGCGGCTCGATGGGCATCGGCTTTGCCATTCCGGTGTCGACGGCGAAGATGGTGCTCGAGCAGATCGTCAAGAGCGGCAGCGTCACCCGCGGCTGGATCGGCGTCGAAGCGCAAGCCATCAGCCCGGCGATGGCAGATTCTTTCAAGCTCGGCGGCACGCGCGGCGCGCTGATCGCCGGCGTGCTGCGCGGCGGTCCTGCGGACAAGGCCGGCGTGAAGCCGGGCGACGTGCTGCTCGAAGTGCAGGGCAAACCGGTCGCCGACCCCACCGGCATGCTGAATCTGATTGCCGGCCTCGCGCCCGGCCAACCGGCGAAAGTGAAGCTCAAGCGGCACGGTCAGGACGTCGACGCCACCATCACGGTGGGCCGCCGTCCGAAGCCGCAGGCGCGCGCTGAATGATTACTTCGTCAGGAACGCCCTGATCTGGTCAGCCACTTTGGCAATGGAGAAAAGGCCATCGAGGTGGCCGCTCGTCCCCTCGATCTCATAGAGCTCCACGTAATTGCCCTGGGCGCGCAGCTTTTCCGCCCAGCGCCGCGACAGCTCGGGCGGAAAAATCATGTCCGTCTTCGAAGGTAGAAACAGCACCTTGGCTTTGATTTGCGCCTGCTGCTTCTCCAGGTTGTAGAGCTGGTTCGCCTTCGCCATCCAGACAAAATTTCCGGCGTCGGTCGCGCTGGCACGCGACTGGCCGGTCTTGTAGAGCGAGTCCTCGATCGCGAACAGGTTGCCCATCGCCTCGGCCGGGTTCTTTCCCTCCACCGCCCACTTGTAGCCGTGCACCTTCTCCGCCCAGCCAAAGTGCAGCGCGGTCAGCGTGACGGTCTTCAGCGCCTGCGCCACCCCTTCGTTCGGCTCCGGCCCGCCGTAGTAGTCGCCGCCCTTCCAGTTCGGATCCATCTTGATCGGCATCATCCACAGGTCGAGGAGCCCGATGACGTAGGGGTGGATATCGAGCCCCGGACCGATGACGTGAATCACGCGCTCGACAAAGCCCGGATATTGCGCGGCCCACTCCATCGCCTGGATCGAACCGCCGGAGGCACCCGCCACCGCGACCAGCTGCTTCACGCCGAGCGAGTCGACCAGCGCCTTATGTACCCTGACGGAATCGCCCATGGTGATCACCGGAAACGATGATCCGTAGGGCTTGCCGGTATCGGGATTGATGCTGGAAGGCCCGGCCGTGCCGACCATCGGATTTTTTGCGTTCAGATTGGCAAGCGTATCGGCGCTGACCACGTAGTACTTATCGGTATCGATGGCCTTGCCCGGCCCGATGATGGCGTCCCAGTAACCGGCCGCTTTTTCGTCCGCCTTGTAGCGCCCGGCGGCGTGCGAGGTGCCGGAGAAGAAGTGCGCGACGAAAATCGTGTTGTCGCCGCTTGCATTGAGCTTGCCGTAGGTCTCGTAGCCCACGCGCACGTTCTTGATCTGCTTTGCGCCCTGCGTGGTGTATTGCGGCAGCGTAAAGAACTTCTTTTCGGTGAGCAGCTGCGCCTGCGCGAACGCCGCCGGCACGAAAAGCAACAGCGCCAGCGCGAGGCCGGCGACACGGATGCGCATGTCGATCTCCCGTTTGGGTGGTAGGCGCGCCGATGGTGCCATGCGCGCAGGCGAGCGGCAACGGCGGCTAGGGGCTTTCCGCCGGCTCGGCGGCCGGAGCGCTGCGCCGCGCGCTGATGAAGCGGGCGAAGAACAGTCCCGCCTCGTAGAGCAGGCACATCGGTATGGCGAGCATCAGCTGCGAGAGGACATCCGGTGGCGTGACCACCGCCGCGATGACGAAGGCGCCGACGATCGCGTAGGGGCGAGCGCCTTTCAGCTGCTCGACGGTCACGAGCCCCATCCGCACCAGCACGATCAGCACGATCGGAATCTCGAAGGTCACGCCGAAGGCCATGAACATCGTAATGACGAAGCTGAAGTACGCCTCGATGTCCGGCGCGGGGGTGATCGATTTCGGCGCGAAGCCGTGAATGAAGCTGAAGACCTTCTGGAACACGAAGAAATAGCAGAAGGCGATGCCGGCAAGAAACAGCACCGTGCTCGCCACCACCAGCGGCAGCGCGAGGCGCTTCTCGTGCTCGTAGAGTCCCGGAGCGACAAAGGCCCACGCCTGGTAGAGCACGTAGGGCAGCGCGACCAGGAAGGCGGCGAGCGCCGTCACCTTCACCGGCACCATGAACGGCGTGATCACGCCGGTAGCAATCATCTTCGCGCCCTCCGGCAAGGCGCTCATCAGCGGTGCGGCCAGCAGGTCGTAGATGTAGCCCGAGCCCGGCCAGATGAACAGCACGACGAACAGCACCAGCACGGCGCCGACCGCGTGGATCAAGCGCTGGCGCAGCTCGATGAGATGCGAGATGAAGCTTTCCTGGTCGTTCATGCCTGTTTCTGCTCGGGCGGCTTCGCGGCCTCCACGGGCTTCGCGGGTTCGGACGGCGCCTCGCTCGCGACCGTGCCGGCGGCGGCCTTGTTCAGCTCATCGGCAGTCTTGCTGAGTTCGGCGTCCACCGTTGATTGCATCTCGCTTGCCGCCTTCTGCATCGAGTCGCGCATCTTGCGCAGCTCTTCGAGCTCGATCTCGCGATTGATGTCCGCCTTGACGTCGGCCACGTAGCGCTGCAGACGGCCGAGCAGATGGCCTACGGTGCGCGCGACACCGGGCAGCTTCTGCGGCCCGATGACGATCAGCGCCACGATGCCGATGACCAGAAGCTCGGAAAAGCCGATATCGAACATTGCTAGAGACGAAAAAGGCGCCCGCGCGGGCGCCTCGGCCGGGCCGGCGGGCGCTTCAGGCTTTCTGCTCGGTCTTGCCCCGCACCTCGCCGTCCACGGTCTTGCCGGTCACCTGAGGCGGGACCGGCGTGTCGGCGGATTTGTCGGCGCCTTCGCGCATGCCGTCCTTGAAGCCGCGCACCGCACCGCCGAGATCAGCGCCGATATTGCGCAGCTTCTTCGTGCCGAAGATCAGCATCACGATCACCAGAACGATCAGCCAGTGCCATATGCTGAGCGAACCCATTTGCCTTCTCCTGTTTACTTCCTCGGCAGCATCGGGCCAAGCGGTTGCGGCCCGCCGAGGACATGCATGTGGACATGATACACCTCCTGATGTGCCACTCGGCCGCTGTTGATGATGGTGCGAAAGCCCTCCGTCGCCCCGGCCTCGCGTGCGAGACGCCCGGCAAGCAGCAGCATCTTGCCAAGCGCCGCTTGGTGCGCGCCCTGCGCGTCGTAGAGCGAGGCGATGTGCGCCTTGGGCACGAGCAGGAAGTGCACCGGCGCCTGCGGCCGGATGTCGTGGAAAGCCATCACATCGGCGTCGTCGTGGATTTTCTTCGCCGGTATCTCGCCGCGCGCGATCTTGCAGAAAATGCAGTCCGGATCGGTCATGACTTGCGTCCCGCCTTTTCGTCGAGACCCGAGATGCCCTCGCGCCGGTGCATCTCCGCGAGCACGTCCGCGGGCCCAAGCCCGTGCCGCGCGAGCACGATCATGGTGTGAAACCAGAGGTCGGCCGTCTCGCGCACCAGCGCCAGGCGGTCGCCGCTTTTCGCGGCGAGCACCGTCTCAGTGGCCTCCTCGCCGATCTTCTTCAGCATCGCGTCTTCGCCTTTGGCGAAGAGCTGCGCGACGTAGGACTTGGCGGCGTCGCCGTCTCGTCGCTCGTTGATGGTCGCCGCAATGCGCTCCAGCGTCTCGTAGAGTCCTCGCTTCATTTGCCGTAGATGTCGGCCGGATCCTTCAGCACCGGATCGGTCGTCACCCAGCTCCCGTTCTCGAGTCTTCGGAAAAAGCAGCTCGCTCGGCCGGTATGGCAGGCGATGCCGCCCACTTGCTCAATCTGCAAGAGCACCGCGTCGGCGTCGCAATCGAGGCGCAGCTCGCGCACTTTCTGCAGGTGGCCGGATTGCTCGCCCTTGCGCCACAGGCGGCCGCGCGAGCGCGACCAGTAAACCGCCTCGCCTTGCTCGGCCGTCTGCTTGAGCGCCTCGCGGTTCATCCAGGCGACCGTCAGCACGCGGCCGCTTGCCGCGTCCTGCGCCACCGCGGCGATAAGCCCGTGCTCGTTCCACGGCACTTCGTCCAACCAGTTCACTCTCGCACCTCGATGCCTCGGCTTTTCATGTGCCGCTTGGCCTCGCGCACCGCGTATTCGCCGAAGTGAAAGATGCTCGCCGCGAGGACGGCGTCCGCTCTTCCTTCGAGCACGCCTTGCGCGAGGTGCTCAAGGTTGCCCGCGCCGCCGGAGGCGATCACCGGCACGCTCACTGCCTCGGACACCGCGCGCGTCAGCGCCAAATCGAAGCCGTCGCGCGTGCCGTCGCGGTCCATGCTGGTGAGCAGGATCTCGCCCGCGCCGGCCGCCGTCATGCGCTGCGCCCACTGCACGGCATCGAGGCCGGTGGCGCGCCGCCCGCCGTGCGTATGCACCTCCCAGCCTAGAGCGTTGCGCTTCGCGTCGATCGCCACGACGATGCATTGCGCACCGACGATGGCGGAGGCCTCGGCCACCAGCTCGGGAGACTGCACCGCGGCGGTATTGATCGATACCTTGTCAGCGCCCGCGTTGAGCAGACGCCGCACGTCCGCGACGCTGCGCACGCCGCCGCCCACGGTGAGCGGAATGAATACCTGAGCGGCGACCGCTTCGATGACGTTCAGCAGGATGTCGCGCTCATCCGAGCTCGCCGTGATATCGAGGAAGCACAGCTCGTCCGCGCCTTCGCGGTCGTAACGTGCCGCGATTTCCACCGGATCGCCGGCGTCGCGCAGTCCGACAAAGTTGACGCCTTTCACCACCCGGCCGGCCGTGACGTCGAGGCAGGGGATGACGCGCTTGGCAAGGCCCACGACTCAGGCCTTGCCGAGCGCCTTGTCGGCGGCGGCCTGCGCTTCTTTGAGCTCGAGCTTGCCTTCGTAGAGTGCGCGCCCGGCGATGGCGCCAATCACGCCCTCGGGGACGAGCTTCGCGCAGACGGCCTGCACATCTTCCACGCTGTTCAGGCCGCCGGCGGCGATGATCGGCGTCTTGGTGGCCTGCGCGAGGCGCAGGGTGGCGTCGATGTTGATGCCGCTCATCATGCCGTCGCGCCCGATATCGGTGTACACGAGCGCCTCGATGCCGTAGTCCTCGTATTTCCGGGCGAGATCGACCACGTCATGGCCGGTGAGCTTCGACCAGCCTTCCACCGCGACCTTGCCTTCCTTGGCGTCCAATCCGGCGATGATGTGTCCCGGAAAGGCATAGCAGGCATCGGAAAGAAAGCCGGGGTTCTTTACCGCCGCCGTGCCGATGACGATGTAGGTGACGCCAGCGTCGAGATAGCTTTCGATCGTGTCGAGGTCGCGGATGCCCCCGCCCACCTGCACTGGGACCTGCTCGCCGACCGCGGCCACCATCTCGCGGATCACCTTCTCGTTTTTCGGCCGCCCGGCAATCGCGCCATTCAAGTCGACGATGTGCAGGCGCCGCGCGCCCTGCGCGGCCCAATGCTTCGCCATCGCGACCGGGTTCTCCGAGAACACGGTCGCGCTCTCCATCTTGCCTTGCTGCAAACGCACGCAGCGGCCGTCTTTCAGGTCAATTGCAGGGATGATGAGCACGGCAGTGCTCGTTGCCACTCAAATCAAGGACGCCAGCGCACGAAGTTGGAGAGGAGTTGCAGGCCGGCGGACTGGCTTTTCTCGGGGTGGAACTGGACGGCAAAAATATTATCCCGGGCTACGGCGCAGGTAAAGGGCAAACCGTACACGCAGCTCGCCGCGCTCAGCGCGCGATCGGCCGGCGCCGGATAGTAGCTGTGCACGAAGTAAAAGCGGCTGCAGTCGCTGATGCCAGCCCACAGCGGATGCGCATGCTCCTGCAGCACCTGGTTCCAGCCCATGTGCGGAATCTTGAGTTGCGTTGCCGCAAACCGCGGCACCCGCCCGGCAAAGACAGCCAATCCCGGTGTATCGCCTTCGTCGCCGTGCTCAAAGAGCATCTGCAGGCCGAGGCAGATGCCGAGATAGGGTTTGGCGCGCAACGCCTCCAGCACCGCCTCGCGCGCGCCGCTGGCCGCCAGATTTCGCATGCAGTCGGGCAGCGCGCCCTGCCCCGGCACCACCACCCGTTCGGCCGCGCGGATCACCTGCGCATCCGCGGTCACGGCGATCTCGGCGTCAGGCGCGACATGCTCCAGCGCCTTCGCCACCGAGCGCAGGTTGCCCATGCCATAGTCGACGACCGCGATGCGCGCCACGAGGGGACTAGAGCGATCCCTTGGTCGAGGGGATGGCGCCCTGCGTGCGCGCATCGCGCGCCACCGCCATGCGCAGCGCGCGCGCGAACGCCTTGAAAATCGTCTCGCACTGGTGGTGCGCGTTCTCGCCGCGCAGGTTGTCGATGTGCAGCGTCACTTGCGCGTGGTTGGCGAAGCCCTGAAAAAACTCGTGCACCAGGTCGACATCGAACTCGCCGATCAGGCTGCGCGCGTATTTCACGTGGTACTCGAGGCCGGGGCGGCCGGAAAAATCGATCACCACGCGCGAGAGTGCCTCATCGAGCGGCACGTAAGCGTGGCCGTAACGCGCGATGCCCGCCTTGTCGCCGACGGCGCGCGCGCAGGCCTGGCCGAGCGTGATGCCGATGTCTTCCACGGTGTGGTGCGCGTCGATGTGCAGGTCGCCCTTCGCCTCGATCTCGAGATCGAGCATGCCGTGGCGCGCCACCTGGTCGAGCATGTGCTCGAGGAATGCAATCCCGGTGGCGAGGCGCGCCATCCCGGTTCCGTCGAGATCCAGGCGCACGCGGATCTGCGTCTCCTTCGTGTTGCGGCTGACTTCCGCGGTGCGCATGTTGACACCGGCTTTCTGCATTTAAATTGTTTCCTTTAGCGCGTTGAGCAGTATACGGTTTTCGTCCGGCGTGCCGACCGTGATACGCAGGCAGTTGGCGAGCGCCGGGTGAAGATTGCGCACCAAGACGCCCTGGCGCTTCAGCGCCTCGTAGGTACGAACGGCATCGCGCACGCGCACCAGAAAAAAATTGGCCCGTGATGGAAACACGGTGACGCCCTGCATCGCGCGCAGCGCACTGCCCAGCCGCTCGCGCTCGGCGCGAATCTCCGCCGCCTGCGCTTCCAGCACGTCGAGCCGCTCAAGGACGAAGAGCGCCGCGGCCTGCGTAAGTACGTTGACGTTGTAGACCTGCCGCACCTTGTCGAACTGCGCCAGCCACTCCGGCCGGCCGGCGAGATAGCCAAGCCGGATGCCCGCCAGGCCAAGCTTCGACACCGTGCGCAGCACGAACAAGTTCGCATAGCGCGGTAGATCGTCCATCAGCGTTTCGCCGGCGAACACGTGATAGGCCTCGTCGACCACCACGACGCCCGGCGCGGCTTCAATCACGCGCCGCACGTCCGCGCGCGGATAGAGCACTCCGGTGGGGTTATTCGGACAGGCGAGGAACACGAGCGCTGGCCGCTCGGCACGCATGCGCGCGATGAAGGCATCGGCGTCGAAGCTGAAGTCCTCACGCAGCGCGACCGGTATGGCGCGCATGCCGCTGAAGGTGGCGTTCATGCTGTACATGACGAAGGTCGGCGACGGATACATCATCGCCGCGCCGGGACGCGCCAGCGCCAGCGCCACAATCTGGATGAGATCGTCCGAGCCGTTGCCAAGCAGCAGATCCATGCCGGCCGGCACCTGCATCCGGCGGATCAGCAGCTCGCGCAGCCGGGGCGCATTCGGCTCGGGGTAGCGGTTGAGCTCGACCGCCGCCAGGCGCTCGGCGAGCTCGCGGCGCATCGCCGGCGGCAGGCGGTAGGGGTTCTCCATGGCGTCGAGCTTCACCATGCCGCGGGCAGGCGCTACCGCATAGGCGGAGAGCGCGAAGATCTCCGGACGCACCAGATCTTCGGGCTTCATTCGTACCTCATGCGCGCGGCGCGCGCGTGCGCGGGCAAGCCTTCCGCATCGGCCAGCGTTGCCGCGACGCGTCCAAGCTGCTCGGCCGCCGCTTGCGACACGTCGATGATGCTGGTGCGCTTCTGGAAGTCGTAAACGCCGAGCGCCGAGGAAAAGCGCGCGCTGCCGGCGGTCGGCAGGACATGGTTTGGCCCTGCGCAATAGTCGCCGATCGCCTCCGAGCTCCAGCGACCAAGAAAGATGGCGCCGGCGTGGTTGAGCTGCGTGAGCCACGGCTCCGGCTGCGCGACGGCGAGCTCGAGGTGCTCGGGCGCGATGCGGTTGGCAAGCGCACAGGCTTCCTCGAGATCGCGCGTCTGAATGAGCGCCCCGCGCGCCTCCAGCGAGCGCGCAATAACCGCGCGGCGCGGCATGGCGGGCAGCAGCCGCGCGACCGCAGTGTCCACCGCGTCGAGGTGGCGCGCATCCGGCGATAGCAGCAACGCTTGCGCCGCCTCGTCGTGCTCGGCTTGCGAAAAGAGGTCCATCACCAGCCAGTCGGGCGACGCGCTGCCATCACTGATGACGAGGATCTCCGACGGCCCGGCAAGCATGTCGATGCCGACATCGCCATACACCTGGCGCTTCGCTTCGGCGACGTACTGGTTGCCGGGGCCAACGATCTTGTCGACCCGCGGAACCGACGCCGTGCCATAGGCGAGTGCGGCGATGGCGTGCGCGCCGCCGAGCGCAAACACGCGATCGACGCCCGCGAGCGCCGCGGCGGCGAGCACCGTCGGATCGGGGTTCGGGCTCACCATGATGAGCTCGCGCACGCCCGCCACCTTGGCCGGTATCGCGTTCATCAGCACAGACGATGGGTAGGCGGCTTTGCCGCCGGGAACATACAGGCCGACGCGCTCGAGCGCGTTCACCCGCTGACCCAGGCGCGTGCCATCGGCTTCGCGATAGTCCCAGGACGCCTGCACCTGCCGCTCGTGGAAGGCGCGGATACGCGCATACGCCGCGCGCAGCGCATCGGCCTCGGCGCGAGCGAGGGCAGCCATTGCGCAGCGCAGCCGCGGCGTAACCTCGAGCGCGCCCACGGACGCGCCGGCCGCGCCGTCGAAGCGCCGCGCATAGTCGAGCAGCGCGGCGTCGCCGCGCGTGCGGACATCCGCAACGATCGAGCGCACCGCCTGCTCGACGCCGGCGTCGCGCGCGGCAGAAAAGCGCAAGGCATCGAGCGCGCGATCGAAGCCGCTGCTCGAGCTGACAAGGCGCCGCAGCTTCATGCGCAGGCCCCGGCGAAAGCCTCGATCAGCGGCTGAAGCGCGCCGCGCTTGGTCTTGAGAGCGCCCTGGTTGACGATCAGACGCGCCGAGACCGGCAGGATTTCCTCCACGGCGACGAGCCCGTTCTCGCGCAGCGTGCGACCGGTCGCGACCAGATCGACGATCGCATCGGCGAGCCCGGTGAGCGGCGCGAGCTCCATGGAGCCGTAGAGGCGGATGAGGTCGACATGCACGCCCTTGGCCGAGAAGTGCTCGCGGGTGGTGTTGACATACTTCGTCGCCACGCGCAGCCGAGCGCCCTGGCTCACCGCGCCGGCGTAATCGAAGCCTTTGCGCACCGCGACCACCATGCGGCAGCGCGCGATGCCGAGGTCGACCGGCTGATACAGGCCGTCGCCGCCGTGCTCGACCAGCACGTCGCGGCCGGCGATGCCAAGATCGGCGCCGCCGTGCTGCACATAGGTGGGAGTATCGCTGGCACGCACCACGATCAGCTGCAGATCGCGACGGTTGGTCGCGATGACGAGCTTGCGCGAGGTGTCGGGGTTCGCCTTAGGCCGGATGCCGACGCGGGCGAGCAGCGGCGCGGTCTCGTCGAAGATCCGCCCCTTCGACAACGCGATGCTGATGCTCGCCATGTGCAACCATCCGGGAATCGCCCCAAGAGATGCGCTGAAGGGCTGGCATTCTACCGCAAGCGCTAGCTCACGCGCGAGACGCGCGCCCCGAGGCCGCAGAGCTTGCGCTCGAGCGCTTCATAGCCGCGATCGAGATGGTAGATGCGATCGACAATGGTCTCGCCATCGGCCACCAGCCCCGCGATCACCAGGCCGGCAGAGGCGCGCAAGTCGGTGGCCATGACGCTTGCACCCTGCAGCCGCTCGACGCCGCGCACCACTGCGCTATTGCCCTGGATGGCGATATCGGCGCCCAAGCGCTGGAGCTCGAGTGCATGCATGAAGCGGTTCTCGAAAATCGTCTCGCTGATCACCGCCGTGCCCTGCGCGATTGCGGCCAGTGCCATGAACTGCGCCTGCATGTCGGTGGCGAAGCCAGGATAGGGCGCGGTGCGCACGCTGACCGCGCTCGGACGGCCGCCAGACTCCAATTGCACGGTAGAGCCGTCGACGCGGATCTGCGCGCCCGCCTCGCGCAGTTTCTCGAGCGTCGCGTCGAGGGTCTCCGGCGCCGCGCCGTGCAGGCGAATGCGGCCGCGAGTGGCGGCGGCGGCGGCGAGATAGGTGCCGGTCTCGATGCGATCGGGCATGACGCGGTGCTCTGCGCCGCCGAGCGAACGCACGCCTTCGACGCGGATCACATCGCTGCCCGCGCCTTCGATCTGCGCCCCCATCGCCACCAGGCAGCGCGCAAGGTCGAGCACCTCCGGTTCGCGCGCGGCGTTCTCAATGAGGGTAGTGCCTTCGGCGAGCGTCGCCGCCATCAGCAGGTTTTCGGTCCCGGTTACCGTGACCATGTCCATGACGATGCGCGCGCCGCGCAGGCGCTCGGCGCTCGCGTTCATGTAGCCATGCTCGATCGCGATGGTGGCGCCCATCGCCTGCAAGCCCTTCACGTGCTGGTCGACCGGGCGCAGACCGATGGCGCAGCCCCCGGGGAGCGAGACGCGGGCGCGCCCGCAGCGCGCGAGCAACGGACCGAGCACCAGCACGGACGCGCGCATGGTCTTCACCAGGTCATAGCCGGCCGTCGGTTCGCTGATGCGCGAGGCGTGCAGCGCCATGTGCCCCTGCGCCAGCGATGACGCCTCGACGCCCATCTGACGCAAAAGCTTCGCCATGGTGCGCACGTCCATCAGCTGCGGCACGTTGCTGAGCCGCAGCGGCTCGGCGGTGAGGAGCGAGGCACACATGATCGGCAGGGCGGCGTTTTTCGCGCCCGAGACGTGCGCCTCGCCGTCGAGCGCCACGCCGCCGCGGATGCGCAGCTTATCCATCCGCGCGCCACTCCTGCGGCGTCAGGGTACGCATTGAGAGGGCGTGGATTTCCTCGCGCATGCGATCGCCGAGCGCCGCATAGACGAGCTGGTGGCGTTGCACGCGGTTGCGGCCGGCGAACTCATCCGAGACGACCAGCGCCTGGAAGTGCTCGCCGTCGCCGATCACCTCGACATGCTGGCAGGGAAGCGCGGCCTCGATCGACTGCTTGATGCTTTGCGGCGTCACCATCAGGACCTCAATTTGTATCCGGATTTGAGCAGCGCGAGAGTGACGCAGGATACGACCAGGAGGAAGCCCGCGACTATCGCAAGGCTCGCGAACGGCGGGAAATCCGACACGCCGAAAAATCCGTAACGGAAGCCGTCCACCATATAGAAGAAGGGATTGGCGTGCGACAGGCGCTGCCAGAACGCCGGCAGCGAATGGATCGAGTAGAACACGCCGGACAGGAAGGTGAGCGGCATGACGACGAAGTTCTGGAACGCCGCCAGCTGATCGATCTTGTCCGAGAGCATCCCCGCCACCACGCCGAGCGTGCCCAGGAGCGCGGCCCCGAGCAGCGCAAAGGCGAGCACCCAGCCTGGGGAAACGAGCCGCAGCTCGACGAACCACACCGTGACCAGCAGCACCCCGGCGCCGACCACGATGCCGCGCACGACGGCCGCCAGCACGTAGGCGGCGAAGAATTCCAGGTACGAAATGGGCGCGAGCAGCACAAACACAATGTTGCCGGTGATTTTGGATTGGATCAGGCTGGATGAGCTGTTGGCGAACGCGTTCTGCAAAACGCTCATCATGACGAGCCCGGGAACCAGAAAGGACGTGTAGCGCACGCCCTCATAGACCTGCAGCCGGCCCTCGAGCGCATGGCCGAAGATCACGAGGTAGAGGAGCGCCGTCAGCACCGGCGCCGCGACCGTCTGCACGCTCACCTTGAAGAAGCGCAGGAGCTCCTTGTGGCAAAGCGTGGCGAAGCGCGTCATGCCGGCCTGCCGGTGAGCCGCAGAAACACTTCCTCCAGGTCCGGCGGCTGGACTTCCATTTCGCGGATGCCGACGCCGCTCACGCGCAGCCGCGCGAGCGCCTCCTCGAGCTCGAGAGGGTTCGCAAGACGCAGGCGCACTCGCGCGCCATCGGCCTCGAGCACGCGACCGGGGAGCCCCGCGGGCAGCGCATCGCGATCCAGATGCAGGCGCAGCTCCAGGCCCGAAAAGCTGCCGAGCAGATTGCGCGTCGTGTCGAGCGCGGCGATGCGTCCGTCCTTCAGCATGGCAATTCGCTGGCAATGCGCTTCCGCTTCCTCGAGGTAGTGCGTGGTGAGCACGATGCTGTGTCCGTCGCGGTTCAGGCGCCGCACGAACTGCCATAAGCCCTGGCGCAGCTCGACGTCGACGCCGGCGGTCGGCTCGTCGAGCACGATCACCGGCGGCTTGTGCACCAGCGCCTGCGCAACCAGCACGCGCCGTTTCATGCCTCCGGAAAGCGAGCGCATGTTGGCGTCGGCCTTGGCCGCGAGGTCGAGATGGTGCATCACCTCGTCGATCCAGGCGTCGTTTCGCCGCAGGCCGTAATAGCCCGCCTGCAGGCGCAGCGTCTCGCGCACCGTGAAGAACGGGTCGAACACCAGCTCCTGCGGCACGACCCCCAGGAGCCGGCGCGCGCGGCGGTACTCGCGGGTCACGTCCGCGCCCATGACGCGGGCATGGCCGGCGTCGGGGCGCGCGAGACCGGCGATGATGTGAATGAGGGTTGTCTTGCCCGCGCCGTTCGGACCGAGCAGGCCGAAAAATTCGCCTTCGCGCACGGCGAGGCTCACGCTGGCGAGCGCGCGTACCTCACCGTAGCGCTTGGCGACTTCGTGAACTTCTATCGCGTTCAGGAGGCGGGCAGCAGGCGGTCCACGCCGTAGAGCCGCGCAATGGTGCGCACGGACTCGGGCAGATTGGCAAAGGCGAGCGCGCGCTCATGCTGGCGCGCTTCGCGCAGCCAGGCGAGGAGCAGCGCGAGCAGCGCCGAATCCATCTCGCTCACCTCGGCGAGGTCGACCGTCTGAACACCATCGGCGAGGTGGCGTCGGCCCTCCTCGAGGAGCGCGGCGACGTTGGCGAGCGTCACCGGCCCGGAAACCACCATGCGCGCTCCTTCGCGCCGGATCATTTCTTGGCGGCGGGCGCGGCAGGCGCCTCGAGGCTGCGGTTCTTGGTGCTGAGGTTCTTGATCAGGCCGTCGATGCCGGATTCGCGCACAACGTTGTTGAACTCGGTGCGGTAATTGGCGACCAGGCTGACGCCGCCCACCATCACGTCATACACCTTCCAGCCACTCGAGGTCTTCTCCATGCTGTAATCGATCGGCACCGGCTGGGCGCCCGCCTGCAGGACCCGCACCTGCACGGTGACGTCGGTGTCGGTGGGCTTTGCGCGCAGCGGGCGGAAGTCGAACTTCTGCTCGCTATAGGCGGCGAGCGCGCTGGCGTAGGTGCGAACCAGCAGCGTGCGGAATTCTTCCGTCAGGCGCTTCTTCTGCTCGGGCGTTGCCCTGTTCCAGCTCTGGCCGAGGGCAAGGGCGGTCATGGCGCTGAAATTGAAGTGCGGCAGCACCTTGGCGTCGATCAGCTGGACGAGCTTGGCGCGGTTGCCCGACTGGATCTCCTTGTCCTTGGCGATGAGCTCGACCACTTCGAGGGTCACGGTCTTCACCAGCTGGTCGGGGGGCACATCCTGCGCGCGCACCGCCGGCAGCGAGGCGAGCACGGCCAGTAGCGCCGCGCTAGCGAGGCTTCTTGTCGTTGTCATCGTCGGCTCCCTGGTCGTCGAGGTCCTTTTCACGCGGCGGGTGTCCGTCGTAGACGAGACTCCTGCGCCGCTGCAGGTAGGCGTCGCGCTGGAACACATACTTGTCGAGCGACGCTTCCTCGAGAATGCGGCTCGCATCGAGCAGATCCGCACGCAGCTGGGTGAAGCGCAGCGCCCACAGGCCGTACTGCAGGTGGTAGGGCCGCACCTCGCCCAGCGGATCGATATAGATGTCGGCGGCAGTGCCGATGCCGTCGCGCAGGTCGCTCGAGCCGAGGAATGGCAGCACCAGGTACGGACCGGTTCCGGCGCCCCAGCGGCCGAGCGTCTGCCCAAAGTCCTCGTTGTGCTTCTCGTAGCCCATGTCGGTAGCGACGTCGTGAATGCCGAAGAGGCCCACTGTTGTATTGAACGCAACACGCGCCCAATCGCTGACACCGTCCTCGAATTTTCCTTGCAGGAAATTGTTCACGCCGATGAAGAAGTCGCCGATGTTGCCGAAGAAGTTGCGCACGCGGTCGCGGACCTCCCCCGGCACCACGCGCTGGTAGGTGCGCGCCACCGGCTGCGCGATGACCTGGTCGACCTTGTCGTTGAAGCGATAAACGCTGCGGTTCAGCGGCTCGAACGGGTCGCGTGCATCCCGCTCGGCGGTGCTCGCGCAACCGGCGAGCGCGGCGAGGAGCGCCATCCAGGCGAGGCGCGAGCTCACTTGGCCGGTTCCTTCGCCTCGGGCTTGCCTTCGGCCGCCTTGTTGAAGAGGAACTGGCTGATCAGGTTCTCCAGCACCACCGCCGATTGCGTCAGGCGCAGGCGGTCGCCGTTCTTCAGCATCACCCCGTCGCCGCCTGCTTCGAGTCCGACGTACTGCTCGCCGAGGATGCCCGAGGTGAGGATCTTGGCCGTGGTGTCGCGTGGAAATTGATACTGAGAATCGATGTTGATGGTGACGATCGCCTCGTAGGTCTCGTTGTCGAAGCGGATATCGGCGACGCGCCCGACCACGACGCCCGCGCTCTTTACCGGCCCGCGCACTTTCAGGCCGCCGATATTGGCGAACTTCGCCTGCACCTGGTAGGCCTGCGAGCTGGAGAAGGAGGCCAGGTTGCCGACCTTGAGCGCGAGGAACAGCAGCCCCGCGATGCCGGCGACGACGAATACGCCGACCCAAAGGTCGATGGTTGAGCGATTCATTGGTGAGTGCCTCCGGTGAACATCAGCGCGGTCAGGATGAAATCCAGGAACAGGATCGCGAGCGACGAGGTGACGACGGTGCGGGTCGTCGCCCGGGAGACGCCCTCGGCGGTCGGCGGCGCGTCGTAGCCTTCGAACACCGCGATCCAGGTCACGGCGACGCCGAACACCAGGCTCTTGATCACCCCGTTCAGGATGTCGTTGCGCAGATCCACCGCCGCCTGCATCTGCGACCAGAAGGCGCCGGCGTCGACACCGATCAGCTGCACGCCGACCACGTAGCCGCCGAAGATGCCCATGGCGGAGAAAAGCGCCGCGAGCAGCGGCATCGACAGCACGCCGCCCCAGAAGCGCGGCGCGACCACGCGCGCGACCGGATCGACCGCCATCATTTCCATTGCCGAGAGCTGCTCGGTGGCCTTCATCAGCCCGATTTCCGCCGTGATCGCCGAGCCGGCACGGCTGGCAAACAGCAGCCCGGCCACCACCGGGCCGAGCTCGCGCACCAGCGATAGCGCGACTAGCACGCCAAGCGACTCCGAGGCGCCGAAGCGCTGCAGCGTTTCGTAGCCTTGCAGCGCGAGCACCATGCCGACGAACATGCCCGAGACCAGGATGATGATGAGCGAGAGCACGCCCGCGAAGTAGATCTGCGCGGTGGTCAGGCGAAAGCGCTTGAGCGCCGTTCCGGAGTGCACCACCAGGTAGCCGAGAAAGCGGCTGGCAAAGCCCAGGCGCAGCACATGGAAAGTCACGCCGGAGCCGAGGCGCTCGAGGCGCGCACGAACGTCAGCGACGCGCATCAATGGCTGGCGAGCTCGAGGTCGGCGTCGTAGGCCGGCGCCGGGTAATGAAACGGCACCGGGCCCTCCGAGCTGCCGTTGACGAACTGGCGCACGAACGGCTCGTGGCTAGCGCGAATCTCGTCGGGCCGGCCTTGCGCGATGACGCGGCCGGCGGCCATGAAGTAGACGAAGTCGACCACGCCGAGCGCCTCCTGCACGTCGTGGGTGACGATCACCGAAGTGGCGCCGAGCGAGTCGTTCAGCTCGCGGATCAGCCGCACGATCACGCCGAACGAGATTGGATCGAGCCCGGTGAAGGGCTCGTCGTAAAGGATGAGCTGCGGGTCGAGCGCAATCGAGCGGGCGAGCGCCACGCGGCGCGCCATGCCGCCCGAGAGCTCGGTCGGCGCGAGGTGCGCCGCGCCGCGCAGGCCGACGGCATGCAGCTTCATCATGACCAGATCGTTCAGCAGCTCATCGGGCAGCTCGGCATGCTCGCGCAGGGGAAAGGCGACGTTCTCATAGACCGACATGTCGGTGAACAGGGCGCCGAACTGAAACAGCATGCCCATCCTGCGGCGCATGGCGTAAAGGCCATCGCCATCGAGGCTGCTCGTGGCGTGCCCGAGCACGCGAGCCTCGCCGGCGCTCGGGCGCAGCGCGCCCATGATGACGCGCAGCAGCGTGGTCTTGCCGCATCCCGACTGCCCCATGATGCCGACCACCGAGCCGCGCGCAATGTCGAGGTTGATGTCGCGCAACACCGGTCGCGAGCGGTCATAACCGAACGAAAGCTTGCGGATCTCGACGATCGGCTGCGCGGCGGGGGATTGCTGCACGGCGTAATATTATCGCGCATGGGGGAGGGACCCGCGCATCTCGAGACTGTGGCGAAGCCCGCGCTCAACATCGCAGCGCTCGTCAAGCGCTATGGCGCACTCGTCGCACTCGACAACATCGATCTGCGCGTCGCGCCACGCGAAGCGTTCGGTCTGGTCGGTGCGAACGGCGCCGGCAAGACCACCCTCATCCGCTGCCTGCTTGATCTCACGGCGTGCGACCAGGGCCGCATCGAGATTTTCGGCACGCCTGCGCGCGAGCCGCTGGCGCGCGCGCGCCTCGCTTATTTACCGGAACGGTTCATGCCGCCGCACTACCTCACGGGAAGTGAATTCCTGCGCACGCTCGCCGCGCTCGGCGGCGGCAGTGACGACCCGGCGCGCAACGCCGCGCTCATCGCCGAGCTCGAGCTCGAGCGCTCGGCGCTCGAGCGGCCCGTGCGCACGCTCTCCAAGGGCATGACGCAGAAGCTCGGCCTGGCGGCGACGTTTTCCCTCGAGCGCGACCTTTATGTGCTCGACGAGCCGATGAGCGGGCTTGACCCTGCTGCGCGCGTGGCGGTGAAATCGGTGCTGCGCCGCTTGAGCCGGGAGGGTCGCACGCTGTTCTTTACATCGCACGTGCTCGCTGACGTCGAGGAGTTGTGCTCATCGATTGCCGTGCTCGAGCGCGCGCGCCTGCGCTTTCGCGGGGACCCGCGCGCTCTTTGCGAGCGTTACGGCGAGCCGAACCTCGAGCGCGCCTTCATGCGATGTGTGCGCGATGACGAGCGTGCGCTCCGCGCCTGAGCGCCTGGCGCAGGCGCGCGCCGCACTGCTGCTGGTCGACGACGACCCGCTGATTGCCGAGGCGCTCGCCTTCGCCCTGGGAGCGGAATACGCCGTGCAGGCGTGCGCCTCGCGCGCCGCCGCGATCGAGCTCGTACGGCGGCTCGAAACGCCGCCGCCGCTCGCGCTCGTCGACCTCGGGCTGCCGCCCACCCCGCACGCCCCGGACGAGGGCTTTCAGCTGATCGCCGACCTGCTGGCGCATGCGCCGCAGATGAAGATCTTCGTGCTGTCCGGCCAAAACGACGCCGCCAACGCGCGCCATGCGCGCGCGCTCGGCGCCTGGGAGTTCGTCGCCAAGCCGACCGATCCGGCGCAGCTAAAGCGCATGCTGGCGCGCGCGCTCGCCGCGCCCGCCGGCAGCGACGTCGCGCTGATCGGCGAGAGCCCGGCGCTCGCCAAGCTGAAAAACCAGATCGCGCAGTTCGCCCCGGCGCCCTATCCGGTGCTGATCGAAGGCGAATCGGGCAGCGGCAAGGAGATGGCGGCAAGAAGCCTTCACCGGCTCTCGGCTCGCGCCGAACGTCCCTACCTCACGCTCAATTGCGCGGCGATCGCGCCGACGCTGGTCGAGCCGACGCTCTTCGGCTACGTGAGAGGCGCCTTCACCGGGGCCGTCACCAACAAGTCTGGCTATTTCGAGGATGCCGGCGACGGTACGCTGCTGCTCGACGAGATCGGCGAGCTGCCGCTCGATCTGCAGGCGAAGCTGTTACGCGTGCTGGAAAACGGCGAATATCAGCGCGTCGGCGAGACCCAGCGGCGCACCGCGCGCTGCCGCGTACTCGCGGCCACCAACCGCGATCTGCGCCGCGAAGTGAAAAAGGGCGGCTTTCGCGCCGACCTCTACCATCGCCTGTCGGTGTTTACGCTCGAGGTGCCGCCATTGCGCGACATGAACGGCGACAAACTCGCGCTGCTCGAGCATTTCCGCCGGCTGGCTGCGGAGCAGGCGGGCGTGCAAGCCTTCGAGCTCGACACGCATGCCGCCGAGCGCTGGCAGCAATACGACTTTCCCGGCAACGTGCGCGAGCTGCGCAATATCGTTATCCGGCTTGCCACCAAGTACCCGGGGCAGCGCCTGTCGCGCGCCGAGCTCGAGCCGGAGCTCGATCTCGAGGCGCCGGCCATCAGCGCCGACACCCAGGGGCCGGCTGCGATTACCGAGCAGGCGTTGCGCCAGCTCGAGCGCGCCGGCAGCTTCAGCCTCGACCAGACGCTCAGGGCTTGGGAGCGGGGATACATCGAGGCGGCGCTGCGCCTGACGCGCGGCAATGTCAGCCAGGCGGCGAAACTGCTGGGCATCAACCGCACCACGCTCTACAGCCGGATGAGCTCGGCAGAAGAGAAGTAACCGTGGCGCTCTATCTCGAGCACTTCGGCCTCGACGAGCCACCCTTTCGCATCACTCCGCACACAGACTTCTTCTTCGATGGCGCGGAGCGGGGCGCGACGCTCGAAGCGCTCGCTTACGCCGTGTTGCACGACGAAGGCATCGTCAAGGTGTCGGGCGAGGTCGGCAGCGGCAAGACCATGCTTTGCCGCATGCTGATGGAGCGACTACCGCCCGAGGTGGAGACCATTTACCTCGCCACGCCTTCGCTCGCGCGCGATGAGATCCTGCATGCGATCGCCGATGACCTGCAGCTCAAGCTCGCCGAGCGGCGCAGCATTGCGCTGCGCGAACTGCAGGAGCACCTGATCGCGCTCTATGGGGCCGGCCGGCGCGTGGTGATTCTGATCGACGAAGCCCACGTCATGCCCGAGGACACGCTCGAGCAGGTGCGGCTGCTCTCGAATCTCGAGTCGAGCCGGCACAAGCTCCTGCAGATCGTGCTTTTCGGGCAGCCTGAGCTCGATGCGACGCTCGCCAAGCCGTCGCTGCGCCAGCTGCGCGACCGCATCACCCACAGTTTCCGCATGCGCCCGCTTGCCGCCGCCGAAGTCACCAAATACCTCGCCTTTCGCATGCGGGCGGCGGGATATCGGGGTCCGGACGTATTTGCGCCGCGCGCCGCGAACCGCATTGCGCGTGCCTCGGGCGGCCTCACCCGGCGTATCAACATCCTCGCCGACAAGTCACTGCTTGCGGCATACAGCGAGAGCGCGCACGCGGTCACCGAGCGGCACGCCAAGGCCGCCGTCGCCGATTCGGAATTTGCCGCGGCTGCCGGCCGCGCATCGCGGCCGCTCTGGCTCGCTGCCGGCGGGCTTGCGCTCGGTCTCGTCCTCGGGGCGGTGATTCAATGGTGGCTGGTACGAGCTGACCTGCCCGTCGCCCAGGCGCAAGTCGCCCAGCCGACAAGGGGGGCGCCCGCTGCGCCAGCCGGGGCACACGAACTCGAAGCGGAGCTCGACCTCCAGGAGCAGCTCGAGGCGCTCGCGGAGATGGACCCCGAGCCCGCGATCGAGCCGATGCTCTCGCCAGGGCAGCGTAACCGCCTCGAAGCCTATGCCACCGGTGGCAACAAGCTCCTCTCGCAGCGGCTTGAGGCGACGCGCGAATTGCTCGATTCAGCGCCCGACGAACGCTATGCGCTTGAGCTTTTCGTCACCGACAATCCCGACGCGGCGCGCATGGAGCGCTTTCTCCTCCGCGCACGTGACCTCGTGCCGATTTCCGAAGTCTTCCTGATTCCGGTGGCGGGGCCGCGCAGCACGCGGCTGCGCGTGATTTATGGCACGTTCCAGAACGAGCGCGAAGCGCGCGACGCAGTGACTCGCCTGCCGGCCAAATACCAGCGCGCATTTCGCGCCGCCCCGCGTCGCTTCAGCGAGCTGCGCTCTCAAATGTAAGAAGCGGAAAACGCCTGCGCGACAGGCGCTTACGGCACATTCCTAAGAACGCTTCCGTGTTATCCTTCGCGCGGGAGGGAGTGGCGCGGATGAAGTGGGGAAACTCGGTAGCGATCGTGCTCGTGCCGTGCGTGCTCGCCGGCTGCGGGCAGGCGCCTATCAAACCCGCAGCGAATCACCTGCGAGCCGATGAGGCCAGCAGCACCGGTGCCATCCCACCGCCGGTGCAGGTGAGCCCTGTGCTGCCCAAGCCCAAACCCGCGGTGCGCCCGGAAACCTACAGCGTCGTCGTGAACAATGTGCGCGTGCAGGAGCTGCTGTTCGCACTCGCGCGCGACGCGCGACTGCAGATCGACATCGACCCGAACCTTTCGGGCAGCGTGACGCTCAACGCCATCGACCAGACGTTGCCGCAGCTCCTTGCGCGCATCGCTCGGCAGGTGGATATGCGCTATGAGCTCGATGGCGACACGCTGGTGGTCATGCGCGACTCGCCATTCCTGCGCGCCTACAAGATCGATTACCTGAGCGCGGCGCGCAACGTGAAAATGCAGTCGACCGCCTCGACCCAGTTCGGCACGGCGCAGTCGGGCACGCCGAGCGCCACCGGGGCCACTTCGACGATCGATGTGACTGCGCAGAACAACCTTTGGGACTCTGTGGTGCAGAACGTTAAGGAGATCCTGCGCGAAACGGACAAGATCATTCCGGCAGCGAGTGCGGCCGCGCTCGCCAGCGCCAGCGCCGCCGCGGCAGCAGCGCCGGCGGCCGGCACGGCCGGCGCACCGGGAGCGACGCCGCAGCCGCCGATTCCACCGGCGCCGCTCGCGCAGCCAAGCGTGACCTACCAGGAGGCCGCCTCTGTCATCGCCAACCGCGAGAGCGGCGTGCTGTTCGTACGCGCCACGGCCAAGCAGCACGAAAAAGTGCAGGAATTTCTCGACCAGGTGCTCGCCGGCGCCAAGCGCCAGGTCCTGATCGAGGCGACCGTTGCCGAGGTGCAGCTGCGAAACGAGTACCAGCGCGGCATCAGCTGGGAACGCCTGCGCAATCCCGGCGTGTCGTTCGGCCAACCGGCGATCCAGCCCACGACTTCGGCAACCCCCGGGTTCAACCCGTCGCCGTTCTTCATTGGCTTCGTCTCGAGTGGCGGCAGCTTCAGCGTGACGCTGAAGCTGCTCGAGCAATTCGGCGATGTGCGCGTGCTGTCGAGCCCGAAGCTCTCGGTGCTCAACAACCAGACCGCGATCCTGCGGGTCACGCGCGACATCATCTACTTCAACATCACCCCCTCCGGCACACCGGTGGCGGTATCGGGCGGCGGCACGGCGGTCGTGCAGCCGTCGTTCACCACCACCCCGAACATTGCCGCCGAAGGCTTCATGATGGCAGTGCTGCCGCAGGTGAGCGCCGCGGACCAGATCGTGCTCAACGTGCGGCCGACGATTCGGCGCCGCGTCGACTCGGTCACCGACCCCAACCCCGCGCTGCAGCCGACGACCAGCAACCCGAATGCCGTGCCCAACATCATCCCGGTCTTCGAGACGCGCGAATTCGACTCGATGCTGCGTTTGCAAAGCGGGCAGATCGGCGTGCTGGCCGGGCTGATGCAGGACATCGTCGAAAACACCGACACCGGCATTCCGGGTATCCGCAGCATTCCGATCATCGGTGAGATGCTTTCCAGCCGCTCGGACCTCAGCCGCAAGTCCGAGCTGGTCATCTTCCTGCGCGCGACCGTGATCCAGGATCCGACCTTGGACGGGGACTTCCGCACGCTGCGCAACCAGCTGCCCGGCCAGGATTTCTTCTCCAAGCCGAACCCGGGCAAGATCCAGCCACCGCTCGGTCCGGGCGACCGGCCGCTTTACTGACGGTGCCGCCCGCATGAGCCTGCTGCTCGAGGCGCTGAAGAAGGCCGAGCGAGCCAAGGAGGAGGCGCAACGCCGCGCGCGTGGCGAAAGCGCGAGCACCAGCACGAGCGCCGCTGCGGCGCCGGCGGAGCCGAGCATGGTCGTCACGCGCGACAAGCTGCCCCAGATCACCGCGCCGCTCGAGATTGTCACCGACGATCTCGTGTCGCCGCCGATTGCGCCCAGCGCGCGCGTCGCACTCGAGATCGCGCCGGACCCCGCGCCGGCGAAGCCGGCACCTCGCCCGGGCACTGCGACGGCCAGCCCACCGACCGAGGCTGCGGGCCGCGCGAGCGCGAAGAAGGTTTTCGAGGCCAAGTTCCGCGAACCGAATCCCCGCCTGCCGTTCTACGTCACGGTAGGCGTGCTCGGCATCTTCGCGCTTGGCACCTTGATTTACTTCTGGGTCCAGCTGCGCCCGTCGCCCGCCCTCGTCAACCTCAATCCGCCGCGCCCGAGCGAAGCGAGCGCACTGCCCGCCGAGGCCAGCCCGGCGGTGGCTGCGGCCGCGCCGGTGAGCGTGCCGAACGCGGTCCCGGGCCTGCCGGCGACGCCGGCCAAAGCCGCCGCCTTCCCGCCAATCGCTGCCGCGCCCGTGCCAATGGCCGCCGTGCCCGCGCCGCGCGCCGAAGCGCCGGTTGAGACTCCGCGGCTGCGTCCGCCTGAGCCGCGCCGGCTCGCCGCCTCGCTACCAGCGCCCGTCGAACCCGCTACGACGGTGTCGCGCAACCCGCCGCAGGTGCACCCAAAGGTTGCCGCGGGCTATGCGGCGTATGCCGCCGGTGACTTCAACGGCGCGCGCAATGCCTACGAGGAAGCCTTGCGCGAAGAGCCGGCAAATCGCGATGCGCTCCTCGGGCTTGCCGCGCTC
>DASREB010000252.1:0-3986 GCA_035652275.1 Burkholderiales bacterium
GGTGAACGCCATCGCGCCGAGCGCGCCGATCGGCGCCGCGCGCACGATGATGGCGATGATGCGGAAGAACACCTGGCCCGCCGCTTCGATCACGCGCGCGATGCGCTCGCCGAGCGCGCCCATGCGCGAGATGGCGAAGCCGGTCAGGATCGAAATCAGCAGCACTTGCAGGAGATCGCCCTTGGCGAAGGCGTCGACGAAAGTATTCGGAATGATCGCGAGGATGTGCGAGACGATGCCCTCCTCCTTCGCGCGCGTGACGTAGCCCGCGACCGCCTTCGGGTCGAGGCTCGCCGGACCGATGTTGAACCCGGCGCCCGGATGCGCGATCTCGCCGACCAGCAGCCCGATCGCCAGCGCGAGCGTCGACACGAGCTCGAAGTACACGAGCGCTTTGACGCCGACGCGGCCGACCTTGGTCAAGTCGCGCATCGAGGCGATGCCGTGCACGATGGTGCAGAAGATCACCGGCGCGATCATCATCTTTATGAGCTGGATGAAGCCGTCGCCCAGCGGTTTCAGCGCCGCGCCGGTCTTCGGCCAGAAGTAGCCGATGGCGGTGCCGATCGCGATGGCGATCAGCACCTGTATGTAGAGGATGGAATACCAGCGCCGCGCGGCCGGCATGGCGCCCATTGTGGCACGCACGCGCGGAGTCGAGCGAGCCGCCCAGCTCTAAGGGAGCTTCGACCAGATGGCGCGCAGCTGGTCCGGTAAATCCTTGGGTGAAAAAGGCTTGGAGATGGTTGCGGTGGCGCCGAGCGCGATGAGCTCGTCCAGTTCGTGCGGCATGGTCTTGGCTGTGATGAACACGATAGGCAGCGCGGCGAGCTGCGGGTCCTGCTTCATTTTGCGAAAGAGCGCCGGGCCGTCCATGCCGGGCATCATCCAATCGAGCATCACGAGGTCCGGGTTGAAGCGAGTAATGACCTCGATGGCTCGGTTGGGATCGTTGACGATTTCGACCTTCATCTTGCCTAGCTTTTCCAGCGACATGCGGACGATGAGCTGCGCGTGCTCGTCATCCTCGACGTAGCAAATGCGTTCAAGTGGGCGTTGAGGCATTGCTGCTTCCCGTTCGCTTTGTAGGCATAGACACTTATTTGTCGGCCCACGGCATATCGCGCCACATGGCGCGGTACATGAGGTCGGCGTCGCGCACGATGGCTTCGTACTGTGAAGGCGACAGGTAGCGCAGCGGCGCGAAGAACTTCACCGCCTGCGCCTGAAATTCCGGATCGGCGGCGGCGCGCTCGACCGCGGCGACGAGGCGCTGGCGGATGTCAGCCGGCAAGCCTCTCGGCGCCGCCATGCCGCGCAATGAGGACATCTCGATGTCGAAGCCCTGCTCGCGCGCGGTGGCGAGGTCGGGCGCGAGGTTGGTGCGCGCCGGGCTCATCTGCACGAGATTTCTGAGCGCGGTGCCGCCTTTCTGGTATTGCAGCGCCTCGCCGATGTTGATCGCCGCGACCATGATCTGCTTCCCCGCGATCGCCGCGCGCACGTCCGCCGAGCCCTTGAACGGCACGTGGCGCATCTTCACGCCGGCGGCGCGCTCGAACTTCAGCATCGCGATGTGATCGTCGGAGCCGATGCCGGTCGTGCCGACGGTCACTTCGCCGGGATGCGCCTTGGCGTAGGCGGCGAGCTCGGCGAGATTCTTGATCGGCGTCTCGGCGTGCACCGAGAAGTTGCACGGATCGTCGATGATGTTGCCGATGTAGTCGTAGCGCTGCCAGTGGAACTGCGCCTGGCGCTCGATCGGGATGGTAAGGAGCGGCGGCGTATTGACGAAGCCGATGGTGTAGCCGTCCGCGAGGGAGTTGGCGAGCGCGGCGAAGCCCACTTCGCCGCCGGCGCCGGCGCGGTTCACCACCACGATCTTCGCGCCGCCGCCGAGATATTTCTCGACGAACGGCGCGAGCGCCCGCGCCACGAGGTCCGTGCCGCCGCCCGGCGGATAGGCGACGATCAGCGTGATGGGGCGCTCGGGATATGCGGCGTGCGCAAGCACCGAGAAGATCAAGAGCGCTGCAAAAGCGATCAGGCGCTTCATCGCTCCTCCACATTCCAGATGAGAAGAATGGCGTCCGTGCCCATTTATCCCTGCCACACGCCGTAGCCTCTTTCGCGCAGCGCGATGGCGAGCTCGACTTCCATGTCGCGCGCACCATCGTAAGGCATCGGGTTGTAGGCGGTGTAGAGCTCGGGCATCAGGCGCACGCCATAGAGCATGACGTAGCGGTTCGCCTGGATGCCGGCCTTGTGCTTGTCGAAGCGCACGTCCGGGTCGATGCCGGTCATGCCGACGTAGACGCAAGGCTTCATCGCGTTGTAGTTCGGATTGGCCTTGCGGAAGCGGCCATGCTGCAGCACTTCCGGCGCGAGCTCGATCACATACACGCAGTAGTGATACCGGCGGCGGCGCCGCCGCGGGCGGGTGTCGGAAATCGGTGCCTGACCCCGTTTCTTTTTCACGCGCGCACGAGGCGGATCAGCGTGAGCTCCGGATTGGTGCCGAAGCGCACCGGCGGGCCCCAGGTGCCGGTGCCGGCGCTCACATAGACCTGCATCCTGCCTTCGCGAGAGAGGCCGGCGACGTGCGGCGCGTGCACCAGGCGCACGGCGAGCGTCCACGGGAAGAACTGGCCGGCGTGCGTGTGGCCGGAGAGCTGCAGGTCGAAGCCCGCTTCGGCACCGAGGCGCGCGAGGCGCGGGTTGTGGGCGAGGAGCAGCTTGAAGTCCGCCGGCTCGCGTATTGCGATCTCCGGGCGCAGGCGGCCGTAAGCGGGATCGACCACGCCGCCAACGAGAAGGCGCGCGGCGCCGCGCCGCACGAGCTCGTGCGAGTTGAGCAGCACATGCATGCCGGCCTCGCGCCAGTGCGCGATCCAGGCGGCCGCGCCGGCGTAGCAGTCGTGGTTGCCGAGGATGAAATAGACGTTGCCGTCGCGCGCGAGCTCCACGAGCGGCGCGACATCGCCCGCGAGGCGCGGCACCGGACCATCGACGATGTCGCCCGTCAGCACGATGAGGTCGGGGTTGAGCGTGCGGCAAAGGTCCGCCACGCGCTGCACGTAGCGCCGGCCGATGTTCGGCCCGACGTGCAGGTCGCTGATCTGCGCGATGCGCAAGCCATCGAGGTCGGGATGCAGGCCGGCGATCGGCAGATCGACGCGCTCGATGCGCGGTCCCCGGAAGGCGGCGGCCGCACCGAACGCAATGGCGACGAGCGAGCCGCCGAGGACGAGCGGTACGCCGGCAGTGGCGATCTCGGCGTGCGCGCTGGCGAGCGAGGCCGGCAGCGTGGCGACGAGCAGCAGGTCGCGCGCGAGCGTCAGCACCAGCGCGAAGCTCACCCACGCCATCGACAGGTAGCTCGCGCGGTGCACCAGCTGATCGAGCCAGCCCTCGCGGCTGCGGCCGGTGCCCCAGTAGAGCACCGGCATGATCCAGATCAGCACGAACGGCAGCGCGAGTGCCGCGGCGCCCCAGGGCGCGGTGGCGAGCCGCGCGGCGAGGTAGGCGTAGGCCATGGCGAGCAGCGCCGTGACGACCAGCGCGAAGCGGCTCACACTTGTTCCGGCGGGCGCAGCCTGGTCTTGATGATCTTGCGCGTCGGCGTGAGCGGCATCTCCGGAATCACCACCAGCCGCTCGGGCAGCTTGTTCTTGGCGATCTCTTTCGTGAGGAGGTAGCGCACCACGTCAGCGAGCGTCGGCGCGTCGCATCCCGGGCGCAGCGTGACGAAGGCGCAGGCCTTCTCGCCGAGCACCGGATCGGGCATTGGCACGATCGCCGCCTGCTGGATCTGCGGATGCGCGTCGAGCAGCGCCTCGACATCGGCCGGGTTGAACTTCACCCCGCCGCGATTGATGATGTCCTTGCAGCGGCCGGTGATCGCGTAGTAGCCATTGCGCTCGATCGCGAGATCGCCGGTGCGGAACCAGCCGTCGTCGGTGAACGCGGCGCGCGTGGCGTCGTCG
>DASREB010000253.1:0-2494 GCA_035652275.1 Burkholderiales bacterium
ATAATAGCGGAGCATGTCCAGGCGTGTAGTGATCACCGGGCGCGGCATCGTCTCCTGCATTGGCAACACGCTGGACGAGGTTACCGCCTCACTGCGCCACGGCCGAAGCGGCATTCGCCGCGTGGAAGAATTCGCATCCGCCGGGCTGCGCAGCGAGGTCGCTGGCATCCCTGACCTGCAAGCGCTGCCACCCGTCGATCGCAAGCTACGCCGCTTCATGCCCGACGCGGCGCTCTACGCGTACCACGCGGCCACGGCCGCCATCGGCGAGGCGGGCCTCGATCGCGACCTGCTGGCGAACCCGCGCACCGGGCTCATCGTCGGCTCGGGCTCAAGCCCCTCGCTCGAGATGGCGGACACCGTGGCGCTCGCCCGCGAGCATGGCGCCCGCAAGGTGCCGCCGTACGCCGTGCCGCGACTGATGGCAAATTCGGCGTCCGCCAACCTCGTCACGGCGTTCGGCATCCAGGGCGCGAGCTACTCGATTGCCTCGGCGTGCTCGACCTCCGCGCACTGCATCGGCCACGGCGCGGAGCTGATCCAGCTCGACAAGCTCGACCGCGTCATCGCCGGCGGCGCCGACGAGGTGCGCTGGACCACGGCGCTGATGTTCGACGCGATGCGCGCGCTCTCGACGCATTTCAACGACCGACCGCAGGCCGCGTCGCGGCCATACGACGCCGAGCGCGATGGCTTCGTGCTCGCCGGCGGCGCCGGGATTTTGATCTTGGAAGAGATGCAGAGCGCCCTCGCCCGCGGCGCGCGACCCATTGGCGAGCTCGTCGGCTACGGCGCGTCCTCCGACGGCGCCGACATGGTGGTGCCCTCACCCGGCGGCATCGCGCGCGCGATGCGCGCGGCGCTGGCCGAGGCTCGCGTGAACACGATGGACTACGTGAACACGCATGCGACCTCGACACCAGCGGGCGACATCGCTGAGGTCGAGGCGATGCGCGATGTCTTCGGCAGCGTGCCGCCGTTCTCCTCCACCAAGGGACTGACCGGCCATGCCGTCGCCGCCTCCGGCGCGCAGGAAGCGATCTATTGCCTGCTGATGATGCAGCAGGGCTACGTCGCCGGCTGCGCGAACCTCGAGGATCCTGATCCGGCCGTGCGCGGCCTGCCGATCGTGCGCGAAACGCGAGAAGCGCGCCTTGGCACGGTGATGTCGAACAGCGTCGGCTTCGGCGGCACGAATGCGAGCCTGATCCTGCGGCAATGGCGCGCCGCGCCTGGGTAGCGTACGCGCGCATCGCCGAGATCGGCGCGCGGACGCTCGCCGCGACGCGCGAAGGGCTTTCTGCGGCCGAGCGCACGCGCTATGCGCGTTTCGCCACGTCGCGCCGCCGGCGCGAATTCCTCGCGGGGCGATGGCTCGTCGGCGTTTCGCGCGAGCAATGGGCGCCCCAGGGCCGCATCGGCAGCAGTGTGTCGCACTCGGGCGGCTGGGTGGCCTGCGTGCTGCTCGAGCGCGGCGTGCCGGGCGTCGACATCGAGCCGATGGTGAAGCGCGACTTCCTCAAGCTCGGCGCGTGGGCATTTCCGGCGAGCGACCGAGAGCCGTGGCCGCGCGCACCGCGCAACCCACGCCGCGCGTTTTACGGGCGTTGGACGCGCTATGAAGCGCGGCTTAAGGCCGCGAAAAACACCGCAGCCGGCGAGCGCACCTGGTACGTCGACGGCGTGGCGCTCTCCGCGCGGCTGCCACGCAAAGTTGTTTTAGAAAGCGGAACGCCCCAGCGCTGGCGGCGGCGAGGCGGATTCGCGCCTGCTAAACTAAAGACTGGCAACTACGAAAGGAGGTGATCCCGTGAGAGATGACCAAGGCACTACCGGCCGGCAGGACTCTAACGGAGGATCCACCCGCAAGTCTGGGGGTCAATCCTGACGAAGGGAGTCCGGCCACGTATCTAGGCCGGCTGCCTGGAATGAAAAAGCCTCGGGTGCAAGCCCGGGGCTTTTTCTTTTCGGGGTGAAGCTTCTCGCGCTCGCCGTCCTCATCGTCGGCCTCGCTGCGGGCGCGGTGATCTACGCGTTCTCGGAGGAGCCAGGGGCGCAGACGTACGTCGTCATCGGCGACACCGCCTATCCGGTGGATCAGGCCAGCTCGAAGGCGTATCAGCGGCAGCTCGAGCGCTACGGCGGCAAGATGGCCGTGCTGTTCGACGACATCAACCGCTGGATGGTCGCGCGCTTCGAAGGAAAGCAGCTCGGCATCACCGTCGCCATCGCCGGCCTGGCGACAGCGCTCATCATTTACGCCATCGCTGACCGCGGGAAATGAATGCTGGGCCCCCGCTTCGCGGGCGATCCGCCTTTGTCTCGGTTAAAGCGACCATCGCCAGCGGCCGCCGAAGCTCCCTTCCTGACGAGCGCTTCAGCAAGCGGCGTTCCGGAAAGCGAGATGCCTTGTGAGGATGCGCAATAGTGGCTGGACGCTGTGTGCGTGCCCCGCCACCATCTGCGCCGTCGCCGCCACCGACAAAACCGGCGG
>DASREB010000254.1:0-6731 GCA_035652275.1 Burkholderiales bacterium
CGAAGCCTCGCGGCCGAGGTCGAAAGTGCGCAGCACCTCCTTATAGGAAGCGAGCCGCTCGGGCGACGCGGGCGGGATGAAATGCTCGCCGATGGTGTGGTAGAGGCTCGCGAGAAAGTAGTTCTCCGCCGCGGTGAGCCGCGAGCCGTGCTTGGCCCGCTGCTCGAGGATCGCGGCGAGCCGCGCCCACTCGCGATGCCAGGCGTCGTCCTGCCCGACCTCTTCGCGCAGCGCTTTTTCGATGAGCGCGAAATCGCCGAGCTGTCCGCCGGCAGAAAAAGCGAGCAGCGTGTTGTACGACCAGCGGTAGTGCCCCGGAGAGAATTCGAACATGCCTGCGCCGATTTTTCTCCCGCTGTCCGAGTGGCATTATGTCGCCAATGACGGGCAGCAATAGCAGCATTTCGCGCTAACGGCATGGACGTCATCGTCGAGGAGGTAACGCAGGTCTGGCCCGGGCGCGGCGGCGCGGACATCGTCGCGCTCGAGCGCTTCACGCATCGCTTCGCTTCGCGGCGATTCTCGTGCCTCCTCGGGCCGAGCGGCTGCGGCAAGAGCACGCTCTTGCAGATCGTCGGCGGGCTCGAGCCGGCAACGAGCGGCAAGGTGCGCATCATCGATCCGGCGCGTCCGCGCGAGCCGCGCGCGCTCGGTGCCGGCTCGGTCATGGTATGGCAGAGCCTCAATCTCTTCCCATGGCGCAGCGTCCTCGACAACGTCGCCTTCGGCCTCGAGATGCAAGGCATGCCGCGGCGCGAGCGCCGCGAGCGTGCGCGCGCGCTGGTCGCTTCGGTCGGGCTCACGGGTTTCGAGGACTACCTGCCGGGACAGCTCTCCGGCGGCATGCGGCAGCGCGTCGCGCTCGCGCGCGCACTGGTGCTCGAGCGCCCGATCCTGCTGATGGACGAGCCGTTCGCGGCGCTCGACGCGCAGACCAAGATCATCATGCAGGAGGAGCTCGCGCACATCTTCGATCGCACGCATAAGACGGTGCTCTTCGTGACCCACGCCATCGAGGAAGCGATCTTCCTCGGCGACGAAGTCATCGTGATGAGCGCGCGACCCGGACGCATCAAGGAGGTGCTGGCCGTCGAGCTGCCGCGGCCGCGTACGCCCGAAATGGTGAGCACGCCGGCCTTTGCCGCGCTTTTCGACCGCGCGTTCCATCTGATCCGCGAGGAAGTGATGACCTCGATGGCGCAGCAGGCGGCTGCCCTGAGCGCGGCATGAGCGCCGCGCGCGGCGCGACGCGGCTCGCCGAGCGGGCGCTGCCGGCGCTCGTCATCGTCTTCTTCGTGCTCGCATGGGAGCTCGTCGTGCGTGCACGCGGCATCGCGCCGATCTACTTGCCGGCGCCGAGCGCGATCGCGCTCTACTTCGGCCGCATGGTGGCCGACGGCTCGCTGCCGGCCAACCTCGGGGTGACGGTCCTGCGCATCTTCGCCGGCTTCGCGGTTGCCGCCCTCGCCGGCGTGGGGCTCGGCGTGCTCATGGGCATGTCGCGCCTTGCGGCGCGCATCGCCGACCCGTGGATTGCCGCGCTCTACCCGCTGCCCAAGATCGCGCTCATCCCGCTGCTCCTCATCTGGCTGGGCACCGGCGAGGCGTACAAGATCGTGATCAGCGCCATCACTGCGTTCTTTCCGATCGTGATCAGCGCTTATGCCGGCATCCGCGAGGTCGACCGCGGCCTCATCAAGGCGGCGCAGGACCTGGGCGCGAGCGCGCGACAGATCCAGCTCAAGGTCGTGATTCCGGCTGCCATCCCGAGCATCTTCGCCGGCTTGCACCTCGGCATGGGCGTCACCATAATCCTCGTGATCGCAGCCGAGATGATCGGCGGCTCCAGCCAGAGCGGCATGGGCTACCTGCTCATGCAGGCCGGGCAGGTGATGGAAACCGAGAAGGTGTTCGCCGATCTCGTCGCGCTCGCGGTGTTCGGCGCGCTGGTCATCAAGCTGCAGCAGTGGATCGACCGCAAGGTCGCGCCGTGGACCGCCTATCGCGACGGCCACTAAGAGCAAGGAGGATCCGGGATGTTCTCGAGAATGGTGCTGACGCTCATGCTCGCCTGCGGCGCGCTTGCCGCGCGGGCGGACGATGTCATCAACGTCGGCGAAGGGCCGTTCATCTCCGGCGGCGGCTTCTACGTCGCGCAGGCGCGCGGCTATTTCAAGAAGGTCGGCATCGATCCGCAGGTGAAGAAGTTCAACGACGGCGCCTTCGCCGTTCCCGGCCTGCTCGCGGGCGAGCTCGACATCGCCCTGATGCCGGCCACGGCGAGCTTCTTCAACAGCATCGCCAAGGGCGCACCGCTCGTCATCGTGCTCGACCGCGGGCACAACCGCCCGGGCTACGGCTATCTCGCGGTGAACGTGACGCAGGAACTCTACGACAGCGGCATCCGCAAGCCGGCCGATTTCGCCAAGCTGAAGGGCAAGAAGCTCGGCGTCGGCGCGCTCGGCAGCATCAACCAGTACGACTTTGCGCGCGCGCTGCAGAAGGCCGGCCTTGATCCGCGCAAGGACGTGCAATGGATCGTCGGCGTGCCGCAGCCCGACCTGATGAAGATGCTCGGGCAGAAGCAGGTGGACGCCACCGACCTCGCCTACCAGTTCGGCTTTTTCGCCCAGAACAACAAATGGGGTCCGATTCTCGCGACCGGTGACCAGATCGAGCCGAACAGCTCGATCGCGGTGTACGCCGCGCGCGGCGAGTTCGTGAAGGGCAAGCGCGATGTGCTGGTGCGCTTTGCCATGGCGTACCTGCAGGGCGTGAAGGAATTCAACGCCGCCGCCACCGCGCCGGACAAGCACCCGGAGGTCCTCGAGATCCTCGCCAAGAACACCTTCCTCAACAAGCCCGAGCTCGTCAAGGCGATCGCGCCGCACTGGTCGTACATCGCCGAAGACGGCAACCCGCCGATCGACTCGATCCTCGCGATGCAGGACTACTGGGCCGACTACTTCACCTACGTGGAGAAGAAGGCGACGCGCGAGCAGCTCTTCGATCTCTCGGTCGCGCGCGACGCCAAGCGGCGCCTCGACGCCGAGAAGCCGTTCGCGAAGTGAAAGACCTCTGGCGTTGGGGCGCTGCAGAACTGGCACGCGCGATCCGCGCGCGCGAGGTTTCCTCGCGCGAAGCGGTGGAGAGCTGCCTCGCGCGCATCGCGGCCGTCAATCCGCGCGTCAACGCCATCGTCGATCTGATGGCGAATGAGGCGCTCGCCGCGGCGGACAAGGCGGATGCGGCGGTGAAGACGGGCGCCGATCTTGGAGCGCTGCATGGCGTGCCGGTGACGCTGAAGATCAACGTCGACATGGCGGGTCGACCGACGACCAACGGGGTCGTTGCGTTCAAGAACAAGATTCCAGAGGCCGAGAGCCCGCCGGTGATCCTGTGGCGCAAGGCGGGCGCGATCTTCATCGGCCGCACCAACGTGCCGGCCTTCAGCACCCGCTACTTCACCGACTGCGAGCTGCACGGCCGCACGCTCAACCCCTGGGATCCGAGGCGCACGCCGGGCGGCTCGAGCGGCGGCGCGGCAGCCGCGGTGGCGACCGGCATGGGCGCGCTCGCGCACGGCAACGACCGCGCGGGCTCCATCCGCTATCCGTCGTACGCCTGCGGCGTCTACGGGCTGCGGCCTTCGCTCGGGCGCATTGCGACCTTCGAGCCCGGCGTGCCCGAGACGCTCGCCGTCGCGACGCAGCTCGCCAACACGCAAGGGCCGCTCGCGCGCTCGGTGCTCGATCTGCGCCTTGGAACGCTCGCCATGATGGGACGCGACGCGCGCGACCCGTGGTGGGTGCCTGTGCCCCTGCGCGACGAAGCGCCCGCCAAGGGCAGGGTCGCGTTATGCGCCGGGATTCCGGAAGCAGAGGTGGATCCGGCGGTAGCGGCAGCGGTCAGGCAGGCGGGCAAATGGCTGGCGGAGGCGGGCTACGCGGTGGAAGAGGCGCCGCCGCCGCATTTGCACGAGGCGGGCTCGCTCTTCTTTACGCTGGTGGTGAGCGAGAACGCGGTGTCCAAGGACGACCGCGCGGGCACGACCAAGGCCATCGAGGCGCTCGGCGACGAGGCGTGCAAGCGCGCACGCCGCTCGATGGTGGCGGCGATCCAGCCCTTGGACTACGAAGGCTACGTTTCCGCGCTCGCGCGCCGCGCGGCGCTGCTGCGGCGCTGGATGGTGTTCTTCGAGCGCTACCAGTTCGCCGTGCTGCCGGTCTCCTCGCAGCGGCCTTTCGCCGTCGACGAGGACCAGAAAGGCGACGCGGCGATGGCTGGGCTCCTGCGTGCGCAGGTGCCGACGCTTGCCTGCTCGACCCTCGGCCTGCCCGGGCTCGCCTGCCCGGCGACGCTCGCCGACGGCGTGCCGGTCGGCGTGCAGCTGGTCGGGCCGCGTTACGGCGAGGAGCTGCTTTTCGCCGGCGCGCAACCGATCGAGGCGCGCACGGCAGTGAAGACGCCGATCGACCCGCGCGATTAGGTTATGTTCGGTACGCAATTCAACAAAGGAGGGAGGAGGAGATGAAGCGAGGACGTCTAGTCGCGCTCGGCGCCTTGATGTTCGCCGTTGCCGCGACGCCGGCCGCCGCGCAGACGGTGATCAAGCTCGGCACGGCGACGATCAACGATGTGCAGCACGAGTACATCAAGCGCCTCGCCGAGCGCCTCAACAAGCAGCTCGCCGGCAAGGTGAAGGTCGAGGTCTATCCGGCCGAGCAGCTCGGCAACAACGCGCGCATGCTCGAGGGCCTCGCGCTCGGCACGGTCGAAGGGGTAATCGGACCGCCGGAGTTCATCGTCGGCGTCGATCCGCGCTTCCAGATCGTCGGCGCGCCGGGCCTGATCAAGGACATCCACCATGCGGTGCGCCTGACCGAGGACGCGAAGTTCCGCGAGGCGCTGTTCGGCTTCGGCGACGCGAAGGGCATCAAGGGCCTCGGCGTCGTCCTGTATGGCGGCAACGTCTGGGCGACCCGCAAGCCGGTGACCAGCCTCGCCGACTTCAAGGGAATGAAGGTCCGCGTGCTCGCTTCACAGATGCACACCGTGCCGCTGCAGCACATCGGCGTGACCGGCGTGCCGATGGCGCCGTCCGAGGCGGTGCAGGCGCTCGCGTCCGGCGCAATCGACGGCGTGCGCACCGGCATCACCATCTTCACCACGTTCAAGTACTACGACATCGTCAAGGACGTCACCCAGGTCGACGGCGACGGCACGATTCTCTCGATGTTCTACGTCGGCAAGAAGTGGTTCGACGGCTTGCCCGCTGACGTGCGCAAGGCCGTGCTGGAGACTTCGGCCAAGCTCGAGCCGGAGATGAACAAGTGGAGCGTCGACGAGATCGGCAAGGCGGAGGCGCAGTGGAAGTCCAACGGCGGCCAGATCCACCGCATCACCGGTCCCGACCAGGTCGAGTTCCAGAAGCGCATGCGGGCCGCGGCGGACGAGGTGGCGCAGAAAAATCCGCGCATCAAGGATGCATACAACCTGATGGTCGAGCGGGCCAAAGCGACCGAGAAGTAGCCATTCGGGCACGAATCACAAGGGCATGACGATGGAACCGGGAATCAGCGCGGCGTCGTAGACGCAGATCTTCTCGCGCAGCCTGAGTCCGGCCGGCGTGCGCACCATCGTGTCGAGGTAGCGGCCGGCGCAGAGGATGCGCGTGTGCTGATCGGGCAGGGTCTCGAACACGGCGAAGTTGGCTTGCGCCGAGATGCGCCCGGCGTCCTCGCGGCCGCGGACCTGCGTGATGCTGTGGCGCCACGCGCGCGGCGCGTAGACGTTCAGCTCCTTGGAGGCGTGGGCGCGGTCTTTCAGCATGCCGAGGCTCTCGCAGAGCATCAGGCTGAGCGGCAGACCCTTGTCGTGGTTCTCCTTCGAGACGATGCGATAGAGGCAGGGCTCGATGAAGAGCTCGGGCCAGCGCTCGAGCGCGCCACTGTCTATGACCTCGCTGTAATCGGCGTAGAAGTCCTCGAGCTCCTCGCGGAGGCTCATAGGCCCATGACGTTGCGGTAGCCGCGATAGAAGGCGCGCAGCGCCACGTCGGTCACCATGTGGTCGCAGTCGCCGTAATCATGGCCGCCCATCTCGTTGATGCTGACGGCGTCCGCGGCGGCTGCGAAACCGTGCTGCGCCCGCTCGATGATCTCGCCGTCGTCGATGGAGACAAGGCCGCCGGGTCCCATCAGGTTCGCCTGCCGCAGCCGCCGACGCGTCATCTCTTCATCGTCGCTGGCGTAGCCGAAGAAGGTCCAGTGCAGGTCGAATGCCTGCGGACCGCGCGGCACGATCTGCCGCGTCGCGAGCGTGTTCGACTGCTGCTGCAGGATGAGATTGGGCCAGAAGGTGTGCATGATCACGGTGGCGTCGCCCGGGAACTCGCGTGCCGTGTCGAGCAGCCGCGGGTCCTGCAGCGCGAGCTGCTGCCTGAACGAATGCATCTGCCGCGTGCCCTCGTTCAGCTCCTGCCGACCGCGCTCCGAGATGAGCGCCGTGTGCAGCCCGGTCTCGTCCATGCGTACCTTCGACGGGTTGTCGACGCGGAAGAGGCCGAAGGTGACGAAGAACACGTGCAACAGGCTCGCGTGGCAGGTGTCCTTGATGTTCTCGAGGATCAGCTTCCAGTTCGCCGCGAGGCGCTGGCGCGAGTAGCCGAGGAGGCGCAGCTCGCGGCCGTCGAATACCCGATCGTAGAAAGCGAGCATCTTCTCGCCGAA
>DASREB010000255.1:0-3685 GCA_035652275.1 Burkholderiales bacterium
GCCCTCGAGCGGCGTGCGGTACTGGCCCGCGCCGCGGAACGGCCGGTCATAGCCGACCTGGCCGCCGGCGAAGGAGCCGACCAGCAGATCGCCGCCGCGCATGTTGGGCAGCTCGCGCTCGGTATCGAGCGGGCTGCGCGCAAACCAGCCCAGCGTGTCGTCGGCGAGATTCGGCGCGTATCGCGTCCAGACCTCGAGCATCTCCTGAGCGTGGGCGTCACGCACGGCGTCCCACTCGCCAGTGCGCAACCGGTAGGGCAGCTTCTCCCACATGAATGCCGTATGCCCGCCGGCGGACGCCTGTGTCGGATCGAAGAGCGTCGGGCACGCGCCCCACATCACCGGCGGCGGAATGGTGCCCGCTTCGTGGTGGCGCACGATGTCGTTGAACTGCTCGTAGCGCTCAAGGCCGAGGATCACCATGAACGGCTTGTCGAGCCCGCGGTAGCGCGGCGGGGCTTTGAGCACCAGGTTCAACGCGAAGAGCGGCGCGAGCAGGTTGTATTCGAAGTTGCGCGCCTGGTCCTGCAGTTCGCGCGGCGCGTTCAGCAGATCGACGAAGGTCTGCTGCGGATTCAAGCTGGAGGCGACAAAGCGGGCGCGAATCATCTCGCCAGCCGCGGTCTCCACGCCGCTCACGCGCCCCCGCTCGATCACGATGCGCCGCGGCTCGCAGGAGGTGCGGATCTCGCCGCCCGTTTCACGCACGGCGTGCGCGAGCGCATCGGCGAGCCGCGCGGCGCCGCCGACGCAGAGCTGCGCCTTTGCCGGGCTCGCGAGCAGCGCTGGAATGTGGTGGCCGAAGCCGCGCAGGCGCAGATCGACCTCGCGCAGTCCGTTGAAGAAGAGCAGCCCCGCCTTGACCACCGGGTGGCTGAACTCGCGCTCGACGAATTCGAGCGGTGACAGCGCGCTGGTCTCGAGGAGCAGGCGCCCTTCGGCGGTTTTCTCGAGCGCCCGGCGGCGCTCGTCGGGATGCACCGGCGGCCGGCGTGACTCGGGACCGAGGATCTTTTCCAGAATCGGCACGAACGCCTCGCGCCAGCGCCTGAGCGTCGCGGCGTCGCGCGCGCTGAACTGCGCGAACGATTCGACGGTGCGCTCGAAATCGGTCCACCAGCAGAGCGCGTCGCCGCTCTTGAGAAGCAGCGCCACGTTGAGCTCGGGCTCCAAGTACTTCGCGCCGCGCCGCTCGAGCTCGAGCTCGCGGTACCACGGCATCTGGTCGAGCGCGCGATGGAAGAACGAGTGGATGTTGTGCCGGTAGCCCGGCCAGCGCGGATGCTCGATGGTCGCGAGGCCGCCGCCGATCCGCGGACTGCGCTCGAGGCACACGGTCTTGAGACCGGCGCGCCCGAGGTAGGCCTGCAGGACGAGGCTGTTGTGCCCCGCCCCCAGCAGAACGCCGTCGTACGTCGTCAGTCCCCTTTCACGGGGATCATCTTGACCGACTTGTCGAGAAACTCGTTCGTGTAGGTCGTCTTCACGTCGTAGGGCTTGTCGATGCCGACGTAGTCCTTGACCAGCTTGTAATCGTCCTGCATGCGCTTGTCATCGTGCCAGCCGAGCGCCACGGTCTGCGAGATCTTGTCGCTCATCAGCACCTCGACAAGCTGCCAGTTGACGAGCTCGTTGTCGAAGCTGAGCGCGCCGTTGGCGTCGACCAGCGCCTGCACGCAGGGGTTAGGCTGCTTTACGCATTCGGCGAAAGCGCGCTGCGTCACCTTCACGAATTTGCCGACCATCGCGCGATTTTTTTTCAGATAGTCGCCGTTGACGATCACCGAGTTGCCGTACGGGTTGAGCCCGACATCGCGCCAGGCGAGGAAGCCCATGTCGTCGCCCAGCTCTTTCTTGAAGACGTGGTGCAGGTTGTAGAACGACGTGGTGACGTCGATGGTGTGCGCCTTCAGCGCGGCGAGCTTGGCATTGGCGTCGATGTTCACCCAGGTGACCGACTTGGGATCGATGCCGTTCGCCTTGGCAAGCGCCGGCCACATCACCCGCGCGCCATCCGCGGCCGGGTTGCCGATCTTCTTGCCGGGGAAATCCTTGATGCCCTTGATGCCCGAGCTCTTCAGCCAGTACATGCCTTGCGGCGAGTTGGCATAGACGTTGAACACCGCCACGGCGTCGACGCCCTTGCCTTTGGCGACCAGCACGCCGGCCATGTCGGCGAGACCGACGGGGTTCGCGCCGGCGCCGACCTTCTGCGTCGCGAGCGCCGAACCTTTGCCCGGCTCCAGGTTGAGATCGATGCCTTCTTTCTGGTACCAGCCGAGCTTCTTGGCGTAGTAGTAGGGCGCGTGGTCGCCACCCGGCACCCAATTGAGGATGAAATCGATTTTCTGTTGCGCCGCCGCCGGTAATGCAATGACTGCGGCCGCAGCGGCAATCAAAAGCCTGCGCATGGATCCTCCTCCGTTTGCTAAGCCGCCGATGCTACCATCGGCGACCGACCGCTTAACATGCACCGGCCGCTGCCTCCGGAGCTCGCCGCGCTTTTGCGCCGCGGCACCGTAATCCCCGCACACCCGCTGGCACTGAATGCGCGCCGCAAGTTGGATGAGCGGCGCCAGCGTGCGCTCGCGCGCTATTACCTCGACGCCGGCAGCGGCGGCCTGGCAGTCGGCGTGCACGCCACGCAGTTTGCGATCCGCGAAGCGGGTCTGTACGAGCCCGTGCTGCGCATCGCCGCGCAAGAGGCGGCGACGCGCAAGGCGCTGCTCATCGCCGGCCTCTCGGGCAAGACGGCGCAGGCGAAGAAGGAGGCGCAGCTCGCCGCAAGCCTCGGCTACCACGCGGGGATGCTGTCCCTCGCGCCGATGAAGGGCGCGTCGATCGACGAGCTGATTGATCACTGCGCGGCGGTGGCGCGGGAGATGCCGCTGGTTGGCTTCTACTTGCAGATCGCCGTTGGCGGCATTGCGCTGCCCTTTGAGTTCTGGCGGCGCTTTGCGGCGATCGAGAACGTGGTGGCCATCAAAATCGCGCCGTTCAACCGCTATGCGACGCTCGACGTGGTGAAGGGTGTGGTCGCGGCGTGCGCGGAACAGAGGGTGGCGCTTTACACCGGCAACGATGATCACATCGTGCTCGATCTCGCAGTGCCGTTCGATATCCGCCGCGGCGACGAGACGGTTCGCGTGCGCATCACAGGCGGGCTGCTCGGCCATTGGAGCGTGTGGACGCGCAGCGCCGTGCAGCTGCTGGAGCGCATCCAGCGCAGCCCGGTGGATGCCGAGCTGCTGGCGCTCGACGCGCGCGTCACGGACTGCAACAGCGCGTTCTTCGACGTCGCGCACAACTTCGCCGGCTGCATCCCCGGCTGCCACGAGGTGTTGCGGCGGCAAGGCTTGCTGGAAGGCACGTGGTGCCTGGATCCGAACGAGAAGCTCTCGCCGGGACAGGCGCAGGAGATCGATCGCGTCTACCGCGAGCACGCGGACCTCGCCGACGACGACTTCGTGCGCGCGAATCTCGAAAGGTGGCTCTCATGAACACCAAGGCCGGACGCTGGACATTGGCGGTCGCCGCGCATCTTGCCTTGCTGCTCGCGTGGTACCTGTTCGTGCGCCTGGGCAACGTGCCGAAATTCGTCATGCCGTCGCCGGCCGCGACGCTCGACGCGCTGCTGACGCCGAACTACAGCTGGTGGACGAACATCGCGGTTACCGGTACCGAG